>JAHFDS010000120.1 GCA_023248855.1 Myxococcales bacterium
CCGAGCCCATGCCCCCGCCGGCCGCGCCGCCGGAGCCGCCGGAGCCCATGCCCCCGCCGGCCGCGCCGCCGGAGCCGCCCGAGCCGCTGCCGGATCCGCAGTCGGCCGGCAGCGAGGCGGGATCGCGTCCGAGGCAGAGCTCGCAGCGTCCGCACGGATTGTCGCACGACGGCACCTTCGCGCACGGTGGGCAGGCCGCCCGGTCGTTGACCCGCGCGACGCTGCACATCGAGCTCAGGCGCACGTCGTGCGGCACCCCTTGGGGGTCGAAGATGGTGCAGCAGCCGAAGCAGTCGCAGCCGTTTGGCGTGAACTGCAGGCAGAAGCGCTGGCAGGTCGCGTTCTGCGGATCGCTGCACCGCGGGCTCGGCCGGTAGGGGCAGCCGACCAGGCCCCCATCCATGTCGCAATGCAGGTCCCAGTTGCAGCCGTCATTTCCGGCGCCGGAGTCGCCATCGAAGAAACAATCCTGCTTGCAGGCGTCGCGATTGTCGCCCGGAATGCCCGTCGCAAACGAGCTCTCGTCATTGTCGAGCGAAGAGACGCATTCCGGGTCGGCGCCGTCGATCCTGCCGTCGCCATCGTTGTCGATGCCGTCGGTGCATTGTGTGGTGCCGAAGACGGTCGGGTTCTCCGTGTCGTCCCAGGGCTGACTGCAATCCGGATCGACAGAATCGATCTTGCCGTCCATGTCATTGTCGACGCCGTCATTGCAGGCGCACGGCCTCTGCCCGAGCGCATCCGTGCACAGATACACCCCGGCGTCGTTGCGCACGATCGGCGCGTCCGGCGGGAAGAACGGCCCATCGTGGCGCGGCCCGTCGATCCGTGGGCCGTCGGTCACGCCCGGGCCTGCGAGCCCTCCGGCACCGGTGCCCCCCGCACCGGTGCCCCCCGCACCGGTGCCCCCCGCACCGGTGCCCCCCACACCGGTGCCCCCGGCCCCCGCGCCAGGTGTTTCGCTGCTACAAGCGAACGCGAGCAGCGAGAAGATCACCCAGCGGCAGCGCTTCACGTACCTCCTCCGGCCAGGGCCGACGCGTCCTTGTGCTCCCCCGCACCGAGCGCGCCGTCTCCATCCGCGTCGCGGAACAGCCGTGCCGAGCGCTGCACCGCGTCCCGGAAGGACATGTAGATGGTCTTGTTGTCGTTCTTCGAGATCACGACCGGATCGCCCGCGCCGGCCTCGACCGCGGCCGCGTCGATCCAGCCGGCGTAGTCGAAGGCCACGAACAGCGACTCCGTCGCCGCCCGCAGCTCGAACGCCCCGCCGCGCGCGTCCAGCCGGAAGTCCTCGAGGAACTCCCCGCGGATGATGAATCGCTTGCCCGACGCGGTGCGCCCCTCGACCAGCATCGAGAGCCCGGCCAGGGCAGGGTCCGCGCCCGCGGGCAAGGTGTCGGCGGGGGTCAGCTGCTTCCACCGCATCTCGAAGCGGCAGAACTTGCGGCCCGTGAGCGGCAAGGGCGCCGGTGCGGGCAGCACACCGCCGCCGAGTAGATCGGCGACGAGCGGCCCCGCGATCTGCACCCGGTCGTCGCCCTCGCAGTTGGCCGCGTCGCGCAAGCGGATGCGGTCCACCACGAGCAGGGCCTTGTCGAGCGTCACGCCGGCCGCCTGGCCATGCTTGGCGCCGGCGCTGCCGTCGTAGGCGACCAGATCGAGCGTCGTCCTCGGGGGGTTGCCCACGGAGGTCCCGACCTGATCTCCGCCGCAGGCGCCCATGCACAGTAGCGTCCAGAGCACATGACTCGACTTCACGACGGTTCCTCCTCCGGCTGCGAGAGCGGGAATAGCTGGATGTTGAGCTGGTAGACGGCGTGCCCCTTCGGATCGGCATCGCATCGCTCGAGCAGCTCGTCGCGAAAGCGATGGATGCGCTCCTTGAGCTCGGTCACCGTCCCCGCCGAGATGCACACGGTGAGCGCGCTGACGTCGCGCTGCTCCCGCCGCACGAGCTCCATCGAGCCCGCGGCGCGCTCGAGCATCTGTCGATGGTAGTTCACGACCGCGATTGACTGTACCTCGTGACCTGTGGTCAGGCTCGGATCACCGCGCACGACGCGACCCTCCTCCCCCCGCACGAGGAGCCCCAGCTCGAACAGGAGCTTGAGCGCCGTCTTGGCCTCGGCCGTGGTGATCCGGGGCACGAGCTGCCGCGCGATCCAGGCCGGCTCGTCGCGGAAATCGCTGCGCCCAGCGAGCTCGCGGATGGCCGGGTAGTACCAGTTCGAGAGGTACTCGAACATCCCGCCATCGATCTTGCGGGCCTTCTGGAAGCGCCGGCTCTGCGACACGCGCTCGAAGGCGCGGTTGGCCTCGTCGTTGCTCGCCGCCTGGTTGAGGGCGACCAGATCCCCGAAGAAGCGAGCCTCCTCGGCCCCGAGGTGCAGCGCCTTGCAGAAGCGCTCGACACTGTCCTTGCCGAGGTTTCTCTGGCCGTCCATCACGAGCTTGAGGAAGTTGGGCGAGGAGAAGCCGGCCTGGCGCGAGAAGAATCGAAACGAGAACTGAGGGCGCCGCGCCTTCTCGTACTGGTAGATCTCCCGCAGGAAGAGCCGGTAGTCCAGGTACTCGAAGATGCTGGGGCGCTCGCGGTCCACCGCGCTAGTGCCTTCCTGTCGGAATACGAACGACCATTGCCAGTGCTCCGACCGCGACGTGGTGATTCGGCGGCGCGTGCGAGCCGAGCGCGGCGAGGCGCAAGGGCGTAGCGAGCGGAGCGAGCGAAGACGCAGGTTGGGGGGCCCGACCGGGCTGTGCCCGGGCGGGGGAAGGGCAGCGTGCCCTTCCTGGTGGACGGCTTCCGAGCCGGCCACTCGCCACTAGTGCTGCCCGCCAATAGTTGGACGGCATTTGAGCTCGGAGCAGCCTTCGCCTGCCAGCTGGCCGCAGCACTCGCGCACGCGGAGCGTGCGCAAGACAACACCTAGGGCCGCTCGTCGAGGCCGCTGACCTCACTGGAATCACGGACTGCACTAGGTGTCTCGCTTGCTCGCGCTCTGCGCTCGCGAGTGCCGCACACCGGGCGTTCGACGATTTCTCTCCACGACTACTCCGGTCAAACTTCTGACGAGCGGCACTAGTGGCTCGCCCGGATCGAGGCCGCGATGCTGTGCCCGATCTCCTTGTCGTTCTTCGCGTCGTTCGGATCGAGCAGCTGGTTGCGGTTGTTGCCGCGCTGCCCGAGGAACCACTTCGCGAGGTCGAACCGCACGGTCAGCGTCGTGGTGGTCGCGGTTGCGGTCAGCACCAGCGCCGGGGCGATGGGATAGAAGCCGTTCATCGAGTTGGACGAGCGATAGCGGAAGGGCGCGCCGTTCCACGTGCCGTCGATGACGATGTTGTAGTTGCCGCCCGTCACGAAGTCGGCGAACACGTCCGGCGCTGCGGCGATGGCCTGCGCCTCCGCCGGCGCCTTCGGGTTGATCTTGTGGAAGTGGATGGCGAGGTGGTCGTAGGTGCCGGTCACGATGCCGGCGACCGTCAGGTTGCTCGGCATGCCGGTCAGGTCGAGCTCGATCACGGTCGCGCCGGCCTTGAAGTG
Organism: Myxococcales bacterium; assembly: GCA_023248855.1. Taxonomy (GTDB): domain Bacteria; phylum Myxococcota_A; class Polyangia; order JAHFDS01; family JAHFDS01; genus JAHFDS01. The sequence continues at coordinate 3,548 of JAHFDS010000120.1, forward strand.
ATAGCCGTCGTGCTCATCCCCGTCGTCGTCGTCGCCCGCGCCGCCCGCGCCGCCCGCGCCGCCCGCGCCGTCGAGGAGCACGTTCTCGGGCACCGAGCCGGCGACCAGCGCAGCGTGATCGGGCGCGTCCGTGATGCCATCGGCCTCCGAGGCCGGGTGGCCGGGTCCGTAGACCTGAACCTGCTTGGCGAGCAAGCGAGCGCGGTTCACCACCAGCGTGTTGGTGCCGTCGGTGAGGGTGGCCAAGACGGGCCCCTTTCCCACCGGCTGCTGGGTGAGCGCCGAGGGCTGGCTCACGGAGAGGTCGAGGCGCACCTGCGCGCGTCCCTGGCTGCTGTCGCCGCCGCAACCAGCGACGAGGCCGAACGCCAGCACGGTCCATCCGAGGGTGCGGATCGGCGAGGGGCTCATGGTCGACTCCTTGCGTGTCGTCATGCTCCAACCCTGCCGTTTCCAGGGTCCGATGACAAGCCCTCGAAGGGGCTTTTCGTATTCGCTTGGAATACGGATACCAAGAATACACCCGGGGTCTGGGGCCCCGTCCTGGGGTCCGGAGTCCCAGCCTATTGTCATTGATATGACTGAATTTGTTGATGCTGATGGCGATGTCTCGCTTCAAGCCCGCGTCCTTCCATGTATTCGACACGTATACGAAGTATATCTGATCTAGAACTATTTGGTATGCATCGTGGAAGGCTCCCTGGGCAGGAGGAATCCAGATGCGCAACTCGCTCGCACCGCTTCTCGTCGTCGCCGTCCTGCAGGGCTGTGGCGGTGACGGCTCCGCGAAGTCCCAGGACCAGGGCTGGCAGGATCTGGTGGCCGATGATCAGGTCGCCATCGTCACTGACTGCACTGGCGTCCAGTACTGTGTACCGTCCTGCGTGAATACCGGTCCTGACGACGTCTGCTCGGGCACGCAGCCCCCCGCGACAGGGGGGTGCTGGGTCACCGGCGGCGGCTTCGTCGACTCGAGCGACGGCAAGGACACCTTCGGCGGCAACGGCATGTCGATGAAGGACGGCCGCATCCGCGGCCAGTGGCAGCACGTCGATCACGGTACGGGCCACAAGATGCACGGCCAGGTGTCCTACCTGGTGTGCCGGCAAGTGGACGAGCCGGGCCCCGGGCATCCGAACGGGCCGCGCCACGACTTCAAGATCAACCAGGCCTACTACGGGGGGCCGGCGCGCTGGTTCGACCAGGCCGCCGGCGGATGGAGCGACGGTTTCTGGTTCGACATCATGGCCGAGGACCACGGGGAGCCGGGCAACCTCAACGCGGGGGGCAACGCCTCCCACGGGCCGTCGGATCCGGTGGCGGACGAGTACTACCTCACGGTGCGCAAGCTCGACGGCGCCATGCAGTCAGGCACGGTGATCTACAAGGTCGGTGCCCCCTTCACAGGCGGCAACTTCCAGATCCATCCACCCAACGGAGGGCACCCTTACCAGGCCGGCCAGCTGCCCGCCTGGGTCGATTGGCAGCCCTGACCACCGCCCAAGCGGCGGCGGGTGTCGCTCGCCGAGGCCTCCGCCTACAATCGGGTGATGTCGCGCGTCGCCTGCCTGTCGCTCCTCGCCCTGGCTTGCGGTGAGGTCGCGCGCTACCCCGGCGGGGGCGGCGGCGCCGGGGGCGCAGGTGGCGCCGGGGCGGGTGGAGGCGGCGGCACGGCCCCGTCCCCGACGGCCGCGGCTGCGCTCATGCGCACGCTCGAAGAGCTGGCCGCTTTCGGCCAGAAGCGCGTCGGCACGCCCGGGGGCAAGCAGGCCCAGGACTACCTCGTCGCGCGCTTTCGCGAGCTCGGCCTCGAGGACGTGCATACGGAAGACTTCCAGTTCCCGCGGCACGACGTCGAGGCGGCGACGGTGCTGCTCAAGACCGGCTTCTCGCCTCCGGCGCCGGTCGGATTCGACGTCTTCGAGGGCTCCGGCGGGGGCGACGTCGAGGCGGCCGTGGTGTTCGTGGGCGCGGCGGTGGGCGGGCTCGGTGGCGTGGACGTTCGCGACAAGATCGCGCTCGTGCAGCGAAACCCCTCGCTGCATCGTTCGACCCAGTACGAAAACGTGGCCAGGGCCGGCGCGCTCGCCATGCTGTACATCTCGCAGGCGCCCGACAACCTCCGGCAAGTCGGCTCGGTAAGGCGCGCGTGGGAGGCGGTCGGGCCCATCCCGGCCATCACGATCGGCTCGGAGGATGGCGAGGCCGTGATGCGCGCGCTCGCCATGAACCTGCCCGTGAGCGCCCACATCCAGACCCGCGTGGTGGGCACGCCCGCGAGCGGCGGCAACGTCGTCGGACGCATCCGCGGTCGCGAGGGCAACCGCGGTCAGCTGGTGCTTGGCGCGCACTTCGATACCTGGTTCGTCGGCTCGGTGGACAACACGAGCGGCGTCGCCGCGCTGCTCGCGCTGGCGGAGCTGCGGGCGAGGAAGGGCGAGCGGCCGCGCTACGACCTCGTGTTCGTGGCCTGGGACGGCGAGGAGGTCGGGCTCTACGGCGGCTACAGCTTCGTTCGCCAGCACACGGTGGTCACGCCCGAGCCGGTGCTCGCGATCCTGAACTTCGAGATGCCGTCGTCGAAGGACGCCTCGCTGCAGGCGCTCGGCCACTCGAACACCCCCGTGCTCGAGAGGGCGCTCGAGGACGCGCTGCTCAATCGCACCTACTCGTTCTACGTGGGTCTCGAGGTCGTGCCCTCGTTCTTCGGCGGCATCATCCCGACCGACATCCAGGGCGCGTACCGGGTCGGCATCCCGACGGCGAGCACGGTGGTCGACACCGCCTACTACCACACCACGGCGGACACGCCCGACAAGGTCGACCTCGCGGTGCTCGCGGAGGCGGCCGAGCGCTTCGAAAAAGCCCTCGACGAGCTCGATGCCGCCGAGCCCGCGGCGTTCACGGTGCGCGATCCGAAGCTGTGGCAGCTCGAGCTCGCGCTGTCGCCGGGAGGCGGCTTCGACGTGGTGGCCAGGGACTCCACGGGCAAACCGCAGCCGAGCGCCACGGTCGGCCTGACCGTGTTCTACGACCACTACTTTCCCGCCGGCGCGGTGACGGCGACCAGCGGAGCCGACGGCAAGGCGCACCTCGGCCTGGATCCGGCGTGGCTACGCATGGGCACCGGCCATCGCTTCGCCCACCTGTGGGCCGGCACGGACTACCCGCTCGTGGAGGCGATCGTGTCCGTCGGCCAGTAGCTGACGATCGTCATTGACATTCGTCATCGAGTTGCCGAGGATACGGCTCGGAGCGAGGAGGCGAACAATGTCCTTGGTCAGCTACGTGGCGATGGCAGTGGCCGGTGGGCTCGGCATGTACTTCGGCATCGGGGCCTTCTTCGAGCTCGTGTACTACCGCAGACGGAGGCACGAGCCGGAGGCGTGGAAGTGTCAGCCGCGGCGCTTCGCGCCGGCACGCATGCGGAGGCACGAATTCGTCCTGGGCACGCTCAACATGATCGCCGGCTCGCTGGTGTCGGGCGTGTTCGCGTGGCGCGTCGCCGAGGGCAAGCTCTCGGCGATCTCGTTCGACACGCGCCTTGCCGCGATCCCGGGCGCGATCGCGCTCACGCTTGCCTACTTCCTTGCGACCGACTGCGCGCTCTACTGGGCGCATCGCCTCCTGCACCGGCCGCTCGCGTTCCGGTGGATCCACCGCTGGCACCACCGCTACACGAGCCCGACCGCGTTCACGGCGGGGGCCATGCACCCGGCGGAGTTCTTCCTCTACCAGGGCATCATGGTGGTCCCGCTCCTTTTCGTGCCCGTGCACGTCGCGGGCGTCATCTTCGTCCTCGTCTACCAGAACTTCGTGGCGCTCGTGGATCACTCGGGCGTGCGCACGCGGAGCTGGGTGTCGTTCCAGCCGCCGGCGCAGTTCCACGACGACCACCACGTCTACTTCCACGTGAACTACGGCCAGACGCTGGGCCTGTGGGACCGCGTGTTCGGCACCTGGCGGCGCACCGATCGCCGTTACGGCGTGGACGTCTTTGGCGGCAAGGGCGCCCCGCTCGGCGCTGCGGAAGGCCCGCCCCGCCTGGTCGACTACACCGAGGATCGCGGCGCGCGGGCCGCCACCGGTCAGCAGTCCCCCGTCGGAGGCACGGCGCCATGAGCCCGTTCATCGACGCGACACTTTTCGGCCACCCGACGACGCCGTCGTGACGTGACGCAGGCTGTATCATGGCGCGTGTCCTCGCGCCGTGCGCAGCAGAAGGAGAGCACCCGGCAAGCGCTGTTCGCGCGCGCGATGCAGCTCTTCTCCGAGCGCGGTTACGAGGCGGTCAGCGTCGAGGACATCGTGACCGCCGCGAGCGTGGCGCGCGGGACTTTCTACTTCCACTTTCCGAGCAAGGAGGACGTGCTGCTCGAGGCGGTGCGGCGTGGCGAGCGGCACATCGTCGGCCGCATGGCGGCGGTCGCGGACCGGCCGCTTCTGGAGGTCCTGGTCGCGACCACGGAGGGATTCGCCGAGGTGTGGGGCGGTCACCGCGAGCTCCTGCCGCACGCAGGTGCGGTCGGCATCCGACGCATCGCACAGGTCGCGGGCGAGCGCGATCACGAGCCCTTGCGGCTCGAGCTGGTCCAGCACGTCGAGCGCGCCCTCGCGGCCGGCGCGCTGCGCTCGCCGCTGCCGGCGCAGATGCTGGCGGACGTGTTCCTGCTGGACGTGTTCGCGGCGCTCATGTCCTGGGCCGCCACCGGCCAGCCGCCGCTTTCGATCGTCATGCGCGGCGTGATCGAGCTCTACCTCGGCGGCGTCGGCCTCGGCCGCGCCTGAGATCAGCTCGAGCGACTGTTACACTGAATGCTGTCGCATTTTCTTGACAGCGATTGATGTAACAGTTATAGATGGTGCATCAACGCATGCAGGGGTCGCGTCGCGTTCCGCGGCACATCCCGGCTGCCACTCCCAGGAGGGAGCGATGCACCTCGAAGCTTCTGTGGCCCCCGCGGGCTCCGTGCCGGGCCCAACGCCCCCCAAGGCCCCAAGGGCCGACGCCGAGCGCTTCCGCGCGCTCGGCGACGATCTCGACGCGCTCAAGGCGCGCATCACCGCCGAGGTCGGCGCCAAGGACGTGCGCTACGTGCGCGCGATGCGGGCGCTCTCTCGAGTGTTCGAGGCCACCGGCCGGGTGCTCATCCATGTCAGCCCCGAGCCCGTCACGTTCCTGGCCGGCGTCACCGCGCTCTGGCTGCACAAGCAGCTCGAGGCCACGGAGATCGGCCACACGGCGCTGCACGGTGCCTACGATGGCCTGCCAGGCGCCAAGGGCTTCGAGTCCGAGACGTTCCGCTGGGACACGCCGATCGACGAGGCCTCGTGGAGAAACGGCCACAACCTGCGCCACCACGGCAACACCAACGTCGCCGGCCGCGATCCCGACATCCACTTCGGCCCGGTGCGCCTGACCGACAAGACGCCGTATCACCGCATCAACCGCATTGGCCTTCCGTTCTCGCTGTTCGTGCTGTTCCCGAACTTCGCGTTCCTGATGAACCTGCACTTCACCGGGCTCTCCGACGCCTATCACGACAATGGCCTGCCCGAGCGCATGGACTTCCTCAAGGATCGCTCGCCGGCCAGCGTCCGTGGCGCGTGGCGCGCGGCGCTGCGCAAGTACGTGCCGTACTACTTCTGGAACTACGTCTTCTTCCCCGCGCTGGCCGGGCCGATGTTCTGGAAGGTGCTGCTCGGCAACTGGATGGCGGAGACGATGCGCGACGTCTACTCGGCGGCGACCATCTACTGCGGCCACGTCGGCCCCGAGACCAAGAGCTACGACCGCGGCCACCGGCCGAAGAGCCGCGGCGAGTGGTACGCGATGCAGATCGAGGCGTCGAACGACTACGAGGTGAGCTGGGTCGTGTCGGTGCTGTGCGGCGGGCTCGACCGGCAGATCGAGCACCACCTGTTCCCCACGCTGCCGCCGCAGCGTCTTCGGCAGATCGCGCCCGAGGTGCGGGCGCTGTGCGAGCGCCACGGCATCGAGTACCGCACCGACACCTGGGGGCGCACGCTCGGAAAGGCCCTCGGGCACATCGCCGCGCTGTCGCGGCAGGGGGGCGTGCGGCAAGTCCTGCGCGAGATGGCATGAGCGCGGCGGCGCTCGATGCGACGCCAGGGCCCCTGGTACAACACGGGGCGATGACCGACGAGACACCCGGGCGGGGCGAGTACACGATCGACGAGCTCGCGGCCGAGTCGCGCGTGTCGAGCCGCACGATCCGCTTCTACCAGTCGCGCGGCGCGCTCCAGCCGCCCGAGATCCGCGGTCGCGTCGCGTTCTACGGGCCGGCGCACAAGGAGCGGCTCGAGCTCATCTCGCAGCTGCAGGACCGCGGCCTGCGCATCGACGCGATCCGCGACCTCGTGCAGCGGATCGACAAGGGTGAGCTCGACCTCGCGCAGTGGCTCGGCGTCGAGGAGCAGGTGCAGGTGCCCTGGGCCAATGATCAGGCGCGCACCGTGACCGAGCAGGAGCTCTTCGAGCTTTCGGGCTCGAACCGACCGGGCCTCATCGCGGACCTCGTGCGCACGCGCCTGGTCGACCGGCACGGCGACGTGTACCTGGTGCGGAGCCCCGCGCTGCTCGTGGTCGCGATGCGGCTCGAGGCGGGCGGCGTCGACCTCGAGACCGGCAAGGAGGCGAGCGTGATCCTGCGCAAGCACTTCGCGAAGGCCGTGGGCGAGCTGGTGACGCTGTTCGTCGAGCGCGCACGCCGGGCGAACCTCGAGGCGCAGGACCTGGTGGGCCTGTTCCAGACGCTGCGCCCCGCCGGCAACGAGGCGGTGCGCGTCATCTTCGGCCGCGAGATGGAGGACCGCCTGCGCGAGCTGGTCGAGTCCGGCACCCTGGCCAAGATCACGCGCAAGGAGAAGACGAAGAAGAAGAGGTAGGGCTCCCTGGTGCACAATGCGCGCATGAGCCATCCAGACCTGTTCGACTTGAAGGGCAAGATCGCCCTCGTGACCGGCGCGAGCCGCGGCATCGGTGAGGCGGTCGCGCGCACGCTGGCCGCGCACGGAGCGCACGTCATCGTCTCCTCGCGCAAGGCGGACGGCTGCCAGCCGGTGTGCGCGGCGATCACCGGCGCGGGTGGATCGGCCGAGGTGATGCCCTGTCACATCGGCGAGATGGAGCAGATCGAGGCCATCTTCCGGGCCATCGAGGAAAAGCACGGCCGACTCGACATCCTCGTCAACAACGCGGCCGCCAACCCCTACTTCGGGCCCATCGTCGAGACCGACCTCGCTGCGTTCCAGAAGACCGTGGACATCAACATCCGCGGCTACTTCTTCATGAGCGCGCGGGGTGCCAGGCTCATGGCCAGGGGTGGCGGGGGCGCGATCGTCAACGTGGCGTCGATCAACGGGGAGATCCCGGGGATGTTCCAGGGCATCTACTCGATCACCAAGGCCGCGGTGATCTCCATGACCAAGGCGTTCGCCAAGGAGTGCGCGCCCACCCAGGTGCGCGTCAATGCGCTCTTGCCCGGGGCCACGGACACCCGGTTCGCGGCGGCGCTCGTCAAGAACCCGGCCATCCTCCAGGTCGCGCTCCAGCACATCCCGCAGGGGCGCGTCGCGCAGCCCGACGAGATGGCCGGCGCCGTGCTCTACCTCGTCTCGCCCGCGGCCAGCTACACGACGGGCGCGTGCCTGGCCGTCGACGGCGGCTACCTGGTCGCGTGATGGTCGCGCCCACAAGAGAGCCGATGAAGGAGCTGGCAGGCAGGGTCGCGGTCGTCACCGGTGCGGCCGATGGCATCGGGCGGGCGATCGCCGGACGGTGTGCAGAAGCGGGCATGCGACTCGTGCTGGCGGACGTCGATCGGGGACGGCTCGAAGTGTCTCGCGCGGAGCTCGAGCGCGCCGGGGCGGAGGTGCTCGGGTGTCCGACGGACGTGTCGCGCGCGGCCGAGGTCGAGGCGCTCGCCGTGGCCACCTATGCACGCTTCGGCGCTTGCCACCTGCTCGTCAACAACGCGGGGGTCGCGCTCGGAAAGCCGGTGTGGGAGGCCACGCTGGCCGACTGGGAGTGGGTGCTCGGCGTCAACCTGTATGGCGTCATCCATGGCGTGCGGGCGTTCGTGCCCCGCATGCTGGAGGCGGGCGAGCCCGGCCACGTCGTCAACACCGCGTCCATCGCCGGCCTCATCTCGCCGCCGGGGCTCGGCCCGTACAACGTGAGCAAGCACGGCGTCGTGACGCTCTCGGAATCGCTCCACGGGGACCTCGCGGTCCGGGGGGCCCCGATCGGGGTGTCGGTGCTGTGCCCGGCGTGGGTGCGGACGCGCATCGCGGAGTCGGAGCGCCACCGGCCGAAGGCCGAGCGCACCGACGCGTCGCGGGTCGACGGGGTGGCGGCGAAGGTGGGCGCCGCGGTCGAAGAGGCCGTCGAAGCCGGCATCGCGCCGGCCGAGGTCGCCCGCGCGGTGCTCGACGCGGTCGCGAGCGGGCGCTTCTACATCCTCACCCACCCGCACACGAAGAAGGCGGTTCAGATCCGCGCCGAGGACATCCTGGACGGTCGGCCGCCGACGATCCTGCCGTTCTGAAATCGGGTCATTCCAGCGAGACGACGCCCCGGCGGAGGGCATAGCGGAGCAGGTCGATCGACCCGCGCAGCCGGAGCTTGTTCATGACGTGGGCGCGATGCGCCTCGACGGTGCGCCGGCTGACGGCGAGCCGGAGCGCCACGTCGTCGTTGGTCAGGCCGCCGGCCACGAGCTGCAGGACCTCGCGCTCGCGCGGCGTCAGCGACGCATAGGCGTCCTCGTCAGCGCGCTGCGCGCGGACGCGACGCTCCATCTCGTCGGCCGCGAACGAGCGATCGAGGTAGGCGCGACCTGCGGCCACGTCGCGAAGGGCCCGCAAGAGGTCCTGGGTGGTGGAAGAGATCGCGAGGCACCCGCGGGCTCCGTGGCCGAGCAGGTCGGCGACGAAGCGGGGATCATCGACCGTCGACAGCGCGAGGGCGGGGCGGGGGGGCTGCTGTCGGGAGAGCGACGACACGAGCTCCATCGACACCTGTCCCGGTGGAGCCGCGACGACGAGCGCGACGCCCGGGACCGTGCGCCCGGAGGGCGAGCGGCCCGCGGGCTCTCCGAGCAAGGACACCCGCCAGCCCGGCTCCCTGGCGATCAAGGCGCCGACACCGTCGCACACGAGCGGGCACTCGCCGCCGGCCACGAAGACGTGGATCGGCGTGCTCCGCCTGGAGCCCGCGAACGCTGCGTCCCGTGTCTTCTGCATGTGCCTGACCAAAGCGTGGCCACAAATCGGGCCTGCCGCCATCCATGCCGCGATTCGCGGCTCGGGTCAAACGCCGGAGATTCCATAGGTAGTGACCACAATTGGCAAGCGCGAGACCGCGCGCGAAGATGCCGGGCCTGCCTCCATCCCCGGTCGAACCCGAAAGACTTGCGAGCCCGGCGATGCGTTCGCAGCGCACGCGAGCCCGCGTGAGCGTGACACCTACAGGCGCCAAATGACCGGTCGCAATTTCGGAGACATCGTGAACGTGGACGTAGCCGTGGACTAGTCGTGGTGAGCCTGCCCCTCGCCGCCCATCGAGAAGGGCCACAGCTCGCCGATGGCCTTGGGCAGCACGTGCCGGACCCGCTCGATCTCTCCCTGGCTGACGTGGCGGGCCAGGACGCGCAGGACGGCGCGCACGGACTTCTCGAGGTCGTCCCGGCCCGCGTCGAACTCGCAGGCGACCAGTCCCAGGAACTCGCCACGATCGCGCACCTTGAAGGGCTTGCCGCTCGGGTGCCAGCCCTCGTAGTAGAGGCCTCGGATCACCAGCGGGAGCTGGGCGCCGAGGGCCGCCACGTGGTCGACGTCGAGCCGATCCCGGACCGCGTGCAGGGTCGCACGGAGCACCTGGTAGGCGCGATGTGGCTCGTCCCACCGCATCAGGGTGGCGATCTCATCGACCCAGTGATCGGTCTTGGCCAGACTGCCTTCTAGCTCGCGCATCATGGGTCGCCTCCTTCCAACCTGCGCAGCAGGAATCGTTCCAGCAGGGCAGCCGGCCGGAGCGGCGCGGACCACGCAGATCGTGCGCGGCGCTGGCTACTGGGACGCGCGACGTGCGGCCCGCGTCTCGCCGCGGCGCTTGCGCGTGTGGGCATCGAGCGCGCGCCGGGCGCTCTCGAACGCGTCTCGTAGCGCGACGTAGACGTCCTCGTGCGCGTGATCGTTCTCGGGCTCACGCCCGATGACGAGCTCCTGGCCTGGCACGGTCAGGAGCAGGTGGACATGCCAGATGCGGCCCTTGTGGTGGTGCTTGTGGGGACACTCGATCACGACGCGGCAGCGCGTGATCCGGGTGAAGACCTCGTCGAGGCGGGAAACGTGCTCGCGGATGGCTGCTTCGACTGCGGGGGAGGATTCGGTGTCACGGAACTCGAGCTCCAGCGGAAGCTTCATGTGTCACCTTGTCGATTCGTTCCGACGCCTTTTGATGCAAGCAGAGGGCCCGGCCAACCTGCCCGCAGGGGTACCATGGTCGCATGTCCGAGCGGTCGCTCACCCCGCCCGAGATCTTCGAGGCGCTGCGCAGGCGCGTGGTGGGACAGGACGCCGCGCTGCGCGAGGTCGCGGTGGCGGTGTCCAAGCATCTGCTGGGTCACGCGGCGTCGAACCTGTTCCTGATCGGCGGCTCGGGCTCCGGCAAGACGACGATCCTGCGCGCGGTCGAGGAGCTCCTGCGCGCCGACCCTCGCCTGGCGGGCCACGCGACGGTGGTCCGGCTCAATGCGAACTTGCTGGCCGAGCTGGCAGGTCGCGGCCAGCAGTCGGGTGCGGTGCTGGAACGGCTCGCCGCCGCCGCGCGGGCGCAGCTCGGGGGGCAGGCGAGCGCCGCGCGCATCAAGGCCGCGGTCGAGCATGGCCTCGTGTTCGTCGACGAGATCGACAAGATCCGGAGTCACGTCGGCGATCGCCCGAACGTGACCGGCATCGTCGCGCAGGAGAGCCTGCTCACGCTCATGGAGGGCGAGACGCAAAGGCTCCAGGTCCACACGGTGGACGGCCCGGAGACGGTCATGGTCGAGACGAGCCGGATCCTGTTCGTCGCCGCCGGGGCCTTCGACGAGCTCTACGATCAGGTGCTCGAGCGGGTCTCCAAGGTGGAAGGCCAGAAGGTCTACAAGATGGTGCCGCGCGCCGATGGCTCCGTGCAGCGCCTGCTGTCCTTCAAGCTGGCCAGGCACCTTCAGCACGCAGACCTGTTCGCCTACGGCATCGTGCCGCAGTTCCTCGCGCGCTTCTCTGCCGTGGTCACGCTGCGCGAGCTGTCCACGGCGGACCTCGTGGCGGTGTTCAAGGAGGGGCCTGACGCGCCCTACGCGAGCGCGCTCGCGTACTTCCGGGGTCACGACCTGGATCTGCGCGTGACCGATGAGGCCATGACGTACATCGCCGAGCAGGCGGCGATGCAGCCCCGCCTGGGCGCGCGTGCGCTGCGCGAGGTGTTCGGCCGCATCATGCGCGACCTCGAGTTCGACCCGTGGGGCTCGGGCCTGGTACAGCCCACGGCCGACGGTCGCACCGAGCTCGTGGTCGACCTCGAGACCGCCAGGGCGCGATCGCAGCGCTGAGGACTGAACTGGCATTCAGTCACCGAGGCGCTGCGCCGGTGCTAGATTGGGCTCGCCCTTCTGGCGATTCTCGCCCTGGATGCCCAAGAGCCACCCACCCCCTGCGCCGCCCGCGCGCAAGTCCACTGCTCCGCAGGAGGTCCATGCGCACGGCGGGTCGGTGTACAAGCTGGGGCTCGCGGCCCTCGGCGTCGTCTATGGGGACATCGGCACGTCGCCGCTGTATGCGCTCAAGGAGTGCGTGACCCCGCCGCACGGCGTCGAGCCGACGCCCGAGAACGTGCTCGGGCTGCTCTCGCTCATCTTCTGGTCCATCACGCTGGTCGTCGTCCTCAAGTACCTGGTGTTCGTCCTGCACGCGGACAACCAGGGGGAGGGCGGCGTCTTGGCCCTGCTCGCGCTGGTGGTCCCGCCGGAAGACGGCAGCCCCTCGAAACGACGGGGTTTCCTGCTGCTGCTCGGGCTCTTCGGGGCGGCGCTGCTCTACGGCGACGGCATGATCACGCCCGCGATCTCCGTGCTCTCGGCGGTCGAGGGCCTCGAGGTCGCGACCACCAGCCTCAAGGCTTTCGTCGTGCCAATCACCTGCGGCATCCTGATCGCGCTCTTCCTCGTGCAAAGGCGCGGCACCGCGGGCATCGGCGCCGTGTTCGGCCCGGTGACGCTGGTCTGGTTCGGCGCCATCGCGCTCGCCGGCATCCCGCAGATCGTCGAGCGGCCGGATGTGCTCGTGGCGCTGAGCCCGGTCCACGCGGTGCGCTTCTTCGCGCAGCACGGCTGGCACGGGTTCCTGGTGCTCGGCTCGGTGGTGCTGTGCGTGACCGGCGGCGAGGCGCTCTACGCCGACATGGGGCACTTCGGGCGGCGCGCCATCCGCTACGCCTGGTATGCGATCGTGTTCCCGGCGCTGCTCATCAACTACTTCGGCCAGGGCGCGCTCCTGCTCGACAACCCCGCGGCGGCCAAGAACCCCTTCTACGGGCTCGTGCACGGCGGCTCGCTCTACGCGATGGTCATGATCGCGACGGTGGCCGCCGTGGTGGCGTCGCAGGCCCTGATCTCGGGGGCCTACTCCTTGACCCGGCAGGCGGTGCAGCTCGGGTACTCGCCGCGCGTCTCCATCGTGCACACCTCGGGCACCACCGAGGGCCAGATCTACGTCCCCGAGATCAACAACCTGCTGATGGTGTCCTGTGTCGCACTGGTGCTCGCGTTCCACGAGTCCAGCGCGCTCGCGGCCGCCTACGGCATCGCCGTGACCGGCACGATGGCCATCACCTCCGTCCTGTTCTACGTGGTGGCGCGATCGCGGTGGGGCTGGCGCAAGTGGCAGGCGGCCGCCCTGGTGGCGATGTTCCTGACGTTCGACCTGTCGTTCCTCGGCGCCAACGTCGCCAAGATCACCCAGGGCGGCTGGGTGCCCATCGCCGTGGGGGTGGGCATGTTCACGATCATGACCACGTGGAAGCGCGGACGCGCCCTGCTCGGCGAGCGGCTGCGCGCGGCCTCGTTGCCGCTCGACGCGTTCCTCGCCGACGTGGCCCTTAGCAAGCCGTACCGCGTCAAGGGCACGGCGGTCTTCCTGAACGCGAACCCGGCGGGCACGCCGGTCGTGCTGCTGCACCACTTCAAGCACAACAAGGTCCTGCACGAGCAGGTCATCCTGCTGTCCGTGCTCACCGATCGGGTGCCCGAGGTGCCGGCCGCCGAGCGCGTCAAGGTGCGCGACCTCGGCTACGGGTTCTGGCAGGTGTCGGCGCACTACGGCTTCATGCAGACGCCGAGCGTGCCGGAGATCCTGCGGCAGTGCGCCAAGAGCGGGCTCAAGACCAAGGAGAACGACACGAGCTTCTACCTCGGTCGCGAGACGCTGCTCGCCACACCGGGCGGGGGCCTGGCGCGCTGGCGCAAGAAGCTGTTCGGTTTCCTGTCGCGCAACGCGCGGCCCGCGACGGCGTTCTTCGGGCTGCCGCCGAACCGGGTGGTCGAGATGGGCGCGCAGATCGAGCTCTGACCGGTCAGCGACGGCGGCGGCGGCCCAGCGCCGCGAGCACCAGCACGAGCAGCGCGCCGCTCGGCATCGACCCTCCGGTCGCGCAGCCGCCAGAGGACGTCTTCGAGCCGGTCGTGCTGCCCCAGTCGAAGCCGGGGTCCTTCGCGCGCACGCGCTCGTTTCGGACCTGGATCGCGTGGTCGATGGCGGTCTTGTTGTCCTTCTCGACGCTCGGCTTGCCGGTCAGCGGGATCGCCTCGAGGCGCTCGTCCGGCGGCAGCTTGATCTCGAGGTCGGCCGACCGCTCGAGGTCCACCCACACGCTCGGCGACTCCTCGGGTCCGACGAACATCCGCCGGCCCGAGTCCTTGAGCTCGAGGATGCGCGCCTGCCGGCGCGATGGCTGGCTACCGGGCAGGTTGAACAGCGGACGCTCGCAGGTGATGGTCAGCGTCGCGCGGTGCTCGTTCGAGTACTCGGGCAGGTCCGGGTTGAAGTCGAACGTCGGGTCCTTGGTCATCTCCTCGGGCGAGAGCGTGGTGAAAAGCCGCGTGAGGTAGCCGTGCGCGCGCAGGAGCGCGGCGACCTCCTTGAGCGGCTGCACGAACCGGGTGTCGAGGGCCATCGCGGCCATCGCGCCGTCGATGTGGTCCTCCCAGCCCAGGAAGGCTTCGGGGTTCTGCGTCCGGTACGACCCGAGGTAGTAGTCGAGCTGGCCGTAGAACTGCTGCGGCTGGACATTCATGCGCTGCAGGGCGTTCGGCATGGTCACGTACTTCTGCAGCACGCTGCGCACCTCGTTGCCGAAGCTCGCGCCGATGCCGCCGGGGCGCCCGCCCGGGCCGATCGGCCCCCCGCTGCCCGTGCCGCCGCTGCCACTGCTACCGGCCGCGCCCGCGCTCGGCGCCGCCGCGGGCCTGCCGTAGCCGTGCTCGGCGAGATACCTCGCGAAGGCGCTCGCGGTGGTGAGGGCGGAGAGCTCGGAGATGCTGCCGAAGCGCCCCGCCGGCTCGAAGTTGTCGGGCAGCTTGGTGTGGCCCGCGTACTCGGTCACGAAGGCCTGCGCGTCCTGCGCCTGGTTGACCGCCCGGGTCAAGAGCTCGAGGTAGTTCGACGCCTGGCTCTGCCAGTTGATGAGCGCGTCGTTGATGATGGCGTGGCGGTAGTTGACCGGCAGCGCACGCGAGTCGCCCGCCATCCAGACCTGGATGCCCATGTCCGGCTGCGCCGCGACCGACGTCAGCACGATCGGGATCATCGGGCGGTCGCTCTTGTACTTGATCACCACCGGCTGCAGATCGCCGTCGCTGGCGCCGGTCAGGAGCTTGAGCGCCAGGAAGTACGCGCCCGGGCGCTGGTACGGGCCCGCCGCGTTCTGCGTGCCCGGCGGCACCGCGAAGCGGTTGTCGGCGAGCCACTGGAACATCGCGGCGCCGTCCCGGGCGTCGAGCACGGCGACGTCGTACGGACCCACCGCCTCGCGGGACACCAGCGGGCCGGACTCCCCGCCGCCCGAGCCACCCGAGCCGGCCGAGTCGCCACCCGCGGTCGGGCTGGCGGCGCCCCGCGTGCCGTTCTGCTGGCCGCAGCTCGGGTCGATGACCGTGGTGAGGAAGTAGCGCGGCTGGGTGGAGGCGATGAGCTGGTCGAACACCTCCTGCGTGCCGAGCTGCATGGGCGCCGGCTTGGCCGGCAGCGGCAGCAGCCAGCCGAACTCTCCCTGCGACGAGGTCGAGCCGCCGCTCGACCCCGCGGCCCCGGTGGTCTTGGCGCCCGAGTACTGGATCTGGATGACGGCCGTGACGGTGTCGCCGTCGGTCGAGAACAGGATACGCTCGCCCGCCTGCACGAGGGGCACGGTGGGATCGGGCGGCGCGAAGCAGCCGCACGCCGGCGCCTGCCGCGCGGCGCCCACGCCGAGACCGAGCACCGCCGTTGCGGCGACCATGCGCCTTCGCTGATTCATTCGCCTATGCATATGTATTCCTCCCTTTCGTGCTCGTACCCGTACCAAGGCGCTCGAGTCAGGGCGCCGCGATGCGCACCGTCAGGTTGTGGTCTGCATCTGCGGTGCACGTCCCGCCCGACGTCATCCCGGCGAGGCAGGCGCAGGCGGGCGCCGGGCCGCAGCCGGTGGGAAGCTGCTCGCACGAGTAGCGTACCTGCGCGACGACGCCGCCGGAGAAGGCCTTGCAGTACTGCGAGCCGTGGGCGCAGAAGGTGCCGCCGCAGCCGAAGGTGCCCATCGGCGCCGTGCAGCCGCCGAGCGTGTTGAGGTCCGTGCCCGCGTTGCGCATCTCACAGTCGTTGCCGTACACGCGGCCGTTGCAGCCGCAGACGGGCGCGTAGATCGCGGGGCATGCCCCCGAGCCGCGCTCCTGGCAGGTGCCCGAGCCGTCCGCCGCGCCGCAGATGTCGTCGGGGTAGTCGCAGTACAGGGTGCTCGCGCAGGTCGTGCCCGGGAATCCCCCGCAAGTCGCGCCGACTCCGCCGCCGCCCGAGCCGCCGCCGCCGCTCGGGACGCAGCACTCGACGCCGAGCCCACCGCCACATGACAGGCGCACCACGGTGCCGTTGGCGCATGCCCCCGGGACCAGGGCGACGCACATGCCGCCGCCGCGTTCGCAGTCGTTCGAGGCCATGCCGCCAGCGCCCGAGGAGCCGCCCGCGCCCGCGCCGCCACGTCCGGCGCCGCCCGCCCCGGCCCCGCCTGC
>JAHFDS010000121.1 GCA_023248855.1 Myxococcales bacterium
CCGTCGTCCGCGCGGCCTCCGCCGGCGCCCGCACCGCCGCGCTCGCCGCCGGCGCCGCCGGCACCGTGGTGGTCGCCATCCGCACGCGGCGGGCCATGCGGGCGGCAAGCGAAGCCGTCTGGGCAAGCCGTCGCGCTGGCCGGATCGCACTCGAGATGAGCGGGCGCGCAGCGACCGAAGTGCTGGCCGTCGCGCTCGCGCACGAAGCACTGCAGGCCATCGGCGCACGGCGTCTGGTCGTCGCACGCGCGCGGCTCGGCGCTCGGCACGCAGATGTTCCCCGGCCGCCCGGGCCCGCCGCACTGCCCGTGGACCGCGGCATCGTGCTGGCAGTCGGTCGGTCGCGGCGGGGGCATGTCCCCGCACTGGCCACGGATGCCGCGCTCACGCTCGCACGCCTCTCCATCCGGCTGGCGCGGGCCCGGCACCGGTCGGCACGCCGTGCCATCGGGGCAGGCCGCGTTCGCCGGCTCGCCGCAGCGTGTCGGGGGCGCCGATGGGATGCACCAGCCAGCATCGGTCGAGCCGGGTGCGGGCGCGCAGGTGAACCCGGTCGGGCAGACGTCCTGCCCCGACGTCGCGCAGGGCAGGAGCGCGCCGAAGCCCTCGGGCAGGCAGAACTTCGGCCGCTTGCGGGCCGCCGCCTCCTGATCCGTCTCCACCCCCCGCTGGTTCACCTCAGAGGAGAAATCCTTCACGGTGTCGGTCTTTGCGTCACTCCCGCAGCCGAGAGCAAGGGCACAACCGACGGTACAGCTCGCTAGCCAGATCCGACTCATCAGCGCCTCCATTCGAGAGATGAGTGCCGGTCTCTGGCCAGAGCTTCAAAGGAATCGAAGGAAAAAGCGCGTGTCTTGCGATGCGGAATGTCTGGCCTGAATTTCCACGGGTTGCAGCGGGAAGGAGCCGATGAGATATCCGCCCAAGCGGATGGGACAGGGGCTACTTCCGGCACGACAGGCAGCCGAGCGAGTCGGCCGAGAAGCCCTTGTCGCAGCGGCCAGGCGGCGGCGCGCAGGGATGCACGCCCGGATCGGGCAGACACATCGTGTCGAGGCAGTGGTGCTCGTCGAGCGTGTAGCCGAACGCGCAGCCCCGGCACACCGGCCCGTCATTCGTGGTGCAGCGCTCACCGAGGTTGCCGCAGATCGGTGGCGGCATGATCGTCGGGGGCGGGCGGCAGCCCGCGATGCACCCGTGGAGGTCGAGCTGGTAGAGGTTGTTGGGACAGGGCGGCACGGGCTCGGGGCACTCCGCCATCGCGGGTGGCATCGGGGGCGGCCGGCAGCCGCGCACGCAGCCCAGCGGATCGACCACGTACCCGCCGAGACAGCGCTCGAAGGGCGGCCGGCAGCCGTCGGCCAGGCGGCACGCGAGGCCCGGCGGGCACATCGGCATGCGCGGGTCGCACACCGTCTTCACGCGCGGAACGCACCGCATCTCGGGCCCGCACACGAGCGCGTCGTTCATGCACTCGCGCGCGGGCTGTCCGGCCGGGCTCGAGCACGACAGCGGCTCGCCGTCGGGCAGGCACAGGCCGGCCACCATGGGCGGCTTCGGCTCGGTGCAGCCCCGAAGGCAGCTCTGCGCGTCGAGCTCGACCCCGTACGGGCACGAAAGCGGCGGCCCCGCCGGACACACGGGCGGCGTCGGCCCCTGGATCGTCGCCGCGAGGCACTCGAGGATGCAGCCGGCGCCGTCCACGCGGTAGCGGCCGCTCTGGCAGCTCATCGCGACCGGGCTGCAATCGAGCGCCACGTCGCTGCCGCAGGCGCTGCAGAGGAACACCCCGAGCAGCCCCGCGCGCAGGGTGGTCGCGAGCCCCACCGGTGTCACCGCCTGAGCGCGTCGAGGCGCTCGCGCGCGAGCTTGCCGATGTTGTCCTCGGGGTAGCGCTCGGCGAGGTCCTCGAGCTGCGCGCGCTCGTCGAGGCCTGCGCCTGCGTGGTGTCGCGCCACGTCGGCCAGCGCCGAGCGCGCGAACTTCGCCCACGGCTCGGCGCCCTGCTTGACGACGGCGCGGTAGCGCCTGATCGCGCCGGCGACATCGCCGCCCTTTCGCGCCAGATCGGCCGCGCGCAGCGCGGCCTCGCCGTCGTACGGGGCCGGGCCCCTGGCCTTGCGCACCCTGGGCTCGCGTTCGACCAGATCCTCGGGCACGACCTTCTCCGCCGGCGGCTCCACGTGCTCGGTGAGGCCGCGCGCCGTGGCGCGCTCGATGAGCTCGCTCTCCTCGCCCTCGGCCGCCTTGCGGATCTCCGCGAGCGCCTCGCCCTGCAGCGTGCTCGCGCGGCCATCGTCGCGGATCTTGCCTGAGCCCACGAGCGCCACGCGCTCACCCGGGCCGAGCACGCGCCCGTCGGTGCCCGCCGGGGCCGAGACCCACACGCGACCCTCGTGCACCTCCACGTGCGTCACCTCGCCCTGGCGCTCGACCGAGAACACCGTGCCGAGCACCGTGACGCGCGCCTCGGGCGTCACCACCTCGAAGCGATTGCCGTTCTTGCGCGGACGCACCACCAGGAGCGCCCGCCCGCGCGCAAGGCGCAGCGGCTGCGTGGTGGTGGCGCCCAGCGCGGTCGAGCCGCGCGAAAGGAGCGCCACCGAGCCATCGGGCAGCTTGAGCGCGCGCGTCCGTTCCGCGGCCTCCACGGGCTCCCCGGCCGGTCGCACCACGCCGCTGTGGGCGATCTCGGGCACCGGCGCGTCCTTCGACCCCCGCAGCGTGGCCAGCCAGAAGCCCACGGCGCCACAGGCGACGAGCGGCAGCAGCCGCGCGATCCACTTCGGCCACACCGCCGGCATGCGGCCGCGGGCCCCGCCGTCGAGCGCATCGAACACGCGCTCCTGCAGCCGCGCCACGCGGGCCGGCGGCAGCTGCACGGCCACGAGCGGCTCGATGGCCACCCGCGCCATGCGCGCGTCGATCACGCGGCCGCCGCAGTAGGGGCACTCGGCCGCATGCTGGAAGAACCGCCGCCCATCGTCCGAATGCGGATCGAGCGCGAGCGGATCCCGCACCTGGCGCTCGCAGGCCGCGCGCTGCGCGGGGCTCGTGCCACGGCGGGGCGACATGGTCTGGCGCCCGTTCATGCGCCCTCCCGGACCGGCAGCGCCCCCGCGCCCGCGCCGAGCTCGCGCGCCCGCTCCGCGACCTTCTTGCGTGCGTGGTGCAGGCGCGTCCAGACGGTCTTGAGCGGCACGCCGGTCGCCTCGGCGATCTCGTTGCCCGACAGGCCCGCGACCTCGTACAGCACCAGCACCTCGCGGTGCTTCTCCGACAGCCCGGAGAGCAGGCGCTCGGCGTCCCTGGCGGCGTCCACCTGGCCGGCCGGCGAGGCGCTGGTCTCCTCGCGTCCCTCGCCGAACGCCAGCCGGAACCAGCGGTCGCGCGCCGACTTGCGGCGGCGGCCGCGCACCACGTTGACGCAGATCTGGAAGAACCACGTCGAGAACGCGGAGCGGCCCTCGAAGCCCGGGAGCTGCCGGAAGACGATCACGAAGACGTCCTGGACCACATCGTCGAGGTCTGCGTCCCGGACGCCCAGGCCCCGGATGATCCGCACGGCATCCTGGGCGGCCAGCTGGAAGAGCCTGCCCTGCGCCACCCGCTCTGCACGGCGGCAGCGATCGAGCAGCTCCGGGTCGACCTCGCGCAGCAATTCACTTTGATCCTGCCCCATCCGTGCCTGGGCGGGGGCAAAGCTTCAAGGACCGGGAGTTTTTTTTGTGACCCAGCTTGCCGACATGTGATTTCAGCCGGTTGTCGTGTGGTGCGCCCGGCTGCTAGGTCCAAACGCGCAAATACAGGGCAACCCTGGATCTTGTGGGTCCACTCTGCTAGCTTCCGCGCCCGTTATGGCCGCCATCGAAAAAGTAAGAAACATCGGAATCTCGGCGCACATCGACTCGGGCAAGACGACCCTGACCGAGCGCGTCCTCTTCTACACCGGCAAGATCCACAAGATCGAAGAGGTCCGCGGCAAGAGCGGTGTCGGCGCCAAGATGGACTCGATGGATCTCGAGCGTGAGAAGGGCATCACGATCCAGTCCGCGGCCACCTACTGCAACTGGTACCTCGGCCAGGGCAAGGCCGACCAGCCGGCGCGCACCAAGAACGACGAGTTCGAGATCAACATCATCGACACGCCCGGACACGTCGATTTCACGATCGAGGTCGAGCGGGCGCTGCGCGTGCTCGACGGCGCGATCCTCGTCCTTTGCGGCGTGGCAGGCGTGCAGAGCCAGTCGCTCACGGTCGATCGCCAGATGCGCCGGTACAAGGTGCCGCGCATCGCGTTCGTCAACAAGATGGACCGTCAGGGCGCGAACGCCTTTCGCGTGGCCGACCAGCTGCGCGAGAAGCTCCACCACAAGCCGGTCATGATCAACATCCCCATCGGCGCCGAGGACAAGTTCGAGGGGGTCATCGACCTCATCGACATGAAGGCCTTCTATTACGACGGCCCCACCGGCGACGACGTGCGCGAGGAGCCGATCCCGGCCAAGCTGTCGGACCTCGCCAAGGAGTACCGCGCCAAGATGATCGCCGGCGTGGCGGACTTCGACGACGCCATCGCCGAGAAGTTCCTGGCCGAGGAGGAGCCGACGCCGGCCGACCTGCGCGCGGGCATCCGCCGCGCCACGATCGCGCTCAAGATCACGCCGGTCATGTGCGGCTCGGCCTACAAGAACAAGGGCGTGCAGCAGCTCCTCGACGGTGTCTGCCAGTACCTGCCGAACCCGACCGAGGTCACGAACGAGGCGCTGGACCAGCGCCACAACGAGGAAAAGGTCGCCCTGCCGAGCGACCCGGCCAAGCCGTTCGTGGGCCTGGCGTTCAAGCTCGAGGACGGCCGCTTCGGCCAGCTCACCTACATGCGCATCTACCAGGGCAAGGTGACCAAGGGCGATTTCATCTTCAACTGTTCGGCCGGCGACAAGAAGGTCAAGGTGCCGCGCCTGGTGCGCATGCACTCGAACGAGATGAACGACATCGATTCGGCCAGCGCTGGCGACATCGTGGCGCTGTTCGGCGTGGAGTGCGCGACTGGCGACACGTTCACCGACGGCGAGGTCAGCGTCACCATGACCTCGATGCACGTGCCCGACGCGGTCATCGACCTCGCGATCTGGCCCAAGGACAAGGGCACCGAGACCAACTTCTCCAAGGCCCTGAACCGCTTCACGCGCGAGGACCCCACCTTCCGCGTGCGCCTCGACGAGGAGTCGTCGCAGACGATCATCTCGGGCATGGGCGAGCTGCACCTCGAGATCTACATCGAGCGCATGAAGCGCGAGTACCAGTGCGAGGTCGAGAGCGGAAAGCCGCAGGTGGCGTACCGCGAGGCCGTGCAGCGCCGCGGCGAGTACAGCTACACGCACAAGAAGCAGACCGGCGGCCGCGGCCAGTACGCGAAGATCGAGGGCTACATCGAGCCGCTGCCCGAGGATCGCGCCAACGAGGGGTACGTCTTCGAGAACGAGACCGTGGGCGGCTCGATCCCGCGCGAGTTCATCCCGGCCTGCGACAAGGGCTTCCGCGAGGCGATCAAGGAAGGGTCGCTGATTGGCTTTCCCGTCACGGGCGTGCTGGTGGTGGTCAACGACGGCGCGTCCCACGCGGTCGATTCGAGCGAGCAGGCGTTCAAGACGGCGGCCATCATGGCCTTCCGCGAGGCCTACGAGCGCGCCAAGCCCATCGTGCTCGAGCCGATCATGAAGGTCGAGGTCAGCGCGCCCTCCGAGTTCCAGGGCTCGGTCATGGGCCTCATCAACCAGCGCCGCGGCGTCATCATCGGCAGCGAGAACAACGAGGGCTACCTCACGGGCACCGCGGATGTTCCACTCGCGGAGATGTTCGGCTTCTCGACCGTGCTGCGCTCCGCGACCCAGGGCAAGGGCGAGTACTCGATGGAGTTCTCGAAGTACCAGCAGATGCCCAAGGGCGCGCAGGACGAGCTCATGGCCTCCTTCCGGGACAAGAAGGTCTAAAGAATCGAGGTAGCCGCGGTCAGATCGTGACGGCGCCGGTACGGAGGAGGTACGCGAGGCGCTCGCGCTGATCGGGGCGCAACACGGCGTGCAGCCGCTCGAGCGCCGTGATCACGGCCTTGCGGAGGCGCTCGGCGGTGGTCACACGGGACGTTGCGGCCTCGGCGGCCCGGGCGGCGTCGAACTCGGCCCCCGCGACCGCGTCTGCAAAGACGGACAGGGAGCGGCGGTGATCGACGTCGGCCTGGGCGCGCTCGGTCTTGAGCGCGTCCAGGATCTTGGCCAGCTCCGCCACCTGCAGCTCGTCGAGCTCGAGCTTGTGGGCCAGAAAGCGCAGCGGCCGCCGCACGCCGAATGGGCTCGCCGTCTCCTCGCCCGCCGCGAACAGGCCCTCGGAGCGCCGGACCCCCCGGGGACCGCACGCACCCGGGCCGCAGCCCACCCGCGCCTCGCAGTCGTCACCGCCGCGCTTGTGCGAAAACCACCAATGCAGGATGCCTGGATGCATGCGTTCTCCTTCTCGCCCGGGGTCTCGCCGCCGGACGGGGTTTGCTTCGCTGCCCGTCGGGGCCGCGAAGGCGTGCGGGTGGGCATGGCCTCACCCGGTCGATGAAGGACAGCTTGGGTCGCTGGGCCGCGCTGTCAAGGGTGCGCCGATCAACCGTCCTGCCAGGACTCCCAGACCTCGGGCGCGTAGCCGACGGTGGCGCGCTGTCCGCCATGACGGACGATGGGTGTCCGAAGGAGCAGAGGGTCGTCGAGCAGCAGGCGCTCGAGCTCGGCGGGCTTGCGGGAGGCGTACCGGTGGCCGCGCTCGGTCCAGCGCTTCCCCGTCGTGTCGGCCAGTGCCTCGAAGCCGCCCACGCGCGCGGCGACCGAGCGGAGCTCGCCCGCCGAAAGGCCTTTTTCCGCCAGGTCCACGACCTGAAGGGGCAGGCGCCGCTCCTTGAACCAGCGCTCTGCTTTGCGGGTGTCTGCGCACTTGCGCACACCGAAGATCTGGACCGGCTGCACGGCCTCCGAGTATAGAAGGCGCGCCATGTCGCGAGCCAAGACGATGTTTCTGTGTGCCACCCTGGCGCTGGGTGCGTGCAACGAGAAGAGTGGGAGCAGCGCCGGAGACAAGAAGGCCGAGGAGAAGAAGCCAGAAGGCGTCAAGCCCGCCCAGGCCGCCGGCGCGGGGGGCTCGGATCCGAACGCGCAGCCGGCGCCGCCCGATGTGGCCGCCGCGCCTGCCGACGCCGAGAAGACGCCGTCGGGTCTGGCCTCCAAGGTGATCAAGCCCGGCACGGGCAAGGAGCACCCGGGGGCGCAGGACAACGTCGAGGTCCATTACACGGGCTGGACCACCGACGGCAAGATGTTCGACTCGAGCTACACGCACGGCGGGCCCGCGCGCTTCCCCCTCAACCGCGTCATCAAGGGCTGGACGGAGGGGGTGCAGCTCATGGTCGTGGGCGAGAAGCGCCGCTTCTGGATCCCGGGACCGCTCGCGTACGGCGACACGCCGTCGCGGCCCGGCGTGCCCGCAGGCCTGCTGGTGTTCGATGTCGAGCTGCTCGGATACAAGCCGGCCCCCAAGCCCCTGCCGGCGCCTGCCGACGTGGCGGCGGCACCCAAGGACGCCAAGAAGACCAAGTCGGGCCTCGCCTACAAGGTGCTGACCAAGGGCACCGGGAAGGTCCACCCGAAGGCCACCGACATGGTGCAGGTGCACTACTCGGGCTGGACGACCGACGGCAAGATGTTCGATTCGAGCGTCGTGCGCGGTGCGCCGACGTCATTTCCGCTCAACGGCGTGATCAAGGGCTGGACCGAGGGCGTCCAGCTGATGGTCGAGGGCGAGAAGACCCGGTTCTGGATCCCGAAGGAGATGGCCTACAACGATCAGCCCGGCCGCCCGGCCGGCATGCTGGTGTTCGACGTCGAGCTGCTCAAGATCATGAACACTCCCCCGGGCAACCCCGCTCAGTAGGGCGCGCTCCGCCATCGCCGCCTACCGCGTGCTCTCGGGGTAGGTGATCACGAGGTACATCACGGCCTCGCCTTCGCCGGCGTTGCGGTAGGCGTGTGGTTGCCCCGCCTCGAACAGGATCGCGTCACCGGGGCCGAGCGCGTGACGCGCCCCCCCGGCGTCGATCTCGACCAGGCCCTCCGCGACGACGAGGTTCTCACGCGTGCCGGGCGCGTGTGGCTCGGCGTGCTCGACGCCGTGCGGCCGCATCCGCAGCTCGTAGAACTCCGTGCGCCGTGGTCCATCCGTGGGAAACAGAGCGCGCGAGCTGAAGGCGCCGTCGGAGCTGGTCAGGCGCCTCGCCGATGCCACGCGGAGCACCGTCGTGTCACGGCCCGGCTCTCCCTCGATCAGGGCCGAGAACGGCACCTCGAGCGCGCGCGCGATCTTCCACAGGAGCTTGATCGTGGGCGTGCTCTTGGCGAGCTCGATCTGGTTCAGCATCGCGCGGCTGACGCCCGAGGTGGCCGCCAGCCGATCGAGCGACAGGCCGCGATCGGCCCGCAGGCGGCGCAGCGCCGGGCCGACGTGGGGCTCTGCGGTCTCGGCGGGTGAGGGGGCGAGGTCGGCCGTTGTTCGTTTCTGCGGACGTCGGCGAGGAGTCGGTGTGGGCACGCCGGTCGAGGTGCGCGCGGAGGCGCGCCGTGGCCTGGACATGTCTCTGTTTTAGCAGAGGACGCCGATCAGGCGAAGTGCGGCATGACCTCTTCGGCGAAGGTCCTGAGCGACTCGACCACCAATTCGTGCGGGACCGTCCCCATCTGCATGACCAGGATGAGCTCGTCCACGCCGATGTCGACGAAGCGCGCCACGGTCTCGCGCGCGCAGGCCGGATCGCCGACGATCGACGAGACGGGCGAGCCAGGGGCGTTCCGCATCGCCATCGCGTCGTCGAGGTCGCCGTCGGAGAAGAAGTCGCGCGGCACGTCGAGCCGGCCCGTGGGGCGGGTACCCGACAGGTAGTACTTGCCCAGGCTCTCGGCGAAGAAGCGCGCGCCGCGCAGCCCGTAGGAGGCCGCCTTTCGATCGTCACCGAGGACCAGCGTGGCCGGCGTGCACGCGAAGTGATCGTTCTTCTGGCGTCCGACCGGGCGTGATTTATCGATGGCGGCGCGGTACTCGCGCACCTTGTCGGTGAGGTAGTCGTCGGAGCCGAATGCGAAGTTCAGGGCGCCCAGGCCCAGGCGGCCGACGGCCGCGGCGGAGTCGGGCTTGCTGCACGCGGCGAACATGGGCGGGTGCGGGTACTGCAGTGGCTTGGGGACGATCTGGGTCGGCGGCACCTTGAAGAAGCGTCCTTCGTGGGAGAACACGTCGGCGGACCACATGCGCGGGATCATCTCGACCGCCTCGAGCCACTGATCGTGCAGCGTGGTGAGGTCGTTCTCGAAGGCGTGCTGCTCCACCAGGGAGCTCGACTTGCCCGAGCCCCAATTGACGCGCCCGCCCGAGAGGATATCGAGCGTCGCCACGCGCTCGGCGATGCGGATGGGGTGATTGTAGCGATGCGGCAAGAGCGTCACGCCGTGCCCGATGCGGATGCGCGAGGTGCGCGCCGCCACGAACGAGAGGAACACCTCCGGCGCCGACGAGTGCGAGTACTCGAAAAGGCCATGGTGCTCGACCTCCCACACGCAGTGGTAGCCGAGCTGGTCGGCCAGCACACACTGCTCGAGGCAGTCGCGGAAGAGTTGCGCCTCGCGCTCACGCGTGGGGTCGGCGATCTGCATCTCGTAGAAGACCGAGAACTTCATGGGCGTCCTTTCGCTGGGGTGGCGTGGGAAGGGGAAGCGCCTCCGAGTGGGCGAGCCAGAAGGTCGAGGGCGGAGGAGACGACGCGGCCGCGAACGCCCGACGCCTGGCTCGCCGCCCGGAGCGTGCCGACGATGCCACCGAGCAGCATGATCGCGGTGGGCTCGCCCTCGACGCGCAGCTTGCCCGTCATCTGCGCGGTGTTGAGGTCGAGGCGGCCGCCGAGCAGGTCGAAGAGGGCCTCGGCGCGCAGGGTGACCGTGGCCTCGGGGGGCCGTGGCGGTGGCCCGACGCGCAGGCGGCCACGCTCGAGGAGCAGGCCCACGTCGCCGCCGTGCGGGCCGAGCAGCGCGAGGTGGATCCGCATGGACGTGCGCCGGACCTCTTCGGGGGGCGGTGTGCGCCCGGCCAGCGCGAGCAGCTTGAAGAACACCTGGAGGCGCGGGTGGAGCCGGCGCGGCGCGGAGCGCAGATAGAGATCGAGCACGTCACCGCCCGAGGCGGCGCGCGGTCGCCAGCCGAGCTCCTTTCTGGCGCGCTCCGACGACTGGATCATGCGGACGCCGCCGGCGCGGCTCCAGCTGGGATCGGTGCGGCCGAGGCCGAGCTTGCCGGCCACGGGACCCAGGACGCGGAGCGCCTGTCGCGCGAGCGCCGGGATGCGCACGACACGGATCGAGCGGCCCGCCGCGAGCGCATCCGCGTCGAGCGCTGGCTCGGCGCACAGGTTGAAAGCGCCCCTCGCGCGCCGCTCGAGCGCGCGCACGGTGGCATCGGCCACGTCCTCGTCCCACACCCACGGGATGGGCGCTCCGAGGTCCACCAGCAGGCGACGCCGGAGCAGGTCGCCGAGCGCGTGCTCCATGTGGGTCCCGACCAGGATGCCAGGCCGGAGCCGGGCGATCGCGACCCCGGGGTGCTGCGCCTCGAGCTCGTCGAGCAGGGCCTCGACGTCGTACTTCGCGGCGGAGTAGGGAAAGTCGTCCTGCCGGATGCGCGGCTCGTCCTCGGTCATGGGCTCGGCGTGTCCGGGGACCACGCCGTACGCCGCCACGGACGAGCTGTAGACGATGACGGACACGCCGGCCGCGAGGGCGGAACCGAGGACGTTGCGGCTGCCGCCGACGTTGATGTCGAACAGCTCCCGTCGTGGCTTGCGCTCCGTCACCACGAAGGCGAGGTGAACGAGGGCGTCGGCGCCGTGCAGGACCTCGGCGACCCGGGGCGAGCGCACGTCGAGCGCATGGGCCTCGAGCTTTCGGCACGCCACCCGCGGCGGCTGCAGATCGATCGAGACGACGGACTTGATGGCCCGGGTGGCACACAGCCGGCGCAACACGAGCGTGCCGAGCTGGCCAGAGCCGCCGGTGACGACGACCCTCACGCCTGCGATCCCAGGACGCCGAGGCCCCTCCACACCGGGCGCGTCCAGGTGGGGATGAGGCCGAGCTCGGAGAGCAGCGAGCGCACCTTGTCGAGCGAGCCCGAGAGGTGCGCTCGTTCGGCCGGATCGCCCCGCACCTCCTCGAGCACCGTCGCCGGGATGCGATAGCGCTCGGCGACGAAGGCCGGGACCCCCAGCATCAGGCGCGTCATCTGCCCGAGCACGACCGGCGCGAGCAGGCAGAGCGCGGTACGTTCGCGGGTCCCGAGGCGCGGGGCGCGTTCGCGCAGGTAGGCCCGGGCAAAGGCGAGGTGCCGTGCCTCCTCCGTGACGTGGATCTGCATGATGCGGCGGACCAGCGGGTGCAGCGCGCGCTCGCCGGCCAGCACCGTGCGCTGGGCGTGGTCGATCGGGTCCTCGCCGCCGAGGACGAACACGAAGAAGAGCTCGGGGAACGCACGCGCTCGGCTCACCACGCGCCCCGCCAGGCGGCGCTGCCGGACCGGCAGCCCTGGCGCCGGAAGGCCGCTTCTCCTCACGAACTCCTGGAACATGAGCGTGTGCTGCGCCTCCTCGATGAGCTCGTGGTAGGCGTAGCGCCGTACCCACGGGTCCGGCTGCTCGAACGCGAGCTCGAGCAGACCGCGCGACAGCACGTTCTCGAACTGCCAGCCGGTCTCCATCGCGCACACGATGAGGTGAAGGCCGAGGCGGGCCTGCACCTCGGGCGCCAGGTCGCGATACCAGCGCGTGCGTCCGAGCCCCCGATCGGCGCCGACGATCCAGCGCGGATCGGCCGGATCGAGCCGGTTCTCCGGGGCGTCCCACGCCACGTCGCCGTAGGCGTCGTGGTGCTTGTCGACGGACTTTCTGCAGAGACGTGCGGCCAGCGTGGCGAGGCCTTCGCCGCGGGCGACGTTCTCCTCGAGTGCCATGGGTGTCATCATGCTGTCTCCTTGCGTGGCGCGCGCGCGGGCGTGCCGCGGACGCGGGTGGAGACCGGCGACGGCACGACGCCATCGGCCAGGGTCTGCAGCGCCGCGAGCAGCTCGCTCACTTGCGGCTCGTTCCGGCGCACGATCTGTCCGAGCGCGAGCCCCTCGAGGAGCGCGAACACGAACAGCGGCGCGAGGTCGAACAGCGGCCGATCGGCGCCCGGGTGGGGGAACAGCTCCTCGAACGTGCGCCGCACCGTGGCGACGAAGCGATCGGCGACCCCGCCCACCGCGTGATGCAGCTCTGGGTCCGTGCGCGCCGCCACCACGAGCTCGAGCCACGCGTGGAACGTGGCTCCGGAGACCATCTGCCATAACAGACGTACGGCCCTGCTACCGCGGCCGACGCCGGGCGGCAGCTCGGCGAACGCCCGCCGGAACTCGGCGTGGCGCAGCTCGAACAGGCGCTCCACCGCGCTCGTGACGAGCTCGATCTTGGTCGGGAAGTGGTGCAGCTGGGCGCCCCGCGAGACGCCCGCGCGATCGCAGATCTCGGGGGTGCTCGTGCGCGCGTAGCCGAGCTCGTCGAGGCACTGCAGCGTCGCGTCGAGCAGCTTGCCGCGGGTCTCGGCGCTGCGCGCCTGCTGGGTCCGTCGCGCTCGCATCTGCTTCCACAGATAGCGCCCGACAAAGAAACAGTCAAGACTGAATGTAAAGTGTCACTGTCCGCTTCGGTCGCGCAACTTGGTCGTGCAGTCGCCCGTGGGTGTCGCTACCGTCGCGCGTCATGAGCCCCTTGCTGCTGCTCCTCGTTCTTCTCGGCGGTCTCGACGTGGCGCGCGCCGTGATCGGGATCGCCAAGGACCCCCAGGACGCAGCGGCGCTCGTGCGCGGGGCCCGGCAGGTGGCCGCCAGGTGGCGGCCCGAGGACGGCGACCAGGCGGCCTTCACGAGGTTCCTGCGCGAGCAGTGGCTGTCCGATCGCACCGCCCGCGACGAGCTCTTTTCGCGCTATGACGCCGCGCTGGAGTCGATCTTCGGTCACCTCCACGAGATCCGCATGGACCTGAGCCAGCGAGCCGAGCTTGACCTCGGCTCCGTGCGGCCCTTCGACGAGCTCCTGTCGCAGTGGAGCCCTTCGGCCCACGCGTCGGAGGACCTCTTTGGCAGCAAGATCGCCTTTGCGGCGCTCTTGCACCTGCCCGTTTCGACCCTGTCGGAGCGGTTGCAGGCCGGGGCCCGCTGGTCGCGGCGACAGTGGGCCGAGGCCCGGATGGCGCAGCGCTTCTCGCGCCGCGTGCCGGCCGACGTCGAAGCCGCGGTCGCGCGCGCCTATGCGAGCGCCGAGGCCTACATCGCCTCGTACAACGTGCACCTGCACCACGTGCTCGGGCCCGGCGGTGAGCGCTTCTTTGCGCCCGGCCTCAAGCTCATCACACACTGGGGGTTGCGCGACGAGATCCGCGGCCGCTACGCCGATCCCCAGGGCTTGCCCCGGCAGCGCCTCATCGCGAGCGTCATGGAGCACATCGTCCGCGGGACCATCCCGCGGGCAGTCGTCGACGATCCGCGCCTCGACTGGACGCCATCGAGCGGCCTCGTCGTCCGGGCGACCCTGGAAAAGGGCGAGGTGGCGCCCGAGGGGCGCGCCCTGCCGAGGGACCCTTCGGCCCCCGAGGGAACCGAGCGCTACGCACAGATCGTCGAGATCTTCCGCGCCGTGCGCCGCGTGGACCCGCATACGCCCGAGCTGCCGACGCACATCCGGCGCAGCTTCGAGGAGGGCCGCGAGATGCCCGAGGCCGAGGTCAAGGGCCTGCTCGAGGCGGTGCTCACCTCGCCGCTCGTGCCACGCGTCGCCGCCCTCGTCAGAAAGCGCCTCGGCCGCGCGCTCGAGCCGTTCGACCTCTGGTACCCCGGCCTGCGGCCGCGCCCGCGCATCAGCGAGGACGAGCTCGACGCGATGGTCAAGCAGCGCTACCCGACCGTGGGCGCCTTCCAGGCCGACCTGCCGGGCATCCTCGGCCGCCTCGGGTTCGACGCAAAGACGGCGTCGTACCTCGCAGGCAAGATCGCCGTGGATCCGGCGCGCGGCGCGGGCCACGCCAGTGGCGCCGAGCGCCGAGGCTCACCCTCGCGCTTGCGCACGCGCATCCCGGCCGGTGGCATGAACTACAAGGGCTACAACATCGCGGTGCACGAGCTCGGCCATAACGTCGAGCAGACCTTCTCGCTCGACCGCATCGACCACTACGTGCTGCACGGCGTGCCGAACACCGCGTTCACCGAGGCGCTGGCGTTCGTCTTCCAGTCGCGCGACCTCGAGCTGCTTGGCCTCGGCAAGACGCCGCCCGAAGCCGAGCACCAGGCCGCGCTCAACGACTTCTGGGCCACCTACGAGATCGCGGGCGTGGCCCTCGTGGACCTCGCGATGTGGCACTGGCTGTACGACCACCCCGAGGCGACGCCCGCGGCGCTCCGCGACGCGACCGTGCAGATCGCAAGGGACGTCTGGAACCGCTACTACGCGCCGATCTTCGGCGTGAGAGATGTCCTCTTGCTGGGCATCTACTCGCACATGGTGGACGCGGGTCTGTACCTGCCCGACTATCCGCTCGGCCACCTCATCGCCTTCCAGATCGAGGCCTTCCTGCGCGGCAGGAGCCTGGCGCGCGAGATGGAGCGCATGTGCAAGCAGGGCCTGCTCACGCCCGACGCCTGGATGCGCGGCGCGGTCGGCGCCCCGGTCTCCGTCGAGCCGATGCTGCGGGCGGCGGAGCGCGCGCTGTCGGCGCTCGGCGGCTAGTGCTGCCTCGCCCCTGCATCAGCGGAGTGACGGCGGCACGTCGCGCCGGGGTCGTCCTCCCTTCGCGACTGGTCGGATAGCGGTGTCAGGGGCGCGGCGCTGGCGCGGCTCCATCGCGATCGCGGCCTTCTACTTCACGTTCATCGGGGCGCTCGGGCTCTACGCACCCTATTTCCCGATCTATCTCCGCGCGGCCGGGCTTGCCCCGCATCACGTGGCCGAGGTGATGGCGCTCTCGCCGCTGGCTGGCGTCGTGACGCCGCCGCTCGTGGCGGCCCTGGCCGACCTCGTGCGCGCCAGAGAGTGGCTGCTCCGCGTCTCGAGCGCGGCCGCGGCGGTGACGTTTCTCGGCTTTCTCGCCGCCGGCGCGAACCTGCTCGGCGTGGTCGCGGTGGCCGCCGTGTTCGCGCTCTCGCGCATGCCACTCTGGGCGCTGACCGACTCGGCTGCGCTCGACGCCGCCCAGCGTGAGGGAAGCAGCTACGGTCGCATCCGGGTGTGGGGCTCGATCGGCTTTCTCCTGGCCGTGCTCGCGGGGGGATCGATCCTCGAGCGCTACGGCGCCACCGCGGTCATGAAGGCCACCGCCGTGGGCCTGTTCGTGGCGGCCACGACGGCGTGGCTCGTACCTCGGCCCCCGAGGCCGCCGAGGCGCGCGACGCGGGCCGACGTGCGCGCCTTGCTCGCCGATCGTCCGCTGGCCTGGATCCTCGGCGCGATGGCGCTCGGCCAGCTCGGCTTTTCCGCTCACGACAGTTGCCTGTCGCTCCACTACGCTGCGCTGGGCCTCTCGCCGCGGGCGATCGGCATCCTGTGGGCGACGGGCGTCCTCGCGGAGATCGTGCTTCTCGCGAAGAGCTCCCGGCTGATCGCGCGCTTCGGCGGCGCCCGCCTGTTCGCACTGTCGCTGGGCGTGGCCACGGGGCGCTGGGCGCTCATGGCCGTCGTCCGGGACCCGGTGGCCCTGGGCGTCCTCGCCAGCTCGCACGCCATCTCGTTCGGGCTCTACTACGTCGCTGCGGTGTCCCTCGTCCGCGAACGGGCGACGGACGAGACGCGCACCGCAGCGCAGGGCCTGTTCGGCGCCTCCTCCGCGGCGGGCTCTGCGATCGGCATGCCGATCATGGGCGCACTGTTCGAGCGCGGCGGGGGCGGCCCCATGTTCGCGCTGGCAGCCTGCGCGGCGCTTCTCGGCATGCTGTGTGCGCTTGGCCATGGGCGGTCGCTTCGCACGCGGTCGCTCTCGTAGTCTCGATGTTAGTGGGCCACCGAGCCGCCGAGGATCTTGTCGAGCTCGTCCCGTCCGCTCGCCTTGGCGCGCGGGGCCGGGGCATCCGCACGTGCCGGCAGCGCAGACTTGGAGGAAGTGCGCGCGGCCCGCCGGGCCGACCGCTTGCCCCCGTGGGCCTTCACGCGAACGCGCGCGACCGGTGCCGTGCTGGAAACCGCCGCCGGCTTCGATGGCGCGGTCGCGGCGAGCTTGACCGGGGCCAAGGGTGCGTGGGGCGCCGCGGCAGGGCCAGAAGGCACCTGGGGCGTGGCGGTGGCGGGCTCGGCCGCCGAAAGCTCGGCCGTCGTCGCCGCCGGCGACCGCACGAGGTAGAAGGTCATGCAGACGACCGCGATGAGGAGCGCGGCGCCACCGGCGGCCAGGCCCCACACCCACCGCGGGATGTACGTGCTCGTACCCCTCGGCTGGAGCAGACCGATGGGGACGATCGTCGCCATCGACTGCGAAGGCTCGAAGTGGCCGAACTCGATGAAGCCGGTCGGACGCGGCTGCCGCCCGGCATCCGCACCTGCGGCGAGGTGATGGATGGGAACCTCGTCCGCGGCGCAGGAAGAGGCGCTGGCCGCCTGGATGTCGCTCAGGTTGAAGAGGACCGAGGACTCGTTGCGGGCGCCGAGTTGTGGGTTCGGCGTCCGCTGGCGCTCGGGCCCGGCGGGCGCGGCGGCTCGCTCCACCCGGCCCTCGGAGAGGCCTGGGTCGTGCCTTTCTGCCGCTACGAACGGATCTTCTTGATGGCGCATGGGCTCCCCTGGTGCGCTGTTGGAGATGCAAGCCGGGTGCTCGTGACTGGGCGCCCAGCCACTGCTGGGAGGGACCTGAGATCAAGGGCTTCGGTGGGCGCTGCGCGCTGCGATCGGAGACGGGAGCCCCGACGGTGGGGTTCGCGGTCCCGGCGCCTGGGTGGTTGGCTCACGGCGCTGGTGCGGCGGGGTAGGCGGGCAAGTCAGTCTATGGGCGGGGTGAGCGCGTGTCCGCGCAGGCGCCGGTCCGCCTCGGCGAGGGTCTCGTCCCGCTTGCAGAAGGCGAAGCGCACCAGGCCCGCGTCTCGGTGACCCTGCTCGTAGAACGCCGACAGGGGAATGGCGGCGACCCTGGCGTGCTCGACCAGGAAGCGGCAGAACGCCACGTCGTCGTCCCAGCCGAGCCCGCGCGCGTCGCCGAGCAGGAAGTAGGTACCCTCGGCGGGGAAAGGTCGCAGGCCCACGGCCGCCAGAGTCTCCGCGAGGCGATCGCGCCGCGCGCGATAGTCGGCCACGAGCTCCGCGTAGTAGGCCAAAGGGGCCGAGAGGGCGGCCGCGATCGCGTGCTGCAGCGGGGTCGCCGTCGCGAAGGTCACGAACTGGTGCACGCCCCGGAGCGCCGTCGAGACCGCCGGGGACGCCACGGCCCAGCCGACCTTCCAACCGGTCAGCGAGAAGGTCTTCCCGCTCGACGAGATGGTCGCGGTGCGGCCGGCGAGCCCTGGCCAGGTCGCGATCGAGCGGTGCTCGCCCTCGAACACGATGTGCTCGTAGACCTCGTCTGCGATCACGTACGCGCCTGTCCGCCGCACCTCCTCCGCGATCATCGACAGCTCGGTCTCGTCGAGCACGCGACCGGTCGGGTTGTGCGGAGTGTTCACCAGGATGGCGCGGGTGCGGGGACCGAAGGCGGCGCGCAGCTCGGCGGGATCGAAGCGAAAGCCTCCCTCGGCATGCAGCGTCACGATGCGGGGAATCGCGCCGGCGAGACGCACAGCGGCCAGGTAGCTGTCGTAGAACGGCTCGAGCAGCACGACCTCGTCGCCCGGGTCGCAGAGCGCGAGGACGCTGCAGAAGAGGGCCTCGGTGGCGCCGGAGAACACGGTGACCTCGGCCAGCGGATCGATCAGCCGTCCGTGATGACGGCTGGCCCCGTCTGCGATGGCGGACACGAGCGCCGGCAGGCCCGCCATTCGCGCGTACTGGTTGTGGTCGGCGGAGATGGCCTGACTCGCGGCCGCCTTCACGAAGGCGGGGCCCGGGAAGTCGGGAAACCCCTGGCCGAGGTTCACGGCTCCGTGCTGCGCTGCGAGCGCGCTCATCTCGGCGAACACGGAGGGCCCGGTCATCACGCGCGACGCGGCGGCCGGTCGCACGGAGGACGTCACTGGCCCGGCGCGAGGGTGCGCAGGCTGTCGATGGCATGAACGGGCGCGTCGTCACCGCCCATGAGGTGCGCGATGGCGCCGTAGACCAGGCGCTGGCTGTCGAGCATCGACTTGCCGGAGAACGCGGCGGAGCGGACCACGAGCGTGTAGTGACCGCCGCCGCCCGACACCTCTGCGTGTGCGTCGGGGAGCGCCGCGACGATGGCCGCGCGGAGCTGGGTGATCACCTCGGGAGCGGGGGCGGATCCGTGACCATGCATCCGGCCCATATAGCTCGCCCGCTGGGCCACGTCACGCGCTTGTGCTAACAGGCAGCGTGCTCCAGCACCCCGATGTCTGGCTCCCCGCAGGGACGCGCGTTCTCGTGCTGTCCGACCTGCACCTCGGCGATGGCTCCGCGAGCGATCTGTTCGGCCAGAAGGACGAAGCCTTCGTCGCGATGCTGGCCGAGCAGCTGCCGAGCACCGACGTCGTGGTGGTCAACGGCGATGCGGTGGATCACCTGCAGGCGAGCGCCGCGGCGCGGATCGAGCGCGCGCACCCGAGGGTGCTCGAGGCGCTGCGCACGGTGGCCGCGGAGCGGCCGATGCTGTACGTCCTCGGCAACCACGAGGAGCCCCAGCTGCTCCTCGAGAGCCTGCCCGACGCGCGCTTCGTGCACGCCGTCGCGGTGGGCGAGGAGCTCTGCATCGCGCACGGCCATCAGTTCGACCTGAACTGGGGCCGCGGTGGCGAGCCGTGGATGGTCCACCTTCACACGTGGCTCGAGACCCTGTTCCAAAGGCCCATCCGACAGCCGTACCGGGACCACGACAACCCGCTCAACGCCGTCGTTCACCGGCTGTTCTTCTTCTACACGCAGGCCCTGCGGCTCGAGGGCCTGGCGCGGCGAGCCCTCGGGCGGCCCGAGCGGTACGCGCACTGGCAACGGGTGGACAACTTCTGGGCGCGCGGTCAGTGGGGCGACCTGTCCTGTATCTTCGAGTGCGCCGCGGCATATCTCACCTCGGACACACCGTGGGGGACCCTGCTGCTCGGTCACTCGCATGCGCCGGGCGTGGTCGCCGTGGGGGATCGCCGCTACGCCAACGCGGGCTCGTGGGCGCTCGAGCAGTCCACCATCTGTCGTGTCGAGGACGGCGCACCGACGGTGCGCGACTGGCGCAGTGGCCGGGTGATCGCGGACGAGCCGTACCGCGCGCTGGTCAGCGGCCAGACGTTGCCCGACATGGCGGGATGGTTCCGGCGCTACTACCGCGGCTTCTTCCGCTATGACCTCGAGGCCATCCGGCGCGACTTTCCTGGCTGATTCGGCCAAGAAAAAGGGGCGCAGCCACCTGGCCGCGCCCCTCGAAGGTCAGTCGAATCCGCTATCGCAGACTACGGGCAGCCCGGAATCGGGAACGGGAGCGTACCGGCCGGCGGGCAAGGGATCGGCGGGAAGCCACCGCCGAGGCCGCCCGTGCCGCCGCCTGGCCAGGGGAAGCCGCCGCCGAGACCGCCCGCGCCACCGGCGCCCGGGAACGGGAAGCCGCCGCCGAGACCGCCCGTGCCGCT
>JAHFDS010000520.1 GCA_023248855.1 Myxococcales bacterium
GAACGCCGCGCCCGGCGCGGTGCGCGAGAGCAGCCCCTCGAGCCGCCCGGCCAGCGCCGCCTCGAGCTTCTCGCGGGCGCGCGAGAGGCGCTTTCGCACGGCGTCCTCGCGCAGCTCGAGCAAGGCCGCCACCTGCGCCGCCGAGCGCCCCTCGCGGTAGTAGAGCACCAGCACCTCGCGCGCGTCATCGGGCACCTGCGCCAGGGCGTCCGCCACCACGCGGCGCTCCTCCTCGAGGCACAGGCGATCCGCGGGGCCGAGCGCCGGGTCGATCGCCGCCGCCGCGAGCGCGTCGAAGTCCTCGGCGGGGACCACCCGCCGCCGGTGGCGCCGTTCGCGGCGCAGCACCTCGAGCGAGCGATTGCGCGCGAGCTGGCGCAGCCACGGCAGGAAGCTCTTCGGATCACGCAGCTTGCCGAGCGATTGCCAGGCGCTGACGAACACGTCCTGCGCCACGTCCTCGCTCCGCGCCACGTCGCGCAGATGGCCGAGCGCGATCGCGCACACCGGGCCGGAGAACGTGCTGACGAGCGTCGCGAACGCCTGCGCGTCGCCGTGCTGCGCGGCCCGCACGGTGGCCTCGACGTCGAGCTTCATGGCGCACTCCGCCTCGCCAACCGCCGCCGGGCCACGTCACCCGACCGGCAGCGGCCCCGAGCCCGAGCCCTCGTCGGTGTCGAACAGCTCCGCGAGCGCCGGGGGCACGCCCGGGTCGGTCGGGCCCTCGTTGAAGAGCGCGTTGAGCGAGCTGTCGCGCACGTCCCCGACCAGCGCCTCTGGCGGGTAGACGGAAAGGCGCAGCCGCGCGTAGTCCTCGGTCAGCACCCAGTCGATGAGGGCTGCGGTCGCCTCGGCGTCGGGGCGCAGGACCCGCACCGCCGCCGCGACGTCGTCGCAGGACAGGACGCCCACGCGGTCCGCGGCCCGGTGGACGCCGAGGACCCAGTCGTCCGGGGCGAACGCAGCCAGGTCGCGCCCCGCCTCCCCCTGCGCGGCCACGCGCGCCGCGACGAATGCGTCGGCCAGCTCGCGCAGCCGCTTTCTCACCCCCTCGGGCTCGAGCGCCACCCGCGAGCGCACCCGGGCGGTGTCTGGGTCGCCCTCCTGGCCGGACGCCTCGTGGCCGAGCGCCAGGAACGCACCGAGCACCAGCGCGCGCAGGCGCTTTTGCGACCACGCGATCGCGTAGACGCGCTCGGGGCGAGCCAGCGCGAACGCCGCGCGGGCGGCCTGGAACTTCATGGCGGGCACGTCGGCGCTCCCGAGCGCCACCGGACCCACCGCGAGCACCGGAGGCTCGACCAGCGCTGCTCGGACCTCGCTGCCGCCACGCAGCCACTCGTAGACCTCCGGCGTGCGGGCGATGCCGAGCAGCGCACGCGCCCGCGCGATCGCTTCGGCCAGCACGGCCCCCGCCGCCACCCGGTGCTGCGGCAAGATCCCGAGGTCCTCGAGCGAGACCGGGCGCAGCGCCCGCGCGACCGGCCCGAGGCTCGCGAGGAGCCTGCCGAGAGCCTGCTGCTCGGCCCCCAGCTCGAGCGGCTCGCGGTCGAGGCGTGCCGGCGCCGAGAGCGCCCGCGAGGGCAAGAGCGCCGCGGCCGACTGCACCTCAGGGTCCGACGCGCCGAGCGCACGCAGCGCGTGAGCCACCCGGGCGGCGGCCTGCACGCGCCCACCCGCGAGGTGAAAGCGCATCAGGCGCCGCCCGGCCTCGTGATCGGTCTCGCTCCCGGAGAGTCTCCAGCCCGCGCGCAGTGCCCGCGCCGCGATGGCCCACTCGGCCGGGACCTGGGTGGCGAGCGCCGCGATGCGCTCGGGCAGGGCGACGTCCTCGGGCTCCAGCGAGGCCGCGACGTCGAGCGCGAGCAGCGCGGATCGCGCGTCCCCCAGCCTCTCCTCGTGGAGCGCGCCGAGCCGGCGCCAGAGCGCGGCCTGCAGCGCCCGCTCGCGGTCGCCGAGATCGTGCAGGATCTTCCGGTAGCGCCGCTCGAGCGCCTGCCACGCGCCGCGCGCGCTGAGCACCCCCTCGAGGGCGGAGAGGGCATTTTTGCGCGTGGGGTCGAGGTCGAGCGCCCGACCGAGCTCGGCCGAGGCCTGCTCGAGATCCTCGGGAGCGCCACCGTCGAGCGCGATGCGTCCGAGGTACTCGTGCGCGGCCGCGTCATCGGGATCGATCGCCAGCGCCTGCTCGAGGTGCCCGAGCGCGATCTCGACCGCGCCCTTGCCCTCGGCCAGGAATTCGGCCCACGCGAGCGACGCGTGGAACTCGGCCTGATCGCTGCGCAGGGCCACCGCGCGCGCGAAGCACGCCGCCGCCTCGCGCGGCTCGCCTTTTCGGAGCAGTTCCTCGCCCTCGCGGTAGGCCGCCTCGGCCTGGAACGCGTCCGAGGGCGCGGGCGGCTCGAGGCCCTGGTCGTACCCCGCGCGCGCCACGGGGTCGCTCAGCGTCTCGAACGCCCGCCTTAGCGCCAGCATCACCTCGAGCAGCTTGGGCCGCGCGTCCTCTATCGGCAGCACCTCCATCGCCGCGAACCGCGCCCGCCTGGCGTCGTAGGCCACGCTCACCTCGGCCTCGGTCGCACCGCGCGCGAGCCCGAGCAGCTCGTACGCCGTGCTCGATCCGAGGCCCAGCGCCGCGCGCAGGATCTCCGCCCTGGCGTCGCCGGCCGGGTCGGCCGGTGGCGGATCGGTCCGAATCCGCTCCTCCTCGAACAGGTCCTCCAGCGGCAACGAGGTCCGTCCCCGATCGGCGCGGGCCTGCGTGGCGTCGCGCAGGTGCCAGAGCGACAGGGGATCCGCGTCAGGCGACGCCGTCCGGCGCGCCCGCGCGGGCGCAGGAGCGGGCACCGCGAGCGGCGGCGGATCGAGCACCGCGAGGCCGCAGGCGATGAGCGCATCGAGCGCCGGCAGGAGCTCGACCGGGTTGCCGGTGCGCAAGAGGTCCCCGAGGCGCGGCTGTCCCGAGAGCGCGTCGATGGCGGCAGAGCCGAACTCCTTGCGAAAAGCCGCGCCGTGATCGTCGACGCGGGGGGTCGGGATGAGCCTCAGCCGCTCGTACGTCTCGAGCTCGGCGGCGACCACGTCGGCGCGCGCGCTCTTGGCGAGCCCGCGGAACACCACGCCCGCCAGATCGATGGGCGTCCTCACCACGTCCGCCGGGACCGTCCCCGGCACGAGGTCCCACATGCCATCGCGCCAGCGCAGACAGTTGACGAGCTTGAGCTTGACGTGCGCCGCGAGGTGCCCGACCACCTCGGCCTCGCTCAGGTAGCCGAGCTGGACCACCGCCTGCCCGAAGCGAATGTGCTGGCGATGCGCGGCCTCGCTGGCGACGTCCACCTGCTTGTCGTCGAGGGCACGCCGCATGAGCAGGTAGGACGACAGCGTCTCGCGGCGGATATTCGACCGCACGCCGACCGGCAGCCCGTCCTCGAGCAGGATCTCCTTCTTCATGCGACCGCGCTGCACGGTCACCTGGCCGCTCACGCGCTCCTCGAGCGCGTCGAAGAGCAGGAGCGACAGCGGGCGCTCGGCCAGCGCGCCCGACGCGGCGCCGAGCCCCAGCGCCGAGGCCGGTCGCGCCTCCGGCTCGGGCTCGACCAGGGCCGGCTGGGCCACGAGCGCCTCGCGGGCCGCGCGCACCAGATCTCGCACCTGCAGGGGCTTGCGATAGAGCGTCAGCTGCGCGGCGGCCAGGACCCGAGCGGTCGCCTCGTCGACCGCGAGCGCGCTCGTCGCGAGCACCGTGGCGCCTGCCTTGCGTGCCAGCTCCGCGAGCTCGACCCCGCTCGAGGAGCCGTCTCCCCGGAGCACGTCGACGATCACGACCTGGGGCCGGTCCCGCTCGAGGTGCTCGCGGGCGCCGCGCGCGTCGGACGGGACGATCTGCGGCGACAGCGCGGAGATCTCCGGCTCGCGCGAGAGCAGGGTCTCGACCACCCGGCGCGTGTAGCGATCGTCATCGACGATCAGGATCTTCGGCCTCATCCGCCGCCCCCGGCGCACCTCGGGCATGACCCGCTGCTGGGGCCCCAGCAAGCTCTGGCGCAGCTGGGGAGAAAGGGCACCTGGACCTCGCCTCCCGCTCGTGGGCTCGATCGTCGAGTCTCACAGCGGCGAGCTACCAGTCTACACGAAGTGGCAGGCAATCT
This sequence comes from Myxococcales bacterium, assembly GCA_023248855.1. Classification (GTDB taxonomy): domain Bacteria; phylum Myxococcota_A; class Polyangia; order JAHFDS01; family JAHFDS01; genus JAHFDS01. The sequence goes on from JAHFDS010000520.1 coordinate 4,152, forward strand.
CGGCGCCCTCCCCGAGGGGACGCAGCACGGGAGGCTCGCGCTCGCAGCGCGGCGGATCCGCAGCACCGGGCCGCAGCGGACAGACCGCGCGAAACGGGCAGCCGCCCGCGGGGATCCGCCCGATCGAGAGCGCGACTGGGAGGTGTCCCGGCGCCGGCCGCGCGGCCTCGAGGGCCGTGGTGTACGGATGCCTGGGTAGCCCCTTCGCGGGCAAGGCCTCCACGACGCGCCCCGCGAGCATCACCAGCACGCGGTCGCACAGGCGAGCGACCAGGCCCAGGTCGTGGCTCACCAGCAAGAGCGCGAGGCCGCGCGCCACGAGGTCCGAGAGCACGCCGAGCACCTCGGCCGCGACCAGCGGATCGAGCGCGCTCGTCGGCTCGTCGAGCAGCAGCACCCTCGGCTCCGTGGCCAGCACACGCGCAAGCGCCACCCGCTGCCGCTGCCCGCCCGAGAGCGCCCCGGGGAGGCGGTCGAGCAGCTCACCGGGCAGGCCCACCCGCTCGAGCAGCGCCGCGGCGCGCGCGGGCCGCTCCGCCCGCGCACACAGCCGGTGGATGGCCAGCGGATCAGACAGCGACGCGAGCACCGTGCGACGCGGATCGAGCGAGGCCCCCGGGTCCTGGAACACCACACCGATGGCGCGGCGCAGCGCGAGGCGCGCCGCTCGCCCGCGAGCGGCCACGTCGCGGCCCTCGAGCCGCACGCACCCTGCCTCCGGCCGCTCGAGGCCACCGAGCAGGCCGAGCAGCGTCGACTTGCCAGCGCCCGACGCGCCGACGAC
>JAHFDS010000521.1:0-2737 GCA_023248855.1 Myxococcales bacterium
ACGCGTCCATCCCGGGAATCTACCCCTCGAAAGGGCCCGCGCCCACTTTTCGTTTGGCCCAGAGGACGCGGTTTGCTATGGATCCGCCCTGCAGCACGGAGGGTGTAGCTCAGTCGGTAGAGCACTGGATTGTGGCTCCAGGTGTCGAGGGTTCGATCCCCTTCACCCTCCCCCATCGACCCCGCGGTAGTACCCTGCGAGCCAGCACCGCAGCGTGAGCGCGAGCAGATCAAGGTTCGACGGCAGCGCCCATAGCCCCCCGCGCACGGCCAGGCCCAGGGCCGCCGCGAGGGCGCCGAGGCCGATTCCGCCGAGGGCCAGCGGCGGCACGGGCAGAAGCGGCAGCAAGAGGAGCACCGCGGCGGGCGCGGCGACCGGCACCCAATGCAGCAGGCGAAACCGGCCGTGCAGCGCGACCAGGCGCCGGTGCGCGGCCCCGTAGCGCGTCATCATGCGCGCGAAGCCCGCCCGGGACGCCACCCGGTAGTGGTGGACCCGCGCGCCCGGCACGAAGGCGAGCCGGCGGCCGGCCCGCATCAGGCGCCGATCGAGATCGAGATCCTCGCACGGGAAGAGGTCCTCACGAAAGCCGGACGCCGAAAGGAGCTCGGCGCGACGATAGGCGCTGTTGCACGAGGGGTTGTGCGTGGTCGGACGGACGGCGCCGTCCCTCGGGCGGACGTAGTCGGAGACGAATCCGACGCACTCGAGAAAGGCCTGCAGGCGGCGCTGGAACGCGGTGGCGTCGTCCGGCGCGAGCTGCACGCCGCCGGCGCCGCACAGACCCGGATCCGCGGCGAACACCGCCGCCAGCTGCGCCAGCCAGTCGACGTCCGCGTAGGCGTCGGCGTCGATGAAGGCGACCACGTCGCCGTGCGACGACGCGATGCCGAGGTTGCGCGCACACCCCGGCCCGTGCCCGGGCCCGCGGATCACCCGCGCGCCGGCCGCCTCCGCCATCGCCCCCGTGCCGTCCGTCGAGCCGTCATCGACTACGATGACCTCGTGCGGCGGACACGACTGGCCGAGCAGGGAGCGCACGCAGCGGACGATGGTGCGCGCCTCATCGCGCGCCGCCACCACGACGTCGATGCGGGGCGAGACGCGCACGGCACTAGACGGACCCATGGGTCGGCTTCGACGCTACCATGAGGTCATGCAAGCCTTCCTGGATCGGCAGGTCCTCGGAAACCCCATCGAGGCCTACCTGTTCTTCATCGGCACGTTCGTCGTCTTCTACGCCGGCGGCAAGGTCGCCTCGCTCCTCGTCCGCCACCTCGTGTCGCGCCTGGCCTGGGCCACGAAGAACCAGTACGACGACGTGATCGTCGAGGCGCTGCGCGGACCGCTCATGGCCGTGATGGTCCTCATGGGCCTTCGCATGGGCGCGCTGTGCCTGCATGACAACACCTCCATCTCCCGGCTGGTCGTGCGGGGGGTCGCGGTGGCCATCGTGGTGGTCGTCGGCTGGTTCTCCGCGCGCCTGTGGCACGCGTGCGTGGACCGCTTCCTGGTGCCGCTGTCCAAGCGCGAGGGCGCTCGCCTCGAGCCGATGTTGATCCCGGTCTTGCGCCGCATCGTGGTCGGCGGCATCTGGGTCTTTACCATCATCATCGCGGCCAGCGACCTCGGCTACAACATCGTCTCGCTCCTGACCGGCCTCGGGATCGGCGGCCTCGCGGTGGCGCTCGCCGCCAAGGACACGCTCTCACCGATGGTGGGCGGGGTGGCCATCTTCATGACCAAGCCCTTCGCGGTCGGGCACTACATCCGCGTCGATCAGACCGAGGGGACGGTGGAGGAGATCGGCCTGCGCGCCACCACGCTGCGCACCAAGGGCGGCTCGATCATCATCGTGCCGAACGACCGCATCATCAACGCCACCATCGTCAACCGATTCCGGGACGGCGCCTCCAAGGTCACGGTGCGCCTCGGCGCGCCGTACGACCTCTCGGCCGACGAGCTCGACCGGCTCTGTGCCGAGCTCAAGCTGGTCGTCACCGGCCTGCCGGGCGTCGACGCCGCGCGCGGCGGATGCAAGGTCGATAGCCTCGGGGACTTCGCGATCAACCTGCGGCTGAGCTACTGGGTCGCCGATCCCCGGCGCTACGGCGAGGCGCAGCACGCGGTGAACCTGGCGATCAAGCGCAAGTTCGACGACCTCGGGGTGGAGTTCCCGTATCCGACGCAGGCGCACGTGGTCTCGCAGGCGGCCAAGCCCCGCCCCCGCCGGCTCGAGGCCCTTCCTCGGGTCAAGGCGGAGCTGGCGGAGACACGGGCGGCCGGTCCGGCGAAGCCGGAGGCGCCAAAGGCGGCGGAGGGGCCGAAGCCGACGACGGCGGACCTGGCGCGCGCATTCGAAGCCCCGAAGGCGGGGGAGGCGCCGCCGAAGGCGGCGGAGGCGTCACCGAAGGCGGGGGAGGCGAAGGCGGCGGAAGCGAAGGCGGCGGACCCGAAGGCGGGGCCGGCCGAGGCCCGGGCGGGGCGCCCGTCGGCGCCTCCACCGCTCCCGGGGGGGCGGGCCCCGGGAAAGCAGGCTTGACGGTCGGCGTCGGCCGCGGGGGCCAGTAGCGTTTCTGTTTCTCGGCGGCATCGAACTCGTCCCACTCGTCCGCATCGCGCCGGTTGGCGGTCGCCAGCACCTTGGACAGGTTCACGAGGGAGATCCCCACCATCGGCATGCCGACGCGATTGGGATTGACCAGCGTCACGCCATAGCCGACGACGAAGAAGTCGA
>JAHFDS010000521.1:2837-4932 GCA_023248855.1 Myxococcales bacterium
TCGCGCCGGTTGGCGGTCGCCAGCACCTTGGACAGGTTCACGAGGGAGATCCCCACCATCGGCATGCCGACGCGATTGGGATTGACCAGCGTCACGCCATAGCCGACGACGAAGAAGTCGAGCAACGAGAAGCCCGCACCGGCGTACAGATCGATGTCGAGCGCCTGCGTGGTCTTGTCGGACGCGCGCAGGCCCGACAGCGTGATCGGCCCGGCGAACACGGTCGGATGCAGGCTGTGGAGGAGCTTCCGGAACCACGTGTGATCGGCCGACGGATCGCGCCGGACGTGCAGGGACAAGAGGCCCGCGACGTTGAACGGGGAGCTCGGCGTGAAGCTGTCGTACTTGCTGCCGCTGACCTGCTGGAACGCCAGCGGCACCATGAAGGCGACGTCTGCCTTGATCTGGACACCTTCCTCGTAATAGCGGAAGTAGTAGGTGCGCGCGCGGTGCGGATCGCCCGCCGGATGCAGCTCGACCGCGATGTGATCGCCGTGCTCGAGCCGGTACTGCTGCACGAGGCCCAGCACGTAAAAGACGCGGAGCTCGCCGCGTCGGAGCCGGTCCTCGAGGTCCCAGACCCGCTTGTTGCGATGCGGGTTGAAGATGCGCTCGAACAGCTTGTAGTCCGTGCGCTCGCGGCGCTCGAAAGTGCGCACCGGAGTCATGCGCCCCTCGTGGAACACGAAGACCGAGGCGTCGACGTCGTCGTCGCCCCGCGGGGGATTGAAGCGCAGCGCGCCGTGCTGGGTGACCACGCAGGGCACGCGCGTACAGGCGCAGGCATCGAGGAAGTGACGATCGTCCTCGGGCCGGCCGCGGTCGTACTCCAGCGCGCCCGAGAGGGGATCGTGCAGCTCGAGGCAGCGCGACGGCTCCGGGGGCTTGCCACGCGGCGCGTCGGGCGCCGGATCCGCGCGGGCCTGTGCGGTGGCGCCAACCAGCAGCGCGACGAGCAGCGCCCTTGGCACCAAATGACTGGTCGCAATTCGGAGACAAGCGTCAGCGTTGCGACCCCGCGTCTCCGGATCGCGGCCGGTCATCTAGTGCTGCCCGCCAGCAGTTGGACGGCATTTGAGCTCGGAGCAGCCTTCGCCTGCCAGCTGGCCGCAGCACTCGCGCACGCGGAGCGTGCGCAAGACAAACACCTAGGGCCGCTCGTCGAACGAGTGATTTCACGGGAATCGCGGACAGCACTAGGTGTCTCGTTTGCTCGCGCTCTGCGCTCGCGAGTGCCGCACGCAGGGCGTTCGACGATTTCTCTCCACAACTCTACTCCGGTCCAACTTCTGACGAGCGGCACTAGCCGCCCTCCGCCACCGCGCGCAGGCGCGTCGCCAGCACGCGGACGATCTCGATCGAGAGCTCTGGCCGCTCCCGCAAGAGGTCCGCGAACTGGGCCGCCGCGATCGCAAGGACGGTCAGGTCCTCGAGCGCGCTCACCGTGGCCGAGCGTGGCGCGCGATCGAGCACGGCGAGCTCCCCGAAGCACTCGCCAGGACCGAGCGTGGACAGCTCCCGATCGCCGCGGTGTACGCGGACGCGGCCGGCGACGACGAGGTAGAGCGCGTCCCCCGGACCGCCTTGCTGGAACACCACCTCGCCGGTGCCGAAGCGCCGCTCCTCGGCGATGTGCGCGATCGACACCAGCTCTTCGGATGGCAGCCCCGACAGGAGCCCGATGCGGCGCAGGCGTAGCACGCGCTCGACCACGGTCAGCATCTCGAACGGAATGGTACTGCGCGCGCTGGACGCCGTCGCGACCGCCGCGTACGACGCGCAGGCGGCCTCGAAGGGCGTGCCGGTGTCGGCCAGGTTCGCGAGCCACGCCCCCACCTCCCGCGCGACGGGCTCGAGCGCGCCGAGCGTGCCCGCCGGCCAGGGGCCCGGCTCGAACAGCGCCACGCAGGCGCGGCGGAGCGGAAAGCGCGGCAGGTTGTCGATCGCCTCGAGGGCGTTCGCGCGGGCGCGCACGTCGTCGCCGCGCAGCGCCCCCTCGAGCGCGTCCACGCCGCGGCGAGGGTACAGCACCTCGACCAGATCCATCGCGTGCACGCGGCGCCGCACGATCCGCTCGTCGAGCACCAGCCTGGCG
>JAHFDS010000122.1 GCA_023248855.1 Myxococcales bacterium
TGTGATCGGCTCGCCGCGCGGGACCGCCAGATCGGCGGGGTGGAACCCATCGTCAGCGAGCTCGAGCGCGATCCGCCCGCGCGACAGCGGCGGGTCGGCGGTCCCCCAGAGCACGCGGGCCACCCTGTGCGCGAGCAGCCCTGGGTCGCCGCTTTGTGCGAAGACGAGCTGGCCGCCGGTGCCGTGCACCACGAGGCGCGGCAGCCCGGAGCGGGTGGGGTTGAGGTGGCGCTGCGCTGCCGGGCTGTCCCAGTCGACCACGTTGATCCTGCGCACGGCGAGCCGCCCCGGGTGCTGCTTGGCCAGCGCTGCCAGCGCGCGATCGAGCTCCTTGCACGGCTGGCACCAGGGTGCCCAGAAGTCGAACACGGTCACCCGCCCTGACACCGGTCGCAGCTCCACCGCCTGCCCTGTGTCCGCGATCACCGTCACGTCTCCCCCTGCTCCGTGCTCGTGCTCGTGCTCGTGCTCGTGCTCGTGCTCATGCTCATGCTCATGCTCATGCTCATGCTCATGCTCATGCTCATGCTCATGCTCGTGGCCCCCGCCGAAGTCCACCGCCCATCCGACGCTGAGGGTCGCGATCACCGGATAGCTCACCTGCCCGCCGGCGGCGTCCACCCACATCGGCACCTGCACCGCCGCGCCCAGGCTCCAGGTCGGTGCCACCTGCCACCTCCCTCGCACCGACGCCAGCAGGTCGATTCGCCCGAGGTTGCCGTCCTGCTGGTCGAGCGCGGGGTGTGTGTAGCCTTGCCATTGCTCCGCGGTCTCGCCGGACAGCTCGACGCCGCCCTGCAGACGCACCTGCCTGGTGCCGAGCGCGCTCCCTGCCAGCAGGCCGCCCGCGTAGCGGATGCCCGGTCGCCAGCCGAAGCGGTTGTGGTAAGGAGGCAGGGTCGCGAGCCCGAACGCGAGCACGTCGAGCGGCCCGAGATCGCGGCGCAGCGTCGCCGCGACGATCGGCGAGACGACGCCCGTGCCGAGCTGCACGTGCTCGTGCGGCAGGCCGCGGTCGCCGAGCGCGTAGGGATTCGGTTCAGTGCTGCCGAGCGGGAGGGTCAGGCCGAGCCGCCCATCGAGGGTCCAGCGCCCCAGCACGCGCGAGCCGTGTGCGTACAGCCACGGATCCCCGAGACCCACCAGCGTCTCGGTCCGGTGGTGCACTCCCGCGTTCTCGATCTGCACCGCGCGGCCCGCGCGGTCGAGGTAGCGGATGCTGGTGGAGAACATGCGCAGGGGGATCAGCGTGGCCACGCCGAACCCCTCGACGAGCCCAAGCTCGGCCGACAGGCGCGTGTCGGACAGCGAGATCGACTGGTCGTGCGTCACGAGCTCGCCGCCGCCGCCCACGACGTACTCGATGGCGGTGTGACGGGCCGAGATGGCGGGCGACAGCGTCGTCGACAGGTCCAGCGTCAGCTGTCCCGGCTGCACGCCGCTCGTGGCTGCGGTCCCCCCGACCGGGAGGCTGGGGTTGCTTCAGCCCGGGCACGCACCCGCCCACGCGTGCGGCGCTCCCTGGAGCAGGAGCGCCACCAGGAGCGCGAGCGGTCCGAAAAAGCGCATGTGCCGGGCCTTCATACGAGATGCCGCGGCGGCGGTCTAGCGCCTGGCCGGGACGAGAAGGGCGATCGGCGCGCCGACGAGGGCGACCGCGGCCGTCATCCCGACCAGGCCAGGCAGACCGCCGGTGACGCAGCCGAGCGAGCCCGCGAGCACCGCGATCGCGCCTGCGGCGACGAGATCCACCGGCTGCCGGCCGCGCTCACGCAGGCCCACCACGAAGCCGCCCACCAGGCCCGCACAGATGCACAGCGTCAGGCAGTGCCGCACGCAGTCCCCCGCGCAGCCGTGATCGCCGCTGACCGCGCGCATGAGGTACGGCACCAGCACGGGCGCGATGGCGGCCTGCAGGCCCGGGGCGACCGCGCGGCCCCAGCGCTGGCCCCGCCACGTGAGGGCGGCGATGGCGCCAAGCAGCAGGGCGCCGCCCGCGATCGACCACCCGGTGTGGTCGCGGCAGCCGGCCAGCGACGCGCCGATGAACGGCAGCGCCCACAGCGCCTGGCCGAGGCCCAGGCGCGCCCGGGCCAGCTCGTAACGCCGCCGCGCCAGCGCGCGGTGCTGCGGCTCGGGCATCACAGCGCACCTCCTCTGCCGAGGCCGAGGGCCGTGCGAACGCGCCCCACGGCGCGCTCGAGGCGCTTTCGGAACGTCGCCGCGGGCACGTCGGGGCGCGCCTCGAGCTCGAGCGCTGCGCGGATCGTCCGGGCATCCTCGGGAGAGAGCGTGCCGAGCGACTGCATCACCGCCTCCTCCAGCTCGCGCTGGGCGAGCGCGTCCTCGGCGGTGGGGGTGTCCGCCGCGCGCTCGGGCGGCTCGGGCTCCTCGCGTCGGCGGCGCACGCGCTGGCGCTGGGTGCGGCACTCGTTGGCCACGATCGCGACCAGCCAGGGCAGGGCGGGCCCGCGCGCCGGATCGAACTCATGCGCTCTTGCGAATACATTGAGCAGGGCTTGCTGGGCCGCGTCCTCGGCGTCCGCAGGCGACCGGAGCGCCCGCGCCGCGACGCGCGCATAGAGCGGCGCGACCGCCGCGTACACGCGATCGAACGCGGCGCGGTCTCCTGTCGCCAGGGCGCCGAGGTCGCGGTCCAGCACATCCGTCACGTGTGCGAGGCTGTCGCGTTCGCGCCTCCCGCGCAAGGGCAGGGTGTGCCGGCGGGCGGGGCCGCCTCGAGCGCGCAGGGCGTTCCGCCCTTGAGCGGGCAGGGCTCGCCCGGCTTGCACGGGCAATCGGCCGCCGCGGGCGTGCCGCGGGTGGCCGCCCACACGGCGGCAGGGGTGGCGACGAGCGTTGCAGCGAGGATCCAGCGTCTCCAGGACATCGTGACCTCCTATGACCTGGATAGGCGCGAGCCGGCCAGGCGTGACCCCGTTTCTTGCGACGCACGATCGAGGACCCTAGGATGCCGGCTGCGATGGAGGGTGCCCTTGGCCGATGATCCCTGGCGGTGGTTCGTGGCGCTGGATGGGGGGGATCTCGACGGCCTCATCGGGTGCGCAGGCCTTCTGCGCTTCGACTGGCCGCAGCGGAGGGTCACCCATCGCTACTACGACGGCATCAGCGGCGGGCACAACGTCTCGATCGCCCCGTCCGGCAAGACCCTCCTGCTCGGCAACTTCTCGCAGCAGGTCGTGGTGGTCGACGCCGCGAGCCTCGAGGTCCTTGCGCGCAAGGCCACCATGGGCATCGAGGAGTGCGATTACCGGCTACGCTCCAACACGCACCATCTCTGGCGCGACGACCGGCGCTTCATCGCGGCGATCGGCGATCATCTCTACGAGCTCGACGCGGCGGACCTGGCTGCGCCGGCGACGCTCCTCGGCGCGCATCGCCTGTGGACCGCCCACGAGCTGCGGTGGACCCGGGACCAGCGCTACCTCCTCATGGGCGACCTCGGCCCTGAGGACTCGGGCGCGCGCCAGGTCGGGATCTTCGATCTGCAGACGAAGGAGCCCACCGTGATCCGCCTGCCCGGCACCGTGTGGCACACGGCCGTTCATCCCGAGAAGAACCTCGGCTACGCGGCGACGTACTCGTTCGCGTCGGAGGACGACGACTACCTCCACTGGGCGCCGGCCTACGGGCGCGAGTACATCTTCGAGATCGATCTCGAGCAGGCCATCGTCACGCGCGTGTGGAGCTCGGGCGCGGAGTTCCCGATTCACCTCAACAGCGACCTCGAGCTCTGGGTCGGCGATCAGCCGAAGCTGTACGTGTCGTCGGGCGGGAGCCACACCGTGGTGGAGGTCGACCTCGGCGACTTCGCGTCGAACCGCGTCGTGCGGGTGATGCCGAACGCCTGGAGCCGGTTCTGGAGCTGGCGCCAGCGCCTGCGCAACGTGCTCGGCGCGCTCCTCCGCAAGTCGTTCTTCAATGCGACGCACTTCATCCTGCAGACGTACTGCGTGACGGGGGGGCGCTCGTTCGACGGAGTCTACTGCGCGCGCGTGTCACCCGACGGCAGGTACCTCGTCGCCGGCAACCGTGGCTACAACTACCTGCGCGTGATGGATCGCGCGACGCTCGCCACGGCCTACGCGACACGTCTGCCCACGATGCCGAGCGGCTTGCACCTTGGGCTCCATCACAGCGAGATGGCCGCAGGGAGCGCCTGATGCCGCGCGTCGGCTGGTCCTATCTCATCGTGACGCGCGACGATCGTGCGGTCCCCGCGTTCTGCGGCAGCGACGGCTGCGCCTACGCGTCTGAGAAGGAGATGCTGAGCGAGCTCGGCGCGACAGGCTGGGAGCTCATGTTCATCCGCGACGTCGGCGCGACGCCGCTCTACTACTTCAAGCGATCGCGCACCTAGGTCACCGGTCACCGGCGACGTTTGACGGGTGCTTCGGCGCGAGGGTACGCTCCCGCCGACGATGGGGGGCCGGCTTGGGTGCGCGGGGCTGCTCGCCGGGCTGCTGCTCGTGAGCGTCGTCAGGCCCGCGGCCGGCGGCGCGGGGGAGCCCAGGGAGTGGCTCCTTTCGACCATCGCGCCCGAGGGCTCGCCTTCGGGCAACACTGTCGACGCCATCGCGCGCCTGCTCACCCGCGCGTCGGGTGGCGGCATCAAGGCCAAGCGCCGCATGGGTGGCGTCCTGGGCGACGAGCAGAACACCGCGCTGCGCTGCCAGAAGGGGCAGATCCAGGTCTGGGCGGGCAGCCTCGGCGCGCTCGTCCCGCTGGTGCCCGAGCTGCGCTTCCTCGAGCAGCCGTACATGTTCCCCGACATCGCCACCTTCCGGCGCGTGATGAAGCCGTTCCAGTACGGGCGTGGTCCGGAGCTCGCGCCCCTGTTCGAGAGGCGCGGCCTGGTGCCGCTCGGCGTGGTCCCGGTGGGCTGGCGCAACATCTCGACCGTGCGGCGGCCGGTGCGTTCGCCCGCCGATCTCCGGGGCATGAGCGTGCGGGTGCAGCCCGGCGGCCTGCACGATCAGATCTGGAAGACCTGGGGCGCCGTGCCGAGGCCCATCGCCCTGACGGAGCTGAATTCGGCGCTAGAGGTTCGTCTGGTCGAGGCGTTCGATGTCCAGGCGACGTTCGTCTATGCGACCTCGCTCGACGCGCGGATCAAGTACTACACGATCACGCGGCACGTCTTCACGACCGGCGTCGCCGTGGTCAACAAGGAGGCATGGGACGGCCTGCCCGAAGCCTGGCGCCGGAAGATCCGTGCCGGAGCCGATGAGATCATCAGCCGCGGAAGCGACGAGCACATCCAGTTCGACGAGGACCTGATCGCGCTCCTGCCCCGGCGTGGGGTCGAGATCATCCGACCCGGTGCGGCCGAGATGGCCGAGTTCCGCAGCGTGGCGGCGCCGGTCGAGCGGCACATCCGCGCCACCGCTTCTGCCGAGGAGCTGCGCCTGTTCGAGCGCATCAAGGGCCTCGTGGACAAGGCCCGGCTGGGCGCTGAGCCCCCCTGAGGATGAGGCCCGTGCCCACGGACAAGCCCCAGCGTCGCGGTGGCCTTGGCCGTCGTCTGGTCGCCCTGCTCGGGGTGATGATGGTGGTGCCGGCCGCGGTGTCGTTCGTGACCGGGCGCTCGGCGATGCACGACCTCGGCGCGGCGTCCGAGGCGGCGCGCAGGAGCTACGAGGACGTGCAGCGCTCGGCGAAGGGCGCGATCGAGAACACCGACCGCCTGATCGCGCTCAATGCGCTCGGCGTGGTGAGCGCCGCCGCATCGCACCTCGAGTACGTGCTGCGCAAGGAGCCGCGCGTGCTCGACGAGGGGCTCGACCTCACCGAGCACCCCGAGATCTGGAGCGTGATCATCTCGCAGCGGCTCGGCCGCGTCACGCGCGTGGGCCTGCTCGACCACCGGCGGGAGCGCATCGTGGCGCACTCGGAATGCCAGCGGGGTGCAGCCCTCGCCGCGTGCATGCCGCGCGTGGCGCGTCTCCTGGTCGACGCGGAGTATCGCAAGAAGCTCGGGGCTGCCGACCTCGGTCGCACCATCGGGCAGACCCCTGGCATGGCGTACCAGCGCCTGCTCGAGTACGGCTTCTACGAGGCGCCCGATGAGGACGCCGGCTCGCGCTACTTCGTCGCGCTGACGCCGCTGCGCGGGAGCCCCTGGTCGTTCGCGATCGAGACCAGCGCCACCGGCGTCTTCTCCGAGGTCTACCGCGACGTCAGCTCCGCGATCGGCAAGACCGCCGACGATCTGCGCGGGGTCGACGAGACGGTCCAGGCGGTGCACAAGCGCCAGGTGACGGCGCTCGGTGTCGTGGCGGCGCTCGGTGCGACCCTGCTCCTGGCGAGCGGGTGGTGGGTGCGCCGGCGGGTCATCCGCCCGCTCGAGCTCTTGCGCGCCACGGCCGACCGTATCCGCGCGGGCGAGATCGAGACGTGCGTCGTGCTCCGTACCGGCGACGAGATCGAGGTGCTCGCGGACTCGATGGACTACATGCTGCGCCGCATCGCCACGAGCTATCGTGAGCTGGAGCAGCGTCAGGTGCAGCTCGTGGAGCTCAACGCCTCGCTCGAAGAACGGGTCTCCCATCGCACGAGCGAGCTCGGGCGCGTCAACCAGGAGCTGCGCCTGCTCGACGAGATGAAGCGGCACTTCTACACGAACGTGTCGCACGAGCTACGCACGCCGCTCACGCTGATCCTCGGCTCCTTGCGCTCGCTGGAGGGTTGCGTCGGCGGCGACCCGGCCGCCGCGCGCGACGTCGCGGCCGCGCAGCGGAACGCGGCGCAGCTGCTCCGCGAGATCAACGACCTGCTCGACGTGGCGCGCCTCGAGGCCGGGCGGATGACACTCAAGGCTGCGCCCCTCGATCTGCGCACGCTGGTGCGCGACGTGGCGGCCAACTTCGTGCCGGCGCAGGGCGGCGGGCGCACGCTCGCCCTGGAGCTGCCGGAAAAGCCCCAGGTGCTGTTCGTCGACCTGGGCGGGGTGCGCAAGGTCGTCTTCAACCTGCTGGCCAACGCGATCAAGTTCACCGACGAGAAGACCGGCCGCGTCACCGTGCGCGTCCACGCCTCGGCCGAGGGCGTCGTTCTCGAGGTCGAGGACAACGGCATCGGCATCGCGGACGCTGAGCTCGCGCACATCTTCGAGCGCTTTCGGCAGGCCGACGGCTCGACCACCCGGAAGTACGAGGGCAGCGGGATCGGCCTCGCGCTGGTCAAGGAGATCGCTTCGCTTCACGGTGCGAGCGTGAGCGTGCGCTCGGAGGTCGGCGTCGGATCGACCTTCGCGGTGGCGTTTCGTACGGGACGCGACCACCTGCGAGACGCGGACGTGGCCGATGCTCCGGAGGCCTCCGACGCGGTGGAGACGCTGCAGCTCTTGGCGGCGGCGCGCCCCGACGTCGCTCCGGCGCCCGCCGGGGGCGACGCCGGGGACATCCTGGTGGTCGAGGATCACGAGGATCTGCGGGCGTACCTGGTGCGCCTGCTCGCGAAGGGGGGCTATCGCCCGCGCGCGGCGCGTGACGGCGCCGAGGCGCTCGAGCGCGTGCGGGAGCAGGTGCCCGAGCTCGTGGTGAGCGACGTGATGATGCCGCGCATCGACGGCTACGAGCTGTGCGCGACCCTCAAGGCCGATCCCGCGACGTCGCACGTGCCGGTGATCCTGCTGACGGCGCAGACGGGACTCGTGCCCAAGGTGCGCGGGCTCGAGTCCCGCGCCGACGACTACCTCACGAAGCCGTTCTCGGAGGAGGAGTTGGTCGCACGCGTCCAGAACCTCCTGCTCATCGGCCGTCAGGCGACGGCGCTGCGCCAGCAGGCGCGCGAGCTCAAGGAGATGAACGAGCACTTGCAGGTGGAGGTGCTCGAGCAGGCCGAGGCGCTGCAGCGGCGCAGCCGGCTCGGTCGGTTCCTGCCACCCGCCGTGGCCGACGAGCTCCTCAAGGATGGTGCCGCCGGGGCGCTCGAGCGGCAGCGCCGCACCGTGGCGATCCTCTCGGCGGAGCTCTACCGCTTCGAGGAGCTGGCGAGCGGCGTTGCGCCGGAGGACCTCACCGTGCTGTTCGGCCGGTTCCACACCATCGCCTCGCAGGCGATCTTCCGCGCGGGCGGCACCATCGCGGCGCTCCAGAATGGCTCCGTGCAGGCGGTGTTCGGTGCGCCCAGGGAGCTGCCTTCGGCCGACGCCGCGGTCGCCGCTGCGCTGGCGGCCGCAGAGCTGCTCTTCGCGATCGACGCGCTCGCGGAGGGCTGGCGCGAGCTCTCGCCGCGGCACACGCTGGTGCTGCACGCAGGCGTCGACCTCGGCGACGCCACCGTCGGCGCGTTCGGCGACGGCGAGTGGGCGAGCTTCGCCGCGGTGGGTGGACCGGCGGTGCACGCACCCCGCCTGTGCGAGGAGGCGGCGCCGGGGGAGATCCTGGTCAGCGGCGCGGCGGCCGCTTTCGCCATGACGTGGATCGAGCCTGGGGGGCCACGTACGGTGCACGCGCAGACCTGGTCGCGCGAGGTCTTTCGCCTCAAGGGCAGCCACGCGCGCGCCGCGGAGACCGTGGAATCGGGCAGACACGTCATCGAGGTGCTGACGGTATCGGCGGGCGCCGACCCCACGGGCGAGACCCGCGAGGACGTCGGGGGCCCGACGCTGGCGCCAAGCGGCGCCTTGCCTGCGTTCGCGCCCCGCCCCGGCCAGGTGCTGGGTGATCGCTACGAGATCCTGCGCGAGCTCGGCCAGGGCGGCATGGGGCGGGTGTTCGCCGCGCGGGACCGGCTGCTTGGCGAGACGATCGCGGTCAAGGTGTTGCACGGCTCGCGCCCCGAAGATCTGGGGCGCCTGCGACGCGAGGTGCGGCTTTCGCGCCTGGTGACGCACCCCAACGTGTGCCGCGTGTTCGATCTGCAGATCCTCGAGGGACTTCCGTGTCTGACCATGGAGCTCGTGAAGGGGCGCTCGCTGCGGGTGGCCCTGCAGGCTGGCCGGGTCGAGGCCGGGTGCGCGATTGGCTGGCTGCGCCAGCTGTGCGATGCGCTCTCCGCCGCGCACGCGTGCGGCATCGTCCACCGCGACCTCAAGCCCGACAACGTCCTCGTCGAGGACACGGGCCGCGTCCTCATCGCCGACTTCGGTATCGCGCGCCCGCCTGGCGGCGCGCCGGTCGAGGCCGAAGGGATCGTCGGCACGCTTGACTACCTGTCGCCCGAGCAGCTCGTGGAGAACGCCAGCCTCGACGCGCGCGCCGACATCTACGCGCTCGGAATCCTGTCGTTCGAGCTGTTCACCGGGCGCTTGCCGTTCGATGGCAAGACGCCCTACGAGCGCGCCCTCGCACGCCTCGATTCGGTGCCCCATGATCCGGCCGACCTCGCGCCCGAGATCGGCCCGCGGCTGCGCGCCGTGATCCTGCGTTGCCTGCAGCGCGAGGCCGGCGCGCGCTTTCAGCGCATCGGCGACGTCGCCGCTGCGCTCGCGATGGTGGTGTTGGAGCAGGCTCCCGCGGCAGACCCGCCGGCCCGCCCGCCGGCGCCGCCGCCCGGGCCCGTGGCGCAGTCGATGGCCTGAGGAGCATCGGGGGCCACAGCGGGGGGTGAGCGCCTAGCGCCGGCCAGCGCCCCGGTGGCGTCTGCATTCGCAGATCGACGCCGATCGGCTGGCAGTCGCAAACCAGAATCAGACGCGCTCGAGGACCGCGGCGGCGCCGAGGCCGCCGGCTGCGCAGATGCCGAGCAACGCGGTCTGCTTGCCGGTGCGGTGCAGCTCGTTCGACAGGGTGGTCACCATGCGGGCGCCGGTGGCGCCAAAGGGGTGACCGAGGGCGATCGACCCGCCGTGGACGTTGAGCCGATCGACGTCCACGGTGCCAACGGCGCCCTGACGGCCGAGGCGCGTCCTGCAGAAGGCGTCGGACGCCATCATCTTGAGCACCGAGAGCACCTGCGCCGCGAACGCCTCGTGGATGTCCACGAAGTCGATGTCGGAGAGCGCGAGGCCCGCGCGCTCGAGCGCCCTCGGCATCGCGATGGCCGGCCCCATGAGCAGCTGGTCACCCGGGTCGACGCCGACGTAGGACCAGCTCCGGAAGGCCGCGAGGGGCACGAGGCCGAGCGCGCGCGCCTTCTCCTCGCTCATGAGCAGCACCGCGGCCGCACCATCGGTCAGCGGCGTGGAGTTTCCGGCCGTCAGGGTGCCGTCCTTGGCGAACACCGGCCGCAGCTTCGAGAGGCGCTCGGCGCTGGTGTCGGCGCGGACGATGGTGTCGACGTGCACCCACCTGCCGCCGGGCGCCTCGACTGGCACGACCTCGTCCTGGAAGCGCCCGCTCGCGATGGCCTCGGCCGCGCGGTGGTGCGAGCGCGCCGCGAGCTCGTCCTGCGCCGCGCGCGGGATCTCGTTGCGCTTGGCCATCTCCTCGGCCGCCTCGCCCATGACCTGCCCGGTCGTGCGCTCGGCGATGCGCGGCATCTTCGGCAGGATGTCCGACAGGGGCATCAGCTGCGCCAGCATGCCGAGCACGTCGCCCGGCGTCGCCTTGCCGAACGCGATGGGCGCCGCCGCGTGCACGACCTTCTGCGGCACCTTGAGCTCGGCGTTGCTGGTCGAGTCCGAGCCGCCCGCGATGACCACGTCCGCCTCGCCGCGCTCGATCTGGGCCGCGGCGAGCGTGATCGCTTGCAGCCCCGACGCACACGCGCGCGTGACGGTCATGCCTTCGACCTCGGGCGGGAGCTTGAGGTCGAGCGCGATCTCTCGCGCCACGTTCGGCGCGAGGCCGGGCAGGATGACGCCGCCCCAGACGATGGCGTCGATGTCCTTTCTCGGCACGCCCGTCCGCTCCAGCAAGCCGCGCACCGCCGCGCAGCCGAGCGCGATGGTGTCGAGCTTGAGGTACTCCGCGAAGGCGCGCACGAACGGCGTGCGAATACCTCCGACGATGACAGCCCTGCGCGCGGGCCGTCCCGGCAGGATCGCGGGGGCCTTGTCGGCCTTGGGGGCTTCCTTCATCTTGTCCTTCTTTGACATCTGAACCCTCCCTATGCGCCGATGAAGGCGCCGCCGCAGACGCGCAGCACCTGTCCCGTGAGGCCCTGCGACGCCGGCGTCGCGAGGAAGGTGATGGCCTGGCCGACGTCCTCGGGCTGGCCGCCCTGGCCGAGGTTCGACAGGCGTCGGCCGACCTCTCGGATCACGATCGGGATCGCCGCGGTCAGGCGCGTCTCGATGAAGCCGGGCGCGATCGCGTTGACCGTGATGCCGCGCTTGGCCAGCGCGCGGGCCTGGTTGCGCACGAAGCCGACGATGCCGGCCTTGGACGCCGCGTAGTTGGTCTGCCCCAGGTTGCCGGCGATGCCGGCCACCGACGACAGGCAGACGATGCGGCCGCCGTCGCGCAGCACGTCCTCGAGCGCCGCCGTGATGCGCACGACCGCGCCGAGGTTGATGTCGATGCAGCCGTCCCAGCCCTCGGGCTTCATGTTCGCGAGCGTCCGGTCGCGTGTGACGCCGGCGTTGTGCACCACGATGTCGACGCCGCCGTAGCGCGACCGCAGCTCCTCGGCGATCTTCTTCGGCGCCTCGGGATCGGTCACGTCGGCGAGCAGCACGCCGCCGCCGAGGTCACGCGCCACGCGCGAGAGCAGCGTGTCGTCGTCGGGGCGGTCGAGGCAGACCACCTTGGCGCCCTCGGCGGCCAGGAGGCGCGCGGTGGCCTCGCCGATGCCGCGCGCGGCGCCGGTCACGAGCGCCACCTTGCCCTCGAGCGAGCGCACGCCGCCGTTGGCGTAGACGTCCTTGGCCTCGGCCGACAGGTGCAGCGGCTGGCCGCTCACGAAGGCCGATCGTGGCGACAGGAGGAAGCGCGCGGTGCCGCCGAGGCGGCCCTCCGCGCCGGGCTCGACGTAGGCGAGCGTCGCCGTCGCGCCGCGCTTTCCGACCTCCTTGGCCAGCGAGCGCACGAAGCCCTCGAGGGCGGCCTGGGCGGCCGCCGACGCCGCATCGCCGCACGACGCTGGCGGGCGCCCGAGCACGACGGCCCGGCCGCTGCGCGCGATCGTCCGCACGAGCGGGTGGAAGAAGTCGTAGAGCGCACGCAGCTCGGCCGGTTGTGCGATCGCGGACGCGTCGAACACGAGCCCCCAGAAGCGCGCAGCCTCCGGCAGCGCCGCGAGATCGAGCACGTGCGCCGGTCGGCCGAACGCCTCGCCGCCTTCGGCAAATGCGGTCGCGTCTCCCACGACGTGCGGATCGGCTCCGCATCGCTGCAGGGTCGGTGCGAGGGCCGCTATGAGCGCGCCGCTGCCGGCAAGGCCGATCGCGATCGCGCGATCGTGCAGGGGCCGCTCCTCCCACGGCCCCTTCGCGCGTTCGAGCTTCTCGGGCATGGGCAGGGGCAGGCCGAGCGTCTTGACGAGCTGCCTGGCTCGCGGGTTCTGGCTGAGATCGAGCAGGAAATCGGACATGTCAGTTGCCTCCGCTGGAGGTCGAGTAGGTCCCGACCAGGTACGCCGCGCCGCCGGGGGCGTCGCCGACGAAGACCTGATCACCGAGCACGTAGAGCCCCACGCGCGCCGGCAGGAGCAAGGGCTTGGTGAACTTGCAATCGAACGTGCGGATGCGCTGCGCGTCGCCGGCGAAGCGCGCCCGGCCGATGCCTTCGATCGCGCGCGCCATCGTCGCGAAGCCGTGCAAGATCGTGCTCCGAAAGCCGAACGCCCGCGCGTACGCTGGCACCCAGTGCACCGGGTTGAAGTCGCCGGTCAGCATGGCGAACGCGAGGCCCGCGTCCGCCGGGATGCGCCAGTACGCCAGCTCGAGCGCGTCGAGGGGCACGCGCGGGTGGTCGCGCTTTTCGCTCCTTTGCGGCGCGCCGTTGCCGTTCTTGGGGGGCCTGGCGCCGAGCGGGACGATGGCATAGAGGTCGCCGATCACGGCCTCCGGAACGTCCTTGGTCCCGGTCACGACGCGCTGGTGCAGCACCGCGCGCTTGCCGTTGTCGTCGACGTCCTCGAGCCGCGCCGTCACGAGGAGCGGCTGGTCCGCCGGCAGCGGCGCGCGCACCTCGAGGCGGCAGCCGCCGTTTAGGACCTTCTGCATCGGGTACGGGATGCCCTCGAGCGTTCGCGCCGCGAGCGGAAAGCCCCACTGCGGAAACAGGTGCGCCGGCAGGACGCCCCGGTACGCGCCCGGGTCCCCACCACAGTGGCGTACGTAGTCGCGCACGAGGTCGGCCGGCCGCGGCGCGAGGGTCTGGGTGATGGTCGGGCCCGGGGTCTGCGGTGCGCCGGCCTTCTTGCCGCCGAGGCCGAGGTTCTGCTTCACCGCGGAGAGCACCGTCCCGCCGAGCGAGGCGATGACGGGCAGCTGATGACGGATGTGCTTGGTCGGAAGTGCCATGGTGTCCCCTTTTCGACTATCCCGCCGCGCGGGCCTTGTCGTCCTTGCCGGAGAGCCTGGCCAGAAGTCGCGCTCCGGTCGAGGTGATCTCGTCGATGAGGAAGCGCGCACGCGGCTCGGCGCGCTCGAGGTGCCGCTCGAGCACCTCGCGGCGCTCCGGGTGCTTCTGCGCCTGCTCCCAGAAGATCTCCGCGATCGCCTCGTCCGTGAGGAGCTTGGTCAGGCGCTCCGCGTGCAGCATCGCGAACGCGAAGTCGCGCTTCGGATCCCACTCCTTGCGAAACGCCGTCGGCCACTCGGCGAACGGCAGCGCGCGGAACTTGTCGGTCGCCGTCCTCGTCATGAGGTGCTGCTGTGCCTGCAGCGACAGCGACTGCAGCCGCGCCACGCGCCGCTCGAGGGGGTCGCGGCTCGATCGCGCCCGCCACGCCGCCTGCGCGCGCCGCCGCACGAAGCCCTGCGGGTCCTTGAGGATGGTGCCGAGCGTGTCCTTCATCGCCATCAGCGACTGGATCTGGCTCGTGCCCTCGTAGATCGGCATCACCAGCGCGTCGCGTAGCAGCTTTTCTGCGCCGTATTCCTTCATGTAGCCGTTGCCACCGTGGATCTGCAGGCACCGGCGCGCCATCTCGACGGCTTTTTCGGCGCCGAGGTACTTGAGCAGCGGCGTGACCCGGCGCGCCTTGCCCTTGTGCTTCTTGGAGGCCTTCTCGAGGCGCTTCTTCTCGACCTCGTCGATGCCCGGGTCGAGCCGCGCCTTGAGCAGCAGCTTCTCGGCGATCTCCTCGTGGACGGCGCCCTGCATGGCGAGCGCCCGGATGCCCTGGATGTCGGTGCGCATCTCCTCGAGGTAGTCGGCGATCATCTCGTGCTGGTCGATGGCCTTGCCCATCGACTTGCGCTCCGAGGCGTACGACCTCGCGAGCCGGTACGACGCCTCGCACAGGCCAATCGACTCGAAGCCGACGCCGAGGCGAGCGTTGTTCATGAGCACGAGCATCTGCGCGAAGCCCTCGCCGCGCTTTCCGACCAGCTCCGCCGGCGCGCGATCGAACGTCAGCGCCGCGGTCACCGACCCGTGGTGGCCGAGCTTCTCCTCGACGCGATCGAGCGAGACGTGGCGCTTGCGCGTGCCGTCGGGCAGGTCGTCGTAGGTCTTGACCAGGAAGAACGACAGGCCCTTCAAGCCCGACATCGGGTCGTCCGGGTTCGAGATCTTCTCGGTGCGCGCGATGACGAAGTGGTATTTGCCGTGTCCCGAGGTGATGAAGATCTTCTGGCCGGTGACGAACCAGTTGCCCTTGTCGTCCTGCTCGCCGACGGCCCGCAGCGCGGCCATGTCGCTGCCGGCGTCGGGCTCGGTGATGTCCATGCAACCCCAGGCGTCGCCGGCGACGATCTCGCGGATCTCCTTCTCCCAGCGCGTCTTCTTGAGGCGCAGCTCCTTTGCGTCGAGCTCCGTCGAGCCCTCGAGCACCGAGAACACCAGCATCGCCATCGCGATGCCGCCGTGGAAGCCGAAGTGCGCCATCGTCGACACGTCGGCGCGCGCGATCAGCTCCGAGGCGATGTAGTAGACGAGCATCGGCGCGTTGGTGCCGCCGAGGTCGCGCGGCACGCACAGGCCGTGCAGCTCGCGCGCCTTGAGCTCGTCGAAGATCTTCTGCAGCCGCGGTGGGAAGCGCGCCTCGCCGCCCTCGAAGACCACGCCGTGGCGATCGATCTCGGCCGTGTGCGGCGCGATCTCCTCCGCCACGAGCTCGCCGATCATGCTGGCGATGTCCTTGTAGAGCTCGAGCGCCTCGGCGGTCGATTTCGGCCCGTCGGGGAGCCTGAAGTCGTGCTCGGTCAGCTTGACCAGCGGCTCCCAGTCGAGCCCGCGCTCGACGTAGTACTGGAGGTCCTCGTTGTCGGTGAAGAAGTTCGCCATCGTCAGGCTCCTTGCGAGGGATCGGGCAGGGGCTCGGGATCGATCGCCGCTTCTCGGGCGACCCAGTCGGCGGGCTTGAACAGGGCGGTCTTCGCCACGCGCAGGAGCTCGGCGCCGAGCCGCTCCGGTGGCAGGGTCTTGAGCAGGTCGCGCGTCGCCAGCACCGCGATGAGCAGGTGGATCACGACCACGACGTAGGCTTCAGGGTCGGCCTCGGGCCACAGCCGGCCGTGCGTCTGGCCCTTGGCGATGAACTCCGAGATCACGTTGGTCCAGGGCCGCACGTACTGACGGATGAGGGCGCGCATCTCGCGGGGCCGGTCCAGCGCCTCGCGGAGCAGGAGCCGCGCGCGGTCTGGCTCCTCGCTGAAAAAGAGCGTCGTCTCGGCGAGCACGCCGTCGAACTGGCCGTGGCTCGAGGTCGCGGCCAGCAGCACCTTGGGCAGCACCACGCTCCAGTGCTGGAGCATGTCGGCGAGCACACTCTGACGCAGTGCGTCCTTTGACGCGAAGTGGTGCAGCAGCGACGGCTTGCGCACCCCGACCGCGTCGGCGATCTCCTGCAGCGACGTCGCTTCGAAGCCCTGCGCCGCGAACAAGCGCGTCGCTTCTCGCAGGATCTGGGTCCTGACGTCTGGGCCGGCGGGTCGCGCTGCTTGGGCCATGCCTACCGTTCGTTCAACTATTACCTACCAAGTGGTAGGCAGGCTGTCAAGGGTCTTTGGGACGCCGTGTCAAGCCTGGGAGGGCGAGCGGCAGGGCGCCGGTGCCGCTATCGCGGGCACCGCGGTGAATTCTCGCTGATGATCTCGAGCAGGCCCATCTGCGTCACCTGCGAGTACCGCACGTCCTTGACGATCGGCGGCGGCACCGTGAAGCGGCAGTCGACGGCGCCGCAGGGGCCGCGTGGCTTGAGGGCGAGCGAGAGCGCGTAGCGCCCATCCACCAGGTTGAAGTCGGTCGAGCCGGTCTGTGCCTCGCACCGGAACTCCCTCGACTCGAGCACCGGCGAGCCGGCGCCCCCGTCCGGCGTGTCGAGCCTCTGCGCGCGGATGACCACCGTGGCGACCCCGCCGGCCTGACAGCGCGATCCCTCCTCGGGGCACTCCGAGCCGGAGGGCGAGAACACCTTCCATGACACCTCGACCGCGCCGCCCGAGACGTCGACGCACGCGACCCCGCAGGACAGCAGGCAGGCGAGCCAGTGCGCGCGCATCGCCGCTACTATACCCGCATGAACCTCCGATTCCTCGGCGTGGCGCGGGCTGGTGACGTGGTCGAGCTGGAGTAGTGGGGTAGGATTCGGGCATGGAGTGGTTCGCGGTCGGCGCCTATGCCCTTGCGAGCGCGGTGTTCCTGCTGCTCGTCGCGCGAGGCGGCAAGGGCTCGCCCGCCGAGACGCGGCTGGCGACGGCGGCCCGGCTGGCGCTGGTCGGTGCCTTCGTGGTGCATGCGGCCGACATCGGCCTGCGCTGCGTGCACGGCATCCACCCGTTCGCCGGCGTTGGCGAGGTGCTCTCGCTGTCGTCGTGGCTGCTTTCGGGCGGCTACCTGGCGCTCACGCTGCGGCACCGGCTCAGCGTCGTCGGCTCCCTGGTCGCGCCGGCGTCCCTGGTCCTGTTGCTCCTCGCCCGCGTCGCGCCCGTACCTGCCGGCGACGTGCGCCTCGGCGTCCTGGGGCGCGTCCACGTCTCGCTCGCCACGGCCGGGGTGGTCGCCTTCGGCCTCGCCGCCGCCGTGGCCGTCTTCTACCTGGTGCAGGAATCGCGGCTCAAGCAGCGCCGCCCGGTGACCTCCCGCGGCCCGGCCCTGCAGACCCTCGACGAGATCAACCAACGCTGCGTGACGCTCGGCTTTCCGGTCTTCACGGTCGCGCTCGTGATCGGCGCGGTGTGGGTCCCGCACCTCGGCGCGCGGCTTCGTCCCGAGCACAGCTTCGCGCTGGCCTCGTGGATGGCCTTCGCCGCCCTGGTCGTGGCGCGCCTCACCGTCGGCTGGCGCGGCCGGCGCGCCGCCTGGCTCACGCTCATCGGCTTCGCGAGCGCCCTCGTGGTGCTGGCGATGTACGTGGTGCGGAGCAGGCTCGGCTGATGAGCGAGCTGGTCGTCGTCGGCCTCTCGCACCGCTCGGCGCCGGTCGGAGTGCGCGAGCGGCTCGCGTTCCCCGCCGGCGAGCTCGAGGCGGCCCTGCGGCAGCTCTGCGCGCTGCCGGCGGTGCGCGAGGGGCTCATCCTGTCGACCTGCAATCGCGTCGAGCTCTACGTGGCGGGCGGGGCGGGCGCGATGGCCGCCGCGACGCTCCGCAGCTTCCTCTCCACGCACCGCGGCATCGACGGGGAGACCCTGTCGGCGCACCTCTACGAATACGCCGGCGTGGCCGCGGTCCGGCACGCCTTCCGGGTCGCCGCGAGCCTCGACTCGCTGGTCGTGGGCGAGCCGCAGATCCTGGGACAGCTCAAGGACGCGTACGGCGCGGCGGCGCGGACGGGGACGCTCGGGAGCCTGCTCGGTCGCTGTCTCGAGCGCGCTTTCTCGGTCGCCAAGCGCGTCCGCACCGAGACCGGCATCGCCCGGAATGCCGCCTCGGTGAGCTCCGCCGCGGTCGAGCTCGCGCAGCAGATCTTCGGAGATCTGGCGGGCAAGCTGGTGCTCGTGGTGGGCGCCGGCAAGATGAGCGGCCTCGCCGCGCGGCACCTGCGCAGCGCCGGCTGCGCCGACGTCCTCGTCACGAACCGCAGCGCCGAGCGCGCCGTGGAGCTCGCGCGCGAGGTCGACGGCAAGGCCCGGCCGTTCGAGACGCTCGACCAGATGCTGGTGCTCGTGGACGTCGTCATCTCCTCGACCGGCGCTCCCGAGCCGATCCTCACGCGTGCGCGCCTCAAGCCCCTCATGAAGCAGCGGCGGCACCGGCCCCTCTTCCTCATCGACATCGCGGTGCCGCGGGACGTCGCCGCCGATACGGCCGACCTCGACGGCGTCTTCCTGTACGACGTGGACAGCCTCGAGGCGGTGGTGGCGGACAACCTGCGCGGGCGCATGCACGAGGCCGAGGCGGCCGAGCGCATCGTCGACGACGAGGTGGCTCGCTTCGCACGCTGGCTCGACCAGCAGGACATCGGTCCGACCATTCGCGCGCTGCGCCAGAAGGCGGACCTCATCGCGCGCGCGGAGCTCGATCGGACGCTTGCCGGCTTGCCCTCGCTCGACGATCGTGCGAGGAGGAGCCTTCAGGCCATGACGAGCGCCATCGTGAACAAGCTCCTGCACGCGCCCACGACGGCGCTCAAGGATCCGAAGCGCGGCGAGGAGATGGCCTCTGCGGTGCGCGATCTGTTCGCGCTCGAGGTCGCCGACACTGCGGGCGAGGGCGAGGCGGCCGTGGTCACGCAGCCCGCGCGAGAGCCGGTGGCCAAGTGAGGATCGCCACCCGCGGCTCCAAGCTCGCGCTGTGGCAGGCCGAGCACGTGCGTGCGTTCATCGAGGCGCGCTTTTCCGAAGCGGTGGAGCTCGTCGTCATCAAGACCAGCGGCGATCGGATCCAGGACCGCCCGCTGGCCGAGGTCGGCGGAAAGGGCCTGTTCGTCAAGGAGATCGAGGAGGCGCTGATCGAGGGTCGCGCCGATCTCGCCGTGCACTCGATGAAGGACGTGCCACCCGCGCTGGCGCCTGGCCTCATGCTTGGCGCCATCGGCGCGCGCGAGGATCCGCGGGACGCCCTGCTGGTGCGTCCAGGGCTCGACGCGGCATCGCTCGAGGCGTTGCCTTCCGGGGCGCACGTGGGGACCTCGAGCCTGCGCCGGAGCTGTCAGCTCCGCGCGGTTCGTCCGGATCTCGTCATCGATCCGCTGCGCGGAAACGTCGACACCCGGCTGCGCAAGCTGGAGGAGGGCCAGCATGATGCGATCGTCCTGGCCGCCGCGGGCCTCGTTCGCCTCGGCCTCGGTGGACGCATCCGCGCGCTCATCCCCGAATCGGTGAGCCTGCCCGCGGTGGGGCAGGGGGCGCTCGGCCTCGAGCACCGTGTGGGCGACGCGCGGGCCGCCGAGGTGGCGCGGGCCTTCACCGACGAGGCGACCAGCGCTTGCGTGCGCGCCGAGCGAGCGTTCTCGGCAGAGCTCGAGGGCAGCTGCCGCACGCCGATCGCCGCGCGCGCGCACGTCGTCGCAGGCGCGCTGCGGCTCCTGGGGCTCGTGGGCAGCATCGACGGCGCCGAGATCCTGCGCGTCGAGCACGCCGGTCCTGCGTCGGCCCCCGAGGCGGTCGGCATCGCTGCGGCTGCCGACCTGCTTGCGCGAGGGGCTCGGCGTCTGTTGCTCTCGGCAGAAGGAGGCATCGCGTGAGCTCGCCGTGGATCCCGCTCGTCGGGCTGCTCTCGCTCGTCGCGGCCTGCTCCTTCGACGCCGCAGGCAGCAGGGCGGGGGCGGCGGGAAGCGGCGCCCGTTCGGGGCTGCGCGACGCCGCGGCCGAGGAT
>JAHFDS010000522.1 GCA_023248855.1 Myxococcales bacterium
CCTCTGCCTGCGGGCACTCCGGTCGAGCGGGGACCTCGCCGAGTACTGGGCATTCCACGAGGCGCGCGACTACGAGCGGCACCACGCGTCACGCTACGCGAATGGCGCGCCCCCGAAGACCCTCATGCCAGAGATCGGGCGACCGCGTCCCGCCCTGCGTTTGGTCGGGTGATCGTGTCGTCGCAAGGGAGCCGCACCCTATTCCGACTCTTCACCGGAGCGCTGCCCTTCACCGGTGACCAGGAGCTGGCGCGCGCCCTCGCCCGCTGCCACGAGCCGCCGCGAGATCCGGCAGCCATCGACCCTGCGACCGATCCAACGCTGCGCGCGGTGATTCTGCGCTGTCTGGAACGCGACGTCAGTGCCCGCTTCCAGCGAGTGATTGATGTTTCGAACGCGCTTTCGCAGGTGATGCTTGGCCGGGGCGAGCCGGCTGCCGTGTCGTTCTCGATCCCGCCCCAGCCGGGGCCTCGATGACCGGCCGACGCCGTTAGGGCAGCACCGCTCCGTCCATCAGCATCCCGGTCATCACGCTGTAGGTGCGGTAGACGCCCCGGGCGTCGCCGGCGTCATCGAGCTCGAGGCGGCCAGAGGCGCCGTCGTAGTTCACCGTGCCGCCCGCCTGGAGCGTCGCCAGCGCCTGCGCCCACCCGCCGGGGCCGAACGCGGTGCCGCCCCCGCTCGTGACGCCGGGCAGGCCCGACACGAGCTGGGCACCGTCGGTCGACTTCGCGGCCTGGATCGCCGCGGCCAGGATGTACACGGCATCGTAGGCGGAGTCGGCATAGGGCGGCGGATCCGCGCCCATGTTGGCGGCCTGGAACGCGGCCACGAAGGCGCCCTGTGCCGAGGCGGTCATGGGATCGGGCGCCCGCACGACGCCGAGCGCACCTTCGGCCAGCGACTTCGCGGTGCCGAGCCCATCGAGGAAAGCCTGCTGGTGCAGGCGTCCGGACAGGAGCAACCGCGGCGGCGTGGCCATCGCCGGCAGCTTGGCCAGGATCTCGGGGAGCAGCTTGGTCGCCTCGTCGGCCGTGGTGAAGAGCGCGAGCCCGTCGGGGTTGTCCGACACGATCATGCGCGCCTCGTCCGCGAGCGACATCGCGCCGGCTGGCACGAGGACCTTGCGCGCCACCGCGGCCGACCCGAGCGCTGCCGAGAACCCCGCCGCCATGCCGCGGCCCCAGGCGTTGTCGCTGTACACGACCGCGACCCGCGCGAGCGCCGGCATGACGGCCTTGGCCTGGGCGCCGAGCGTGCGCGCCTCGGCCCCGTCGGAGGGTGCCGTGCGGAACAGGTTGTCGCTCACCGCCAGCGCCGGAGACGTCGCCGCCGCGGCCAGGATCGGCAGCGGCTTCTTCATCTTGCTCGCGTCGGTCGCGGCCAGGAGAGCCGTGTAGACGCCATTGTCGGGGCCGCCGATCACGCCAACCACACCGCGCTGCACGAGCAGGGGAGCATTGGCGGCACCCTTGGCCGGATCGCTGGCGTCGTCCTGGTGCACCACCATGAGCGTCTTTCCGAGCACGCCACCGGCCTTGTTGATCTCCACGACCGCGAGGTTGATGGCGGCCCGAAGGCCCGTCCCGGCCATCATGCCGTCGCCGGTCAGGGACTCGACAGCGCCGATCGGGATCACCGTCTGAGGAAGCGGGTCCGTCTGATCCTCGCAGCCGAGGACCAGTCCGATACAGCACAGCGCGGCACGTGCGCCACAACCAAAGGGCGAGCTTCGTGCGCCGCGCTTCCTGTTGTTTTCCCCGCCGCTGACGGCGGCGAGGGGCGGCGAGCCATGGTGCGGTGCACAAGAGATCGTGTCGGCGAACGATGAAACTCGAGGTGAGTAGCTCATGGCGTCTCCTAGAGCGGCAGCTTGTACGTGAGGTAGCCCATGTACGAGCGCCCGCCCTGGGGATAGGCGAAGGTCGTGCTGCCCCCCTGGTTGTAGCGCTGGTCGAGCAGGTTGTGGAACGTGAGGTCGAACGACAGGCCGTCGATGAGGATGCGCGAGGCGCGCACGCCGAAGCTCACGAGCGCGTACTGGTCCTCGCGGTTCTTGGGATCCGAGAACGGCGTGACCACGCCGTCCTTGAGGCGGAACGTGGGGCTGACCGGCGCCAGCTGCGAGCTCGTGTAACGCACGGTGAGGTTCAGCCACAGCTTGTTCGAGTACGAGCCGAGCGGGTTCGCGTCGAGGATGAGGTTTCCCACCAAGCGCGGGACATTGAAGATCTCGCCGTCCTTCTCGCCGAAGTCCTTCGAGTCGACCGCCTGCTGGAACGTGACGTTGGCGCGTACGCCGTAGCCGTCCTGGATGAAGGCCGCCTCGTCCTCGACGCCGATCGAGCGCAGCTTGCCGGCGTTGTTGTACTTGGGGTCCGTGCCGGTCGCGGCGAGGTTCCGGTAGATGAAGTTGAAGACGTCGTCGTAAAAGACGTTGAGCGAGTTGGTCAGTCGCCCGTCGAGGAGCGACAGCCCGGCCGTGGCCTGCACCGAGCGCAGACGCTCGGGTTGCAAGTCCGCCGAGCCCTGGTACGCCGGAAAGACGTTGTAGCGGTACCAGTACGGCGCGTCGACGAACGACTCCGAGTAGGAAAGCTTGAGGTCGAAGGTCTTGCTCGGCGTCAGCACGACTGCCACGCGGGGGCTGAACTGACTCACCTCCTTGCCCTTGTGACGATCCTTGATGTCGTAGCGCAGGCCCACGTTCGCGAGCAGGAGCTCGCTGAACTTGTGCTTCACCTGGAAGAACGGCGAGTAGATGATCTCCTGGCCCTTGTCGATCACGCGCGCCTTGTCGGTGTCCCCGTAGCCGGCCCAGTCGAAGTTGTTGGTGGTGGGGATGCCGCTGTCGAGCACGCGCATGCTGTCGAGCTGGAAGCCTCCGAGCAGCGTTCCGCTGCCGAGGAGGTCGTACTTGAGGTAGCCCTGGCTGATGAAGCCGATGGCATCGTCGTTCCAGTTCAGGAACGCCGAGCGGCCGAGGGTGGGGTCGCTGACGATGGCGCCGATGACGTCACCGCGATCGTAGTAGCCCGTGAGGTCGAGCGTGACCGCCTTCGAGAGCTCGCGCACCCAGCGCGTCTCGAAGTGGCTCGAGCGGTGTCCGAGGCCAGGCTTGATGGTCTGGAAGGCGCGAAAGCGGTCGTAGTCGTACACGTCGCCGGTGGTCGCGCCGCCGCCGGCGAAGGGCTCGATCTGGTGCCCGAGCCGATAGTTGGCGTAGAAGGAGAAGTCGCCGACCCGGTAGCGCAGGCCAAGGTCCTCCGAGTTCGGGTCCCTGTAGCCGTCGACGATCGCCTTGCCGTCCTTGGGCACCGCGGAGAAGTCGTCGGCGGCCTTGATCGCCACGCGCTGGCCATCGGCCGAGAAGATGCTGCCCCAGAGCAGCAGATCGTGCCCCCGGCCGAGCGCGGCGCCGGCGACGAAGCTGGCCGCGCGCCCGGCGGCCAGGAGCGCGCCGTCGGTCCGGAACGGATGGGTGTCGTTTCTCGAGATGAAGTCGCCGCCGCCGACGCGGACCGTGGCGCCGTTGAGATCCGCGCCCTTCTTGGTCACGATGTTGACCACGGCCATGAGCGCCACGTTGCCGTAGAGCGACGACCCCGGCCCACGCAGCACCTCGATCTGCTTGACCTTGTCGAGGTCGAGGCTGATCGCGTAGTCCGGCGCGGCCATCGAGTAGGCGCGGCTGTTGAGCCGGTGGCCATCGAGCATGACCAGGATCTTCTGCTGCGACGAGGCGTAGATGCCGCGCATGGCGACGTTGCGCTCGTTGTGGTCGATCACGTAGGTCATGCCCGGAACGTAGGTCGTGAGGACATCCTGCAGGTTGCGCGCACCGATGGCGCGGATCATGTCGCTCGTGATGACGGTGACGGGCACCGGCGCCTCCTGGAGGCTCTCGGCCTGCTGCGACGCCGTCACGACCTGGATCGACAGCCGCTCCTCGAGCGCCAGGCCGCCCTCTGGTGCGGGCGCCGGCGCCGGCTCGGCGGCCGTGGGCTCTTGCCACCGGTTCGCCTGCGCCCTCCCTCCGCCCGCGAGCAGAAGCAGGAAAGCTCCACAAGACGCCGCTATTCGCATGTCCCCCCCTAGTTGTTCCAGTAGTTGTTCTAGAGCTTCGACACCAGCTCCGAGAGCTCGAGCAACCGACGCACGCGGTTCGACTCCTTGCCACCAATTCCGAGGTAGCGCCGGTAGTAGTCCGCGGCGGCGGCATGGTCGCCATCGGCGGCGGCCAGGATCCCGAGGTTCGCCCACACCTCCGGGAGGCGCTGGCCGGGCAGCGCGCGCAGGGCCTGGGCCGCCGCGCGGGCCTTGCCGAGCCTGTGATCGAGCACCACGCGCGCGAGCCGCAGCTCGTCGACGCCGTGGTCGAGCACGGCGCTGGCTTCCTTGAAGTGCCGCTCCCCGTCTTGCGGGTTGTCCTTGTCCAGGGAACGCGCGACCTGCGCGAGCTTGGCGAAGCCGAGCACCTGCCGGACCGGCCCGAGCGCCTTGCCGGCACGGGGGCCGAGGCGCGTCAGGGCCGCGCGGGCTTCCCTGGCGGCCTCCGCGTAGTCGCGCTGCGCGTACGCGGCGGCGGCGGCCACCACCTCGAACCCACCCGGGCCGAGCAGCTCGCCCAGCTTGCCGGCGCGGCGCCGCAGCTCGGCCACGCGCTGCACCACACCCTCGGGCCGACCCACGCGCAACCGGGCCAGCAACTCGAGCAGGTCGATCAGGGTGCGTTGATCCGGCAGGGCCTCCCCGGAAGGCTGGGGCCCTCGAGCCAGGGCCCGCGCCTCGTCGAGCACGTCGAGCACCGCCGGGGTCGCGCGCTCCTCGTCGAGCAGGCGGGTCGCCTTGCCGAGCAGCAGCGCGAACAGGGCGCGAGAGATCGCGGGGCTGCCGGCGAGCGCGCCGCCGGCCTTGCGCAGCG
>JAHFDS010000123.1 GCA_023248855.1 Myxococcales bacterium
GCCCGACGCACCCGCGCCACCGGACGCGCCCGCGCCACCGGACGCGCCCGCTCCGCCGCGGCCCGACGCACCCGCGCCGGATGCACCCGCGCCACCTCCGCCGCCAGGGGAGCCCTGGACGGTTGCGTCCTGACCACAGCCCATCGGCAAGAGACCCAAGAGACCCAGCAGGAGCCCGAATGTCGTCCAGCGCATGGGCTCTGCTCAGTGCACGGTATGCGCCCCCTCGCGCCCGCGAGATTCCCTGCGGTTGCGGGCGCTGGGTGCGATCCGCTGGATCACGGCGCACGGGGCGATCGCCCCAGCTCAGCCGGTGACGTCGGAAGGCGCAAGTCGAAGAGACCTACCGGCAGTCTCTGCGGTCGAAGAAGTAGGCCAACCCGAAGACGTGGCCCTCACGCGCGCCATGCAGGGTGATCGCGGGCGTGGCGTGGGCATCGGACCACAGCGTGAGCTCCGAGGGCAGCGACGACTGGCGCGTGACCGCCGACGCGAGATCGACCAGGATGAACGAGAAGGCCCGGTCCGCCGCGGCAAGCCGGTCGATGAGCGCCTTGTTGCAGCTGCCCGTGCACTCCACCTTGCCCTTGACGATCTCCGCGCGCGGGTGCCCTACCATGGCCGCGACAGCCTCTCTGGCAGACGTCCCGGGATCCGTCGCGGAGATCCCCACGGGGACGATCGGGCTGACGCAACCGGTGCCGCCGTGCTTGCGCCCGAGCTCGTCGATCCCGCGCACCTTGCCGGCGAACCCGGCGAAGTCGAAGCCCAGTGCCGGGCCGTCAGCGGCGGTCGTTGCGACGGCCTCCGGAGCCACGGTGGCCGCATCCTCCGCGGGTGCCAGCGCGGCCGGTGCCTCGGCCGGCTCCGCAGCACCCGTACCGACGGGCTCGCCTCCACAACCGAGGGCCAGCAGACCAAATGTTCCTAGCAGTGAAATCGAGATCGCCTTGCGCATGCGCCGCTCCTGAGTGGGATTGGCCGCCTTGATGCACCCGCCGGGCCAGGTCGACCCGAGCCTGACACCGCGCGCAGAATCAGGCGGTTGGCGCCAATGACGGGCGCACGGACGGGTCAATCCTGCCGAGAACCTGGCACAGGTGGCACTGCACTGTTCCACCGCGGTGTTCCAGCCTTCGGACGTGCCCTGCGGCGCTTGTGGATCCAGGATCGGGGGGGAGGTGCCCCATGCTCAGATCTCAGCGGGTGGCGCCCGCGCCACGATTTCCCTGGACCCCGGTGGAGCCACCCCAGGACTTCCTGCGAGGCGACCACCCTGACCTGCCGACGCTGCCGCCCGAGCACACCATCATGCCCGCCTGGTGCCTCGAGGACGACCACCGGCACTGGCGCTGCGAGCTCGAGCGGGTGTATGGGCCCGGCGGCACGCTGCGACCGGACCTCACCTTCTGGCTGGCCAGCCCCGTGCTGACCGAGGGCGCGGGCCAGAACGCGCGGAGCTGGTGGCTTTCGTTCGCCGCGGCGCAGCGGCAGTCCGAGCACCTGGACTTCGACCACTTCACGTCACCCGCGTGGATGCGGTCGCGCCTGCACGACGCCTGATCCATCTGACCCGGTGGCCGTTTGCGCGTGTCAGAGGGGCGTGCGAAGAGTATGGGGTGGACGGCACGGGGTACGAGGTCCTCGGGGACGAGCAGGACGGCGGGGCGGCGACCCTGCGCGTGCTGGTGCCGGACGGCCTGCCAAACGAGCGGCTCATCGAGACGCTCAAGCGCGCTGCGCTGGCGGTGCACTGCGAGCGCGGGACGCGTCAGGTGACCGTGCTCGGCTATCGCGCGGGCGGCCCCCAGACGGGGGCCTACACGGCCGGGCGCTGTGTGCTCGCGCCGTCACCGGATCGGGTGCGGGTGGTCCTGTCCGTGGACCTCGCGCCGGGCTACTTCCGCGACTTCGACGAGGCGCTGGCCGTCCTGCGCGCCTGTCCGGGCGCGCTGGTCGCGCGCTCACGCACGGAGCCCGAGGGCACGGTGCGGGTCTCGAGCTGTCCCGACTTGTGGGACGACGACCTGATCGTCGCGCACCTGCCCGCCGGCACGCCGGTCGAGCTCATCTGGAGCCGGCCGTACCGGGTCGCCACCTACGAGATCGCGCGGATCAAGGTGCGCACGCGGGATGGCGCGGAGGGATGGATCCACCTCGACGAGGTGGCGTTCTCGATCGACTCCTGATCTCCGAAACCAGCGCAGTCCCCGGGGGCAAGAGCTAAGCTCCGCCGCATGTCCCGCACCGGCGCCCTGCTCCTTTTGACCCTCTGGTCCTGTGGCGCCGAGCCCGCGGCCCCCGCGCCCCTGCCGCCGCTCGACTTTTCGGCATTCGACGCGGCCCTCGCGGGCTTCGTGGCGGACCACTCGCTGACCGGCGCCACCGCCGTGGTGGTTCATCGCGACCGCGGGATAATCCACAGCCGCGGCTTCGGATCCCACGATATCAACCGCGTATCGCTCATCGCGTCATCGAGCAAGATCCTCACGGCGGGCATCCTCTTGCAGCTCGCCGACCGAGGCCTGCTCGACCTGGACAAGCCGATCTCCACCTATCTCGGCGCCTGGGGCCAGCACAAGACCGACATCACGCTCGCGCAGCTCTTGTCGAACAGCTCGGGCATGGTGGGCCTGAGCGACGACCCGACCTATGGCAGCTACCTGTGCCAGTACCTCTACTTCGGTACGCTCGAGGATTGTGGAAACGCCATCTACACGGCCAAGGACGATGTGGATCGCGTGCCGCCCGACTCAAAGTTTCGCTACGGCGGTGGACAGTGGCAGCTCGCCGGCGCCATCGCCGAGGTCGTCAGCGGCCGCAAGTGGGCCGACCTTGTGGAGGAGACCTATCGCAAGCCGTGCGGCCTGGCCGTCCTCGGATACTCGAACCATTTCAGCGACGCGTTCAACGCTGGCGGTGGCGTGCAGGCCGCGTTCGGCTACCCTCCGTTCTTCCACGGCGACGTCGCCGATCTGCCGGTCACGCAGAACCCGAACCTCGAGGGCGGTGCCTACACCACCGTGACCGACTACGGCGAGATCCTGCTCATGCATCTGCGCAAGGGCGCCTGCAGCGGTGGTCGGGTGCTCTCCGAGGCCGCGGTCGCGCGCATGCAAGGGGACCGGATCGGCGAGGTCTACGGCGGCACGACGCCCGACCCGACGCTGCCGGGCTATGGCCTCGGGTGGTGGGTGTCGCGGCAGGAGCCCGGCTACGTGGCCGATCCCGGCGCCTACGGCGCGATGCCCTGGCTCGACCTCCCGCGCGGCTACGGCGCCATGATCCTCCTCGAGGCCGAGGCGACGCTCGGCGCCAAGGCGCGCCTCCTGCTCAAGCCCGTGCTCGATCAGATCTTCGACAACCCTAGGGATTCGAGGCGCGCCAGCGACGCAGGAGCTGGCGCAGCGCCTCGGGCGGCGCCATAGGCAGGCTGTCGCCGGACTGGCTCCTCGGATTGAGGCCGTGGCAGACGGCGCAGGTGCGGATCTCGCCGGCCTGGAACGAGACCCGTTGCGCTACCACGGGCTCGCCCGTCGGGCTGGTGAGCTGCCAGGTCTGCGCTTCTTGCCCCCGGACCGGGCTAACATGTCCGGCGCCGCATGGCCCGCTCCCGTTCGAGAGGTCGAGCTCCGCCCCCTCCCGCGGCGTCCCCGCCCGCGCGCTGGCATCGCGCGCTCGCGCTTTCGCTGGCCCTTGTGCTCGGCGCGGGCGCCTATGCGAGGGCCCTCGACAATGGCTTCGTCTGGGACGATCGCGTCCTCATCGCGGAGAACCCGAAGGTCAAGGACCTGGCCCAGCTCGGCGAGCTCCTGCGCGCCGATCTCTTCTACGGTGTGGTCGAGGAGCCGCGGCAGATGGGCTACTACCGCCCGCTCGTCTCCGCCAGCTACGCGTTCGACTATCGGCTCTGGGGCCTGTCTCCGCGCGGGTTTCACCTGACGAACCTCCTGGCGCATCTCGGCGCGACGGCGCTCCTGCTCGTGCTCCTCGTCGGGCTCGGCGCGGGCACGGTGGCGGCGGCGGCAGGCGCCGCGCTCTTCGCCGTGCACCCCATCCACACCGAGGCGGTGACCTGGATCTCGGGACGCACCGACGTGTTCGCACTCTTCTTCTCGCTCGGCGCGCTGTGCCTGCAGCTGCGTGGCAGGTGGGTGCTCGCGGCCGTGTGCACGGGGCCGGCGCTGCTGTCCAAGGAGAGCGCGCTCGCAGTTCCGGTCGCGATCGCCGCTTGGACCTGGCTCGGACCGGCCGAGGGCCGCATCGCCAGGGTCGCGCGCGCAGTGGCACCGCAGCTCGTGGTCGTGAGCGGATACCTGCTGATGCGCTTCGCGTGGCTCGGCGTGGCAGCGCCCAGGAGCGCCCCCGGGCTCGGCGGCCCGCTCGAGACGCTGCTCACGCTCCCGAAGGCCATCGGCATTTACCTCGGCAAGCTGGCGTGGCCGGCCGGCGGCAGCGCCTACCTGCAGCTGCCCTACGTGCACTCCGCAACGGACCCCGGCCTGTGGGTCGGTCTCGGTGCCTGCGTCGTGCTGGTGGTGGCGCTGATACGCCACCTCGCCTCGCGCGCGGGTCAGGAAGACGGTCCGGGCGAGGGTGTGGCCACGGCCCGGCTCGGGATCCTCCTGCTCGTGTCCTTTCTGCCGATCTCGAACCTGGTGCGGATCTCGGGGCCGCCCGACATGGGGTTCGTGATGGCCGAGCGGTTCCTCTACATGCCGTCGGCAGCCGCATGTGGGCTCGCCGGGCTCCTCTTCGCGCGTGCCTTCGCACGCTGGCCCAAGCCCGCGCTCGGGGCGGTCGCGGGCGTGCTGGCGCTCGGCGCCTTCGCCACCGCGGAGCGCAATACCCTCTGGCACGACGAGATCAGCCTGTTTGGCGCGATGGTCGCGGCCAGCCCTGACGCCGAGCTGCCGCGGGTCTCGCTCGGCACCGCGCTGGCGCGCGCCGGTCGCATCGAGGAATCCCGGAGCACGCTCGAGGAGCTCTTGCAGAAGCGCCCTGCTTGCAACCTTTGCGCTTACGATCTCGCCTGGGTTCTGCAGCGCGCGGGCCAGCGAGAGCAAGCGCGCGCTCTCTACGAGCGTGTCGTCGCCGGCACCTCCGAGCCGATCCTGCTGTCCCGGGCCCTGGGTGGGCTCGGCATGCTGGCCGGTGACGCGGGCGACCTCCAGACCGCCCTCGCCCACTTCGAGCGCGCCGTGAAGATGCATCCAACAAACGCCGTGGCGTGGTCCAACGTCGCGGTGGCGCACCTGCGGCGCGGAGAATTCGAGCTGGCCGGAGCAGCCGCGAAGCGGGCCCTGCTCCTGTCGCCAAAGGACGTCACCTCGGCCTCCGTGCTCTGTCACGCCGGCGCTCGAGACGAAGCGCTGCCCGCATGTCGGCACGCGCTCCGGGGCGCGGACCTGCCCGCGGCGATGCGGGCGGATCTGGAGAAGCGTCTGGCGGCGCTGGCCTCGCCGTGAGGGGCGCGTTGCGCCGGGATCACGGCACGCCCTTGCCCGAGATCACGACCCAGAGCGTCCTGAGCAGGATCACGATGTCGAGGAACGGTGACCAGCAGGTCAAGTAGCGCAAGTCGAGACGCAGGCGCTCCGACATCGAGGCCGAGCCTCGTGCCTCGACCTGCTGCAGACCCGTGAGCCCAGGGCGCATCTGCAGGCGGATCTGGTGCTCGGGCCCGTAGCGCAAGACCAGCGCCGTGGCCTCGGGACGGGGACCCACCAGGCTCATGTCTCCGACGAGCACGTTGTAGAGCTGCGGGAGCTCGTCGATCCCCAGACGACGCAGCACGCGTCCGAGCGGGAATACTCGCGGATCCGACGGGATCTTGTAGACCGGCTCGGCGAGGTGCTCGACGTCCACCAGGCTCCCCAGCTCGGCCTCGGCGCCGCGTCGCATGGTTCGCAGCTTGTAGAGCGTGAATCGCCGGCCGTGGCGTCCCACCCGCTCTTGCCGGTACAGGACGGGCGAACCCTCGGCAATTCTCAGGGCGATCCCGGTGAGCGCGAACAGGGGCGAGAGCAGGACGAGGCCCAGGGCGGCGACCCCCACGTCGACCACGCGCTTGGCGCGGAACCAGAATCCTTCGTGCAGACGTTCGTCGATGTCGATGAGTGTGGCCCCGCCAAAGTTGCGCGCGCCGCGTGATTCACGCAGGAACGGGGCCAGGTTGGACTCGGCCACCGAGAGCCGCGCGCCGGCGTCCGACAGCGCCATCGCGGTGGTGACCACGAGCGAATACGGGAGCGGGTTCCCGATCAGGACGACCTCGTGTGCCCATGCGCGGCGGGCTTGGCGCACCACCTCCGCCGCATCCTCGGTTGCGGCGACACCGACGGGCAGGTCGAGCGGCTCTGGGCTTGCCAGCGCCGCCTCGTACAGGGGCTTTGCGGCAGCGGCGGGGCCGGCGACCAGCACGCGGGAGCCACCGCGGGCCACCGCGCGGGTGAACGACCAGCGCCGAAGCGCCAGCCGCCCCGCCGCCGACAAGGGCAAGAGGAAGAGCGGCACCAGAAGCAAGACGCCCCGTGAGTACTCGGCGCCTCGCAAGAAGAAGGTCAGCGCGGGCGCCGTGAGCAGGAACAAGAAGGTGGCCTTGAGGAGCTGCTCGAGCTCGAGCAGCGGCGTGGGCGCGGCGCGACGCTCGTAGAGGCCGAGCGCCCAGAACACGCCGAGGAAGAGGGGCAACACGGCGCCGAGGCCGGCCACATAGGTCGGGAAGAAGCTCGGCACCGCCGTGAACACGGGCAGGCCGCTCCGGAACCTGAGGGCGTAGGCGCACAGCACGGCCGCGATCAGCGCGGCGCCATCGACGGCCGCGAGCTGTACCGGCGCCCCGAGGCTCGGCGGCTTGCTGAGCCGACGCCAGTACTCGTGAAGGGTGGCCTCGGCAAAGTGCTCCGCGTCGTACTGCGCGCGCACGCGCTCGCGGGCCGCGGTCACGCGGGCGTCGCGCGCCGCGCCGGGTGGCTCCAGCATCAGGCCGGCGAGGGCGGCCGCGTCGCCGGGCGAGAAGTAGAGCGCACCCTCCGCCAGGAGCTCCCGGTGCGCGGGCAGATCGCTCGCAAGCACCGCAACCCCGGCGCACATGGCCTCGAGCACGGCGTACGGCATCCCCTCGAAGCGCGAAGAAGAGACCAGTGCATCCGCCCGCGCGAGGAGCGCAGCAATGTCCGAGACCTGCCCGAGCAGCTCCACCTTGTCGGCCACGCCGAGCTCTCGAGCCAGGCGCGCGAGCGGCTCACGCAGGGAGCCTTCGCCCGCGAAGGAGAGCCGGAGCGCGGCATCCCTGCCTGCCGCCTGCGCAAACGCACGCAGCAGCGTGACGGGATCCTTCTGCGCTTCGAGGCGGCCCACGCTGAGGAGGAGGCGCTCCGCCCCCGCCCCGGGGTTGCGAGCAGGCACCTCGAGCTCCACGCCGTTCGGGATGCAGGCCACCCGCCGGCGTGGCACCAGGCGCGCGAGCTCGGTGGCCTGCACCTCGGAGACCGCGATGAAGCTGGTGGTCAAGGGAGCCAGGAGCCACTCCATCAGCCGGTACAGCACCCGGGCCGGGGCGCTCTCGGCGTGCTCGTAGGCGAGGGTGTGCGGGGTGTGCAGGAGGACCGGCACCCGAGCCAGAAAGGCCGCGAGCCGCCCGCACAGACCGGCCTTGGCCGCGTGCGTGTGCGCGAGATCGTAGCGCCCGGCGCGGAAATGGAAGAACAGCCAGACCACCGCATGCAGATCGCGCAGCGGATGGAAGCCGCGGGCGAGCGGGGCTTCGACCACCGGACAGGGCGCGGCAGGCGGCGTGGCATCGTAATGAGGGCGGGCTCGGCCGACGACCAGCGTGACATCGTGGCCGGCGTGCACGAGCAAGCCGGCCAGGCGCACCACGTGCGCGTAGGCTCCGCCCACGGTGGTCTCGCACACTAGGGCGATCCGTCGCGCGGGGCGCAGGCTCACCACCGAACAGGCCCGGCGAAGGCTGCGCGCACGGGCTCAGGATACCAGGGAAGCATGACTCGCCGCGCCACAAGGGTGTGGCAAGATGATCAGGGTTGGCCCGCGCGCCCATCCTCGACGCCATTGCGAAGGCCCACCCACTTCGGCGCGCCTGGCGAAGGCTGCGCGCCGAGGCCGCCACGTTTCGTATTCGCAGGCTGCAAGCCCGAGGGGATCCCTACTTCACCGCCCGGTTGTTCGATGGTCTGTTCACGCGCCAGCCGGACCCGTGGAGGTTCGAAACCAGTGACGTCGCGAAAGAGCGCATGGCAGCAATGATGGGGCTGCTACGCTCGCCGCACCTGGGACGCCTCCTCGAGATCGGCTGCGCCGAGGGATGGATGACCGAGGCCCTGGCGGAAAGGGCGGAAGCGGTCGTCGCCATGGACATCTCTGCCGTGGCCGTCGCGAGGACCCGACAGCGGGTGGCGCATCTGGACAACGTGCAGGTCGTCCAGCGTGATCTCGTGGTGGAAGGGCTCGAAGGCACTTTCGATGCGATCGTGTGCGCGGGGGTGCTCGTGTACCTGCCTCCGGTCGCGCAGCCCTTGCTCTGTCGAGAGATGGTCGCGCACCTGGCAGATGGCGGCCACCTGCTCCTCGAGCATCAGAGCCACCGCTCGGCCGGCACCCTGTCGGCCCACGACATCCACGGGCTCTACCACCAGCACCCCTCGCTGCGTTGCGTGGGCCAAGTCACGGGATCCGAATTCCTGGTCGCGCTATTCAAGAAGACCTTCTGATGCCCTGTCTGCCGCCCCTGTGCTCGAGCCTCCCGTGACGCCAGCGCGTCTCCTGGAAGACGGGGTCCTGAACGTCTCGGCCCAGGCGATCGGCGGATTGGCGTCGTTGGTTACCATCCCTCTCTTCCTCGGCGGTGCCGGCTCTGAGACCTATGGCTTGTGGCTCACCGGGATGACGGCGACCGGGCTGGTCCTGTCGGTGGATCTCGGCGCGGGTGCCGCCGTCACGCGGCTGGTGGCCCGTGGCGGTCTCGAATTCGGGTCGGTGAGGGCCATGTGCGGTGGCGCCGCGCTGATGCTCGGGGCCCTCGGGGTCGCCGTGTCCATCGTGCTGGTCCTGTCGGCCGGCGTCCTGGCACGAGCGCTCTCGGTCGCGCCAGCGGTCGCTCGGCAGGCACCGCAGATACTCGGAGCGGTCGCCCTCACGATGCTCGCGGATCAGCAGCTCTCGCTCTGCCGCTCGGCGTTACGTGGCGCGAAGCGCTTCCGGCTCGTGAGCACCCTCGCCCTTGGCCTGGCTGTGGCACGCGTCTCCGGCTTCGGTGCGCTCGTCGCCGTGGCCGCGCCACCCGTGTGGTACGGGGCCTGGCACGCAATGGCCTCCGTCGGCGCGGCAGTCGTCGGCTGGATCCTGGCGATCAGGCAGATGCCGGTAGCGGCGGGGAGCACCCTGTCGCCAATGAGCGCGTGGCGGCATTTCCCGCTGGCCTTTGGATTACGTAGCCAGCTGCTCTCCCTCGCCATCCATTTGTGCTGGGAGCCCGCAGGAGTCATCGCGAGCCTTGCGGGCAGCGCCACTGCCGCCGTGACGTGGCATGTGGGCAGCCGTCTCCCACTTGCGCTCACCATGATCTCGTGGCCCATGGCCGAGTCCTTGTTCCCATCGGCGGCGCGAGATCCTCCGCGCGCGGCGCAGATCGCGGTGTGGTGCGCCCGATGGACCCTCATGCTGGTGCTGCCCACCTCCTTCGTCATCGGGTTCGTGGCACCCGAGCTCCTGTCCGTCTGGCTGGGCAGCGTGCCCGACGGGGCGGTGGACGTCTTGCGTCTGATGTCCTTCGCGGTCGTGGTGGACGCGCTCGGCGTCAGCGCTCTCCAGGTCGCATGGGGCCTTGGTGCCGTGCAGGGCATCATGATCATCATGAGCGCGGCGGCGGCCGGGAACCTTTTCCTCGGCGCCCTCGTCGTACCGCGGGTCGGCGTGGTCGGGGCAGCCACAGTCACGGCCGGCTGCATCATCGTGTCGTCCGCCGCGGTGGTGTGCCTCTTCGCGCGCCTCGTTCACATCTCGCCGCTGGCGCTCTTCCACGGCGCAGTCCGCGGGTTGGCTGCGCCCGTCCTGCTGAGCGCAGCGCTCGCGATCTCGGCCTGGTGGTGGGCCTGCTCCTGGGGAATGGCCGGCATTGCCTTGACGTCCCTCGCTGCCGCTCTGCCATTTGCGGCCACCGGCGCCATCGAATGGCGGCGGGGAGGTCGGGAGCTCTAGTCATGCGCATCGCTCAGCTCCTTTCGAGCCTCGACGCGGGCGGCGCGCAACGGCAGGTCCTCGCGCTGAGCGGCGGCCTGACTGCGTCGGGCCACCGTGTCTGGGTGGCGAGCATCCGGCGACCGGGCGTCATGGCGTCGGCGTTTGCCTCGGCCGGCCTGGCGGTATCCGCCGCGGGGAGATCAGAGACCGGGTGGGACGCCCTGGGCCCGATGGCGTCCTTCCTTCGGCGGATCCGGCCCGACCTGATCCACTGCCACATGTTCAAGGCGGACCTCATCGGCACGGCCCTGGGGCTGACCTTCGGAATCCCGGTGGTGGCCACCCTGCGCAACCAGGACCAGTTCCTCGAGCGCCCACACTGGGCCGCGGTAGGGCGCGGGCTCCTGCGCCTTCACGACGGGACCGTGGCCATCACCCAGGCGGTGCGTGACCACTGGTCGCAGCACACCGGTGCGGATCCCTCCAGGATCGTCGTGATCCCCATTGCTTTGACGGTCGGCGCCGAGCACTCACCGGTTCGTCGAGCGGGGGGGCTACGATTGGGCGTCATTGGACGGCTCGAGCCGCAAAAAGACCCGGAGACAGCCCTGCGAGCCTTCGCCGTCGTTCGCGCGCGCGGAATGGACGCCACGCTGCACTTCTATGGCGAAGGACGATTGGCCAGTCGCCTACGCGCACTCGCGGCCAGACTGAAGGTCGAGGATGCATCAGTCTTTCACGGCTTCGTGGAGGACCCATGCGCGGCATATCGCGACGTGGATGTCGTGATCATGCCGTCACGCTGGGAGGGTGCGGGCAACGTGGCTCTTGAATGCGCCGCCTTCGGGCTCCCCCTGGTGGCGGCTCGAGTCGGGGGCATCCCCGAGATGGCTGCCCCCGATGGAACGCTGTGGGTTCCGCCCGAGGATGTGAATGCACTGGCCAACGCATTGGTGCGCCTCTGCGCGGACGTCGATCTGCGCCGTCGCCTGAGCCTCGGCGCGGCGGGTCACGCCGAGCGGTTCAGCGCCCGAGGGATGGTGCGCGCGCACGAAGACTTCTACGCGCGCGTCCTCGATCGGCCCGGAGCGGGGTCAAGATCGAGGTGAGCGCTCGTCGACGAGCACGGGAGCCGGGGGGGGCTCTCTGCCAGGGCGCGCGCGGTGGCGGGCTCGCGCCAGCGCCAGTGGGCCGTAGAGGAGCGCCAGCGCGCGCAGACAGCGGGGGATCTCGGGTGCCCCGGCTCTACCACGAGCGCCTGCCGCGAGGATGCCTCGCAGGGTCCGCCAGGACTGGTCCCGCTCCAGGAGGAGGAGTTGGGCGAGGTAGGCAGAGCGAGAAGCCGACGCGCGGAACATCCGGCGGTGCCAGGCGGGCCGCCCCGTCGGATAGTCGTGCGCCACCACGGCTCGCGGCTCGTAGACGATGTGCCAGCCGCGGCGGATGAGATCGAAGAAAACGTAGTGTTCGTCCGCAGCCCAGGCAGGAGTTCCCGGCCCCAGAAACTCCGGCCAGCCGCCGGGCGGGAGCGCCGCGTGCCTGACTACCAGGTTGGTCCCGGCGCCGGGTCGGCTGCGAAGCGGGTCGAAGTTGTCCGGCGTGAAGCGAAGCTCTGTCTCCGGGTACCTCGCCCAGGAGACCTGGGATTGCTTGCGTTGCCAGGCGTCGCTCTCGTCCCACGGGGTGACCGGTCCGGTGATGCAACCCACCTCGTCATCGGCGAAGCGATTGGCCGTCGCTGCTAGCCAGCCGGGTGCGGCGATCGCATCGTCATCCAAGAGCGCGACCCACTCGCCGCGCAGAATCGGCCACACGGCGTTGCGCGCCCTCGACAGGCCGAGCTCCGCTTGCCAGACGAGACGGGTGGGCGAAATACAGGTCATCGCCGAGGGCAGGCTCGCCGGGCCAGGCCCGTTGTGAACTACGACGATCTCGTCCGGCTTGTGCGTCTGCCGCTGCACCGATTCCAAGCATCGGGCCAGCGCAGCCGGGCGATCGTGCGTGCAAATCAGCACAGAGAGCTGGCGGTCCTGCATGCCGTCCTCTCTAGTGGCGCCGGCCCGCTCGCCATCCGCGCAACGAACGCCCGAGATCGGCGGCCCGCAGCGTTCCGTGTCCATAGCGGACCTTGAGCCGGAAGCCCAGCATGGAGTCGAGGCCAGAGATCGTCACGCGGCGCAGCCGCAATGGGTCCGTCTTGAGGTCGTTGCGGCCGGGAAGCGTGGTGCAGGCCATGCGGAAGCCGGCCTCGGCCACCGCCCGGCGGGCCACCGGGTCGAAGGTTCCGTA
This sequence comes from Myxococcales bacterium, assembly GCA_023248855.1. GTDB lineage: Bacteria > Myxococcota_A > Polyangia > JAHFDS01 > JAHFDS01 > JAHFDS01. Next base: position 12,493 of record JAHFDS010000123.1, read on the forward strand.
TGGGTAGGCAAAGACGTCCGGCGGCGTGCCCAGAAGCTGGCCCAGGAGCGAGCGCGAGCTTCTGACCTCCTCGTGGACCTCCTCGGTGCGGAGACGACCGAGTGAGCGGTGCGTTACGGCATGCGCCCCGAACGACACACCTTGCTCCTGGAGGTCGACCACCTGTCGAGCGGTCATGAGGGGCAACTGGCCGCGGACGATGCCGTCCCAGTCATTGGTGGCGCCCACTCGGCTGGCCACCAGGAACACGGTGCAGGAGAAGCCCAGGTCCCTGAGGATCGGCCAGGCCGTGTCATGGGTGTCCCTGAACCCGTCGTCGAAGCAGATGACGACGGGCTTTTCGGGCAGCGCCTCGTCGTACATGAGCCAGCGCCACCAGCGCTCCAGCGTGATGGTCTCGTAGCCCTCGCGTACCAGCGCTTCCATTTGTCGCCGAAATCGGTGCGTTCCAATCACGGCGTCCCCGGCAGGAAGGTCGTCTCGCACCACGTGGTAAAGGAGGACCGGCAGCCGCGCCGCCAGCGAGCGCGTGAGCGCGACGTGGCTCCATGCCTCCAGGCGCATTGCCTCCCAGAATGCTGCCAGCGCAGTGGCCCGCAGCTCACCTCGGCGCAAAGGTCTGCGCAGCACGAAGGGCAGGCGCGCCACCAGCGGGTCCACGCGTCGAAGCAGGTGGGTCACCTCGACCGGGGCGGCGGCCACCAAACGACGGGCGCCCGATCGGAGCGGGTCGCCGGCAAAAGCGTCTGCGGCCACGGAGATCGCCCGATAGCTCGGGTGCCGGGCCATCAGGATGCCCTCGTTGCGCGCCCGGCGTAGCCGGTCCATACCGAGGTAGGTCTCCTTGGTCTTCACGAGCAGCTGCCACCCGACCGCCTTCCCGACCCAGTAGAACGGCACGTTCTGGCTCCGCAGGCGGAGCCCGAGATCGAGGTCATCGCCTTCGGAGTGCAGCGATTCGTCGTATCCGCCGACTTTCTCGAAGAGCGCCCGCTCGAGCGACGTGTTGGCGCCGAGACAATGGTACGGGTCGACAGTGTCGAAACCCCAGCGCTCGAGCCGGGCGATGTGACGCCGGTAGATCGCTTCCTTTTCGGACGTGAAGGCTGATTGCGGGCTCAAGGGCGAGATCGGCGTGGGGCCCACCACCACGCCACCCCCGTGCCGCTCGTGAGCAGCGAGATGCGCGTCCAGCACCGAGGGGCTCGCGACGATGTCATCGTCCAAGAAGAGGAGGTAACGCCCTCGAGCGTGGCGCGCCCCAAGGTTGCGAGCGGCGGCGGGTCCCTGGTTGGCTTGGAACAGAAGACGCAGGGCGAAGGCGGGTCCGAGGTGCTCGATCGCCTCGTGGGTCCCATCGGTCGAGCCATCTACGACCACGACGACCTCGAAGCGAGAGGCCGACAGCGTCTGGCTCTCGAGGGACCTCAGACACCGCAACACGGTGTCCTTGCGGTTGAAGGTTGGAATGACGACGGTGATCGCGAGCTCCATCATCGGGCGCCCAGCAGCCGATCGAGCAGGGCGAGCCGGCACGTCGAGTCGGGGATCGGCCGGCCGAGGCGAGCGGCGAGCGCCTTTGCGGCGGGGAAGTCACGGTGGCAGCCACCATGCCGCAGGAGCAGCGCGGCGGCGCCAGCCAGGTCTCCTCGCGCAGCCAGCAGGTTCGCGTGCTGAACCCAGACGCGCGGAGAGTCGGGATCGAGCTCGTACGCCCGCTTGGCACAGCGCAGCGCGTCGTCCTCGTCGCCGCTCGCCTCGGCCCTCATGGAGGCCAACATCCACATCCACGCGCTCCACGGGCAGGCCTCCACCGCGCTCCGCGCGGCCCTGCGCGCGTCATCCAGCCGGCCCGCATGCACATGGAGCGCGATCAGCATGGAATGGCGGACCGGGAGCGTGGGGCGATCGGCCACCGCTTGCTCGATCAGCGCGCGCGCGGCCTCGGGATCGGGGATGCGGTCGGCCAGTCGAACGACGAGCTCTGCGTCCCCACGGCGCTGCTCGATCATGGCCCGAAGGCCCTGCATCGCGACGGCGGACGCGCGCGCGGTGAAAGCCTGCGCGGCCAGCGCCTCGGCGTGCTCAGCCAGCGGTTCCGGCGTGCGCCCCAGCGCCGCCGCCGCGCGTCGCAAGGCCAGCACGATCGCCGGGTCCGAGTCATGGTACGCCGCGACTGTCAGGCCGAACGGCGCGAAGCCGAGCCAGGTCGAGTCCAGGGTCCGCGGCGGCAGCTCGTCCTCCACGAGCACGCACAGCGTCCCTCCCGCGTCGGCGATCCCGACGCGTCCGCGCTGGAAACCTGGGATCTGGAAAACGCGCCAATCGCGCGGCTCGATCGCGAGCCGGCGCGCCTGGGTCCGCAGCGCGGCCTCGACGTCGCCCGCGTAGAGGCGGTCCTGAACCACGCGATCGAAGAGGCGCAACGCGCGCTCGACGGCGTGCGCGGCGAGGCTTGCGGTCGCCTCGCGCTCCAGCTCGTCGATGGCGGTGCCGAGCGCAGGCGGGGCCGGTACCGAAGCCCGAGGTCCGAGGCCGCGATCCCCGAAGTAGCGCGGCAAGAGGCTCTGCAGTGCCAGGAGCCGCAAGGATTCGAGGTCGCCGGGCTGCTGGGCGAAGGCCTTGCTTCCCGCGAGACAGGGAAAGGGCGCGCCCCCCCCGAGCCAGAATTCCAGCTGGGCGAAGGCGAGCTCGGCACGGAGCCCGGCGACGAAGCGGGGCGTCGCCGCGTCGCCGCGGCCGCCGAACAGGTCCACCGCCCCGAGGACTGCAATGAAGCTCGGATGGCCAAAGTCGATGGCCCCGCTGGGATCGAGCAGGGCCGCCGCCGAGAGCTCGGTGCGGCCGGCCTCGATACGACCGCCGAGCAGCTCGATGAGGCCGAGGTGCGCTCGAAGCAGCCCGAATCGCGGGAATCGTCGCACCGCCGCCTCGAGGGAGGCCCGCGCCCCGGGGAGATCACCCGCCCGCAATCGCGCCAGCCCGAGCTGCCAGTGCGCCCGCGCATCGAGCGGTTCGAGCCTCGTAGCCAGGGCCCAGGAGGCGACCGCAGCCGTGGTGTCATCCGCGAGCACGCTCTCGCGAGCGCGCCGGATGACCGCACCGGCGACGGCCGGACGCAGGGCGAACAGCACCGTGAGCAGCCATGCCGCGGCTCGCACGGTCAACCGGGGAGGAGCGCCCGGCCGCGTCGCCATCGCCCCAGGCGGGGCCAGGGTGCCGACGAGCAGCCACAGCTCCGCCGGCAGCACGCTGTGCTTGGCGAGGGCCATGTCCCCCTGCAGCATGAGCGCGATCGCCACGAACGACACGAAGGCTGGATCGCCCCGGCCGGCACGCACGATGCTGCCCATCGTGATCGCCAGCCAGGCCAGCACCCCCAGCCCCACTACACCCGAGCCCTGGGCCACATCCAGCACCACGTTGTGCGGATCGTCCAGGGCATAGAGCGATCGCTGCGACTCGGCGCGGGGCTGGCGCGGGTCGGCGTGCGCCGTCTGGACTTGATGGTTGTTCGGGCCAACTCCGAGGAGCGGGTGCTCCCGGAAGGTGCGCATCGCGTTCCCGGCGAACACCGCGCGTTCGCCGAGGCTGGTGGGTGCGCTCACTCGCTCGCCGACGAATTCGCGCCCGGCCAGCAGGGGAATGGTGATCCAGATCGCTGCGACCCCGAGCACGAGGGGACGCACGTGTGGCGACCTGAAGGCGAGAAAGAGCAGGCCGATCCCTGCGGCGAGCAGCGCCAGCTTGGAGTAGGTCAGCATGATCGCGACGGCAGCAAGAGCGACCGCAATCGAAAAGGGCCAGTGAGACGCCGCGCGGGCCAAGAGCAGGGGCAGCACGACCGCTTGTGCTGCACCGGCCGTGTTCGGGTGCAGATTTGCCAGCGAATGGCGCGTCTGCAGGGCCGCGCGCCACCCCACGAGGTCGGAGATCCACACGAACCTGCCCACGAGCATCGCCGCGAGCAGAACGCCGCCAGCAGCCATCGCACCCAGCACCAGCCGCCGGGCTACGGGTCGCACCATGAGGACTGCAAACACCGCGAGGTTCGACGCGAGCCAGACGACCGGGATCAAAGACTGCTGCGGGTAGGCCCCGAGCACCGCCGCTGCGATCTGGACGCCCAGGACCGACATGGCCGCTCGTGGCAACCTGGCCAGCTGGTCGATGGCACCGGACGAGGTCAAGAGGGCGAGCGCGAGGGCGAGCGCGAGGCCCGGACCGACCGGCAAGTATCCCGGCGTGTGCGTTTCGGTATCGAGCCCGAACAGCTGGAAACCAGCCGTCGCGAGCACCGCGTAGAGCATCAGCCCGAGGTCGAGCGAGCACAGGCCGCGCGCGCGCCAGAAGAGACCGAGGCCGAGGCCGCAGACGTGAACGGCATGCCAGCAGCCAGACAGATCGGGCAGCGCCTCCGCGAGACGAACGGGGTCGGGGGTGCTTCGGGCCAGCGCTATCGCCGCCGTCCACGCGAGCGCGAGCGCGCAGGACAGGGCGTCGGGGCGGGCCGGCCGCCATCGCCCAGAGAGCAGGGTTGCGCCCGCGAGGGCCGTGGCCGTCTCGGCGAACAAGACCCTGGCGTCGGTGCACGCGCCGAAGCCGATCACGAGCGCCGTCGTGGCCAAGAGCGCCGGGCCCATGCTACCTGCCGCCGCGGAGGTCGACGGCGGTGACAGTCGCGTCGGCCTCGGCGTCCTCCGCGCCCAGATTGACAGCGACCTGCACGTTCACCACCTCGCCTGGAGTCAGCTCGACGCGCCGGCTGGCAACCCGGGTGCCGTTGATGGTGGCGGTGCCACGTCCTGTGGGCGCGTCATAGCCGATCCGGATCTCCACCTCGCCACTCTCGGGGACGGGGTGATCGCTCGGGCCGCCAACCCCGGCGTGAAACGCGCGCCACGCCCGGCTGCCGAACAGACGGTTGGTCACGCCTAAAACCACGCTCGCATGATGGAGGCGGTGCACCTTGAGCTGGAGAGAGGCCTCGAACGAGGCGAGCTCCATCGTGGGGCCGATTACCTGCATCGCGGTGGTCGGCCCCGGGCGCGCGTGCACTGTCAAATGGAGCCCGCTACCCGTCATCTCGACGAGCCCGTTCGCCCGGAGAGGGTCGAACGGGTTGATGCGCCACCGCGTCGGCTCGAGCAACGCCGACTGGAGGGGCCCGGTGCCAAAGTGATCGGCAACGACGACACGATCCGCGGTGGCGATGGGCCGTTCGTCGCGCAGCTCCAGGAGCTCCACGAGGAGCGGGCGATCCGGCCGTTGGCCGACCACCTCGTAGACCGGCCGGACGGGTCCTCCGGGACGCCACGGTAGCCTGCATCGGCCCACGACTGCTCCATCCAGCGACACGAGGAGCGCGTGCTCCGCCGGAAGCGGGCGCAGGTCGAGCTCGTGCCAGTCATGGTCGTCGTCGAACCGCAGTGGGACGCTGGCGTCGCGGGCAGCGCAGTCGGGGTGGACCGGTGGGGCCACGGGAGACTGCGGAGCCGTCGTGGGGCCGAGGGCGATGCCGAGCGGCACAGGGCTCAGGCGAATGCCCCACGGGCTCGCGGTGCCGGCCGACTCCAGGGCGAGCACGACGGCGGCCGAGGTGTCCCGCGCGGGCGCGCGAAAGCGCAGGGCCACCCGCCCGGAGTCGAGCGGGCGGAAGGGGCCAACGATCGCGAGATCTGCCGCGCTTTCCTCCGCGTCCGAGGCGCTCGCCTCGATGACCAGACGTCCATCCTCCGCGCGCAGGCCAATCGGACCTCGGTGGCGCAGCTCGAAGCGGCCGAGGGGAGAGACTCTGGAGGAGAAGCGCTCGATGATCGGCCGCGGATCCCTGCCCGGCAAGGGCAGGGACGCAGCGGTCAAGTAGGACGCGAAGGCCACTCCGCCCGCGGTCGCGAGGAACAGGCCCAGTCCCTTTCTGCTCCGCGGATTGCCACGCGCTCGTCGCGTCCATGCCTGCACGACGTCGAAGCGCAGCGAGGCCATGCGCGGATCATAGCCTGCGCATGGGTTCAACCGCCGACCGAACCCGTTGCCAGTCCGATTCTGCCCGCCCACCTACCGCCTGGCTTGCCGGCGCCACTCCGCGGGCAGACCGATGTCGAGGAACACGCCGAACCGGTAGCCGAGGAAGCGCTGCTCGAGGCGCTGCTTGATGCGCGCGATCGCGGTCTCGGCCTTCGCATCCAGCTTGCCGCCCTCACCCACCCACGGCCTTTCCGCCGCCACCTCGGCGACGACGGCCTCGAGGTAGGCGCGCTGCTGGGCAATGAGCCGCCCGTCACCGCTCGGCCCACGCCCCGGGTGAACGAACGCCGGTCCGAGCTGCTCGAGCTCCGCGAGCCGCCGGAGCCATCCGTCGGTGCGCCCGATCTCCAGCCACGCGTGGGTCATGCCCGCCACGAGATCGCCCACGAACACGTGCTTTTCCCACTCGAGCACGACATGGGCCTCGCTGCAGGCGGGACCGAGGACGTGAAGCTTGATGCGAAGCCCCGCGGCCTCCAGCTCGGTGGTGGCGTCGCCGAACGCCTCGGGCAGCGTGGCCGTGGACGGGTAGTCGGGCCGGTAGCGCTCGTAGAAGGCGCGCTTGCGCTTTTCGTGGATCGCCGGGATGAGCGCCCGCACCTGCGCCGAGGTGATCACCCGAATGCCCCGCTTCTGCAGCGCCGCCGTGCCGTTGAACTTGTCGGGGTTGGCGTGCAGCACCACGGCCAGGACCACCTTCTTGCCCGTGGCCGCCTCCGCCATCTCCACCGCCTCGCGCGCGGCCGACGGCAGGAACTGGGTATCCACGAGCACGAGGCCCTTCGGGCCCTCGATCCAGTAGCTCGCCGTCGAAAAGCCCCAGGTGGACGATACGTACGTGCCTACTCGCGGATCCCCGGCGAACTCATCCGGATGAGCGAATGTGACGACCGCCCGCTCGGGCATCCGCCGTGGCGCTGCGGCCGCCGTCCCGGTCCAGAGCGTCGCCACGAGGAGAAAACCCGAGCGCATGCCCCAGGTTAACCCACCCGTCGCCTCTCGCCCTGTTCCACCTGCGACAGCCAACGTTGCCACCCTCATCCCCCGCGACCGCCTTCCCCTTCGCCCCGTCCTGAGTATGCTCCGCGCATGTCAGCACCGGTCCTGCCGCAGCGCGCCCGCGTCGTCGTCGTCGGAGGCGGCATCATCGGATGCTCCGTCGCTTATCACCTGGCCCAGATGGGCTGGAAGGACGTGGTGCTGCTCGAG
>JAHFDS010000124.1 GCA_023248855.1 Myxococcales bacterium
GCGTGGCGTGGGCGCAGCCGCTCCACTGCCTCGGCCGGGCGGCGCTCGAGCGCTCGGCCGGCGCCGAGGGGGCGACGCGGGGCCTGCTCGAGCGTGCGATCGCGGGCTTCGAAGGGGTCGACATGCGTCTCTACGCGGCGGCTGCGCGCCGATGCCTGGGGGCGCTCGAGGGCGGCGACAGGGGAGCCGCCCTGGTCGCCGCCGGCTCGGCGTTCATGGAGGAGCAAGGCATCCGGGACCCCGCTCGCGTCACCGCGATGCTCGCGCCTGGGTTCTGACAACCGCGATCCGACCCCAGCTCGCACCTGGAACCGCCCGAGGTCGATCAGCTCGGCCTCCGCGAGCGGTACGGGGGACGCCAAGCGGATACACGGTCTCGTAGCGTAAGCGCCCCGGCGCCTCGGACTATCTATCGCAGCGGGGAATTATAGGGCCATTGCCGCCACCAGACGTCGGTGTCGGCGCTGCTCGTGACGATGGGGCCAACCATCGCGACACTTACTCGGCAGTCGCCGAAGGCTGGCGGCATCCACGCGCCGGGGCTCGCGCCCCCGGTACTGGGCGACGTCGCGATGCCCCCGAGGCGTTGCCACCATCCCCAACCGGCCGCGGTGTGCCAGGTGTGGACCAGGCGATTCCCTGCAGTCGGCTGTGCTGGGTTGTCCTCGAACGCGTACAAGTCGAGCTTGTCGCAGCTCGTAGTGGCCGCGACGACGGGCGAGGTGTCCTTTGCGAGGTGCGCGCCCCCCATGTCGAGCTTGGTGTAGCTGCTCCAGGTTCCGTTCTGGCGGCTGGTCGTCCACAGACCGTCGGTCCAGCCCGCGGCCACGACCACCACGTCGATGCGGCTGCCGCGTGCGCCTGCGGCCGGTCGACCCGCGATGTTGTCCCAGTCGTTGCCGCGTCGCGTCCAGCCGGTCACCACGGTGGGCGCGGTCACGGTGTCGGGGGCCGAGAAGGAGGCGTGCCAGAGCTTGTTGTCTCCACCGCGGACGAAGACATCGAAGGAGCCGCTGGTCGTCGAGACGATGGCGGGCGCGGAGGCCGCGCCCGGTCGAGGCGCGCCGAGGTTGAACCAGGCTCCCTGCCCCGAGGAGGTCGTGCGGTAGTCCCAGACATTGCCGTCCAGCCCCACGCCCACCACCTCGGTGTTTCCCAGTGACCGGGTCACCGCCGCGGGATCCGACGTCAGCCAGCCGTTCGGCAGCGGCGTCCAGGCGCCCCACCCCTGGAAGACTAACAGGAGTCCGACGGTGACCGACTTCGTGTAGACGACCGAGTCGCTGCCACGCACGTAGAGGGTCAGATCTCGTCCCCAAGAGGTGATGGCAGGTGCGCTGGCAATGGTCACACCGGGCGCCAGCTCGCCATTGCGTCGCTCGTAGATGGCACTGGGCTCCACACCCGTCGAGACGAAGGGGGACCAACCCCGGCGCCCCTGGGCATAGTAGAGTTCCTGCACCGCGGAGCCGTCGTACTGCGTGGGCTCGTTGTCCGGCCACTGGCCGTCGTTCGAGCAGACCTCAGAGTCTCCGTAGCCCATGACCGACGAGGAGTCATAGGGGCCGAACGTGTTGCCGAGGAAGGGTGCCTGATCGTCAAGGACCGGCTCTGCCTGGCACTTGACGGCCACCTGTCCCGCGCGGCTTCCAGCGCAATTCGCATTGGTCAGCTTCACGAAGCGGTCTCGATCGAAGCGCTGGAAGACGTGCCAGAAGCCGATCGCGTGGCCGAGCTCGTGATTGGCCGTGTAGTTAGGCAGGTTGTTCCTCCGCACGCTCGCGCCGCAGACGGACAGAAAGCACGTGGCACCGTCGATGTTGCCCATGGTGCAGCTGGAAGAGCACGCCGTGGTCTCGAGCTTCCAGCGGATGTCCAGGAAGCGCCGATTCCTGCACTGGTCGGCCGAACAGTCTTCGAAGCGGATGGCATTCCTGGAGACCGACTCCCACAACCTCATGCCCGCCTGCATCATTGCCATGTCGGCGGTGACGTCCACCCGGACCCGGTTTCGGCCCCGTTGAACCGGATACGTAGGGACGGAGCCCAGGTTGAAGCGATAAGGGATGACCCCATTGGGCCAGAGCGGCGGGGCGCAGCTCTGCGGTGCGACGTTCGCCGCGCAGCTGGCGTAGGGCATGGGCAGTGCGTTGCACGTGGCTCCACCACGCTCGACGATCGGGGGCTGCAGGTCCGGCGGCCTGCCCCGGCCGTCATCGGCCTTGGTGTACGCCTCGCGCTCGTCGGGCGCCACGGCGGGGTCGCTGGCGGTTGGCTCGCCGCCGCATGACAGGAGCTGGAACCACGCACCCATGAGCCCGAGAGCAGGCCAGGCCCTCAGGCGACCAAATCTAGGCGCCCGAAGTGGACCAACGCGGAAATCAGGTCGAGTGAGCGGGGCAGGTCGGAGGCAGACTGGTGGTCTCATGCATCGTTCTCCCGATTGTGAAGCTGCGATGCCGTGGCACCCAAGCAAGGTTTGGGCCAGCGGTACCGACGGGATTGCAGAGACCTATCGCGTCGGCGGAGCAGGTCGCCGACGTGCCGTTTCTTTTCCCTCCGCAGAATCTACGCGAAGGTCCGGGGACCGATTGGTGGCAAAGCCCGGGTCGTGGCACGCCACAGTGGCTACGTTGCATGCGCCACAAGTGGCTACGTGGCACGTAACCTGGCGCGGCGGCCACCTCGGCGTGTGCCATGGAACACGCCGAAGGTGTTCCATGGCACACGGTGCATAGGAGTTTCGATCCGCGCGGCAGCGCCTCGCTCCCGGGGCTCGAGGGCGTCGGTGCAACGTCCGATAGGAAATAGGTTTGCGGGGGCCGAGCGAACGTCCGAGGTACGTCTTTGATCACGGCGCCGGTTGAGCGAGCGCTTCCGCAAACCCGTCTTGAACTGAGCCGATGGCCCGACGGTGGCTATGGGATGGTTGGCGGGGTCGCCAGCCGGGACCGCAGGCGCAGCAGTGGGCTGGAGCACCAAATGGACCCGCAAGCGCGACACGATGTGCGCGGGGGACTTCCAGGGGCAGGCCTGTGAGCGGAAGTCATCAGCGCTTCCTGGGGCGAGCGAGCGGACGCTTCGAGCCCGCCGGGGCTCGCCGCCGCGTGGCCTTCGACTTGACGATGTCCAGGATGAGCCGCTCCACGGCGGGCGCCCGATCGGGCTCGTCGATCGCCAGCGCCAGCTCGCGCACGACCCGCCGAACCCGCGCGAGGTCCATCCCGGCCCCGTGCAGCGCAAGCAGTCGCTCCACGTCCTGTTGATCCTGTGGACGCCAGGCGAGCGCCTTGTAGATCACGAGATCCTCGGCGCGCGCCGCTCGCACCTGGAACCGCCCGAGGTCGATCAGCTCGGCCTCCGCGAGCGCCTCGACCTCGAAGGGCAGCCACGCCAGGCTCACATCGACGTCGACACCGGAGGGCTCGTGGCGCAGGAGCAGCACCAGGCTCTCCCGCGCGAAGGCGATCGCGTCCTCGATCCGCGGCCGGATCGCCTGGGTCGCGAGCGCGGCGAGCAGCTGGTCGAGATCGGTCGCCTCGCCCATCACCGCGGCATCGACGTCGCGCGTGAGTCGGGGAACACCGCGGGCGATCACCGCGACGCCACCGATGATCATGCTCGGTCGCTTCGAGCGCTCGAGCCCGGCGGCCAGCGCCCGGATGGCCCGCTCGAGCGGCCGTGTGGCGCGGGCCATCAGCGCATCCGCGCGCGGAGCCGGACCCACATTGCGCGGACCCTCGCCTCCTCACGAAGGCGGAGGGCGTCGGGCGGCCGCGAAAAGAGGTCCGCGCGGAGATCCGAGAGCTCCAGCGCCTGCCGAAAGGCGAGCTCTGGAGCGAGGTGCGGCAGCGTGTCGAGCGAGCGCCGCGCCGCCGCGCGCTGCCCGTCGATCATCCGGCGCACGAGGGACCTGTCCACCCGATCATCTTGCGGGAGTCGCGCCGAGGTCGCAACGCCGCGAATGGGGACGAGAGGATTCAGCTGAACGGTCAGACGCCCTTGTAGGACAGGATCGGCCGGAGGCGCCGGACGACGCGCGTGAGCTCGCGCTGGGCGCGCATCACGTCGTCGATGTCCTTGTAGGCGCCCGGGGCCTCGTCTCGAAGGCGGGGCGCGAGGCGGTGATCGAACCAGACGCCCTCGAGCTGGCGCTCCATCGCTCGGGCGGTGATGCGACGAGCCGCCTCGCCGCGGCCGTAGCGACGGCCCGCGCCGTGCGAGCTCGAGCCGAGCGCCTCGGCGACGCCGCGCCCGATCACGTGATAGCTCGGCGTGCCCATCGAGCCAGGGATGATGCCGGGCTCACCCTCCGCGGCCGCGATGGCGCCCTTCCGGTGCACGAGGAGGCGCTCGCCGAAGTGCTCCTCGGCCCGCACCGCATTGTGGTGGCACGCGATGAGGGTGTCCGCCTCGGCCGGCGCCCCGAGCACGTCCGCGACCAGGGACCCGACCGCCGTCAGCATCGCGCGCCGGCTGTGATCGGCGTAGCGCAGAGCCCAGTCGACGTCCGCGAGATAGGCCCTGCCTGCTTCCGACTCGGCGTCGAGCGCCCCGAGGCCGCTTTTCGTCCTCTGCGCGCCTCGCAGGTGGTGGTCGCGCACCAGGGGACCCATGGCGCGCGAGCCCGAGTGCAGCATCACCCACAACCGACCCTCCTCGTCGGATTGCAGCTCCACGAAGTGATTGCCACGGCCGAGTGTGCCGAGCTGCAGCAGCGACTCGCGCCGCGCGCGCTCGAGCGCCGGCGAGCTGAGGGGCTGCTCGGCCAGCTCGCCAGGCAGCCGCGGCGCGGGCGGCCGGGAGAAGCGCACGACCGGGATGGCCTGGGAGAGGCCCGTCAGGAGGCGCGCGGCCAGGGCCTCGTCGGCGAGCGCGTCCGCCGCGCAATCGAACCGCATCGCGCACATGCCACAGCCGATGTCGCCGCCCACCGCGCCCGGATACAGCAGGCGCCGCGTCGCGACGACGGTTCCCACGCACACCTCGCTCGCCAGGTGCACATCGGGCATGAGCGCCACGCGCACCACGTCGTCGCTCGCCGCGAGGCGTTCCACCGCGAGCGCGACCTCGCGGGAGAGCGGCTCGACCAGCCACGACGTGGTCAGGCCGGATCCGGCCGCCGTCACGTCGTCTCCGGCGCGGCGAGCTCGAACGTCAGCTCGGGCGCGCGCTTTCTCGACACGGCGCGCGCGACCTCCTCGCGCAGATGGCCACGCATCCGCTCGAGGTGCTCGCGGACCAGCCGCCCGTCGACGTCAGCTGGCGGCAAGAGGACGCGCACCGCCAGACGCGACGCGTCCGGCGCAGGCTCCACTCCGACCACCACGAGCTCGCGCAGCAGCGCGTCTCTGCAATCGCCGAGCGCACACGAGAGCGTGCGCTCCACTTCGCGGCATAGCTGCCGGGTCTTTCGCTCAACCTTGGCGTCCGCCGGGCGAAACAGCGCCTCGGCGTCGAGGGTTCGTCCTGCGAACTGTGGCGCAGCATGGCGGCGCCGATCTCGTCGAGAGCTCATGCAATAGACTCCAGGAAGCTCGATCCCAATGGAGAGCCAACCCGGCCGGGTGCCCGAGCGCCAAGAGCGCGATCAGACCAGCGGGACGAGGAGGCTCGACACGAAACGAATCGGGGCAATCACAATGAGTCGCACGGTGGCCTCCTTTCCGGGCACAAGCCCAAGGAGAAGATTATGCGGATTCGTGCCTGATTGTCAATGCTCGCGGGCCCAGGGCGGTCGAGTTCTCGAACTGTCCCTGGACTCTCCGGCAGGTTCAACGCATTCGGCTGTTTTCCCTCACCCCCAACCCCCTCTCCCGATGGGAGAGGGGGACGATGCAGCGCCCCTCTCCCTCCGGGAGAGGGGTCGGGGGTGAGGGAAAGCTCGCACGACTTCCGCAACATCCAGAGAACTCGACCGCCCTGGCCCGGGCCCGCGGCCCCCTGGCTGAACTACTTGCCCCGATCTGATTGGTGACGCGGCGCCGTGCTACTGCTCGACCGAGCGATCAGATCGCGACGTCCACCAGCACCGGGCTGAGCACCTCCTCGATGTCACGCGGCGACATGCGGATCAGGAATCCACGCGCACCCCCATTGATGTGGACGGCCTCGAGGTCGAGGATCGTGCGCTGCATGTACACGGGCATCGGGCGGCGCGTGCCGAACGGCGAGGTGCCGCCGACCTGGTAGCCGGAGTGCCGGTCGGCCACCTCAGGACGACACGGCGCAACGCTCTTCGTTCCGAGCACACGTGCGAGCTCCTTGGCCAAGACCTCCCGGTCGCCGTGCATGAGAACGATCAGCGGATCCTTGCGACCGGTCTCGAAGACGAGCGTCTTGATCACCGTGTGCTCGTCGACACCGAGCTCGCGCGCCGACGCGGCCGTGCCCCCACGCTCCTCGTAGCGGTAGAGGCACGGCGTGAAGCCCACGTCCGCGGCGCGGAGCACGCGAATGGCCGGCGTGATGGGGTACTTGGTCTCCTTCGCCATCGGACTGCAGTATGACCTGCCCAGCCTCCCGCTCTAAATGACCGGTCGTGATTCGGAGACATCGTGAACGTGGACGTAGCCGTGGACGTGGACGAAATCCAGGCCCGGCCCCGGGGAAAAGCCGTCCACGTCCACGATCACGTCCACGTCCACGCAGCGAGACATGTCTCCGGATCGCTGTCGGTCATTTAGGAGGCCAGCACCTGCTTCAGGAGAGCCCGAAGCGACAGGCCCCTGACAGGAGCTACCCGCGTACCGCTTCCGCCCGAGTATTTCTGGCGAGTTGGTGAGGCCCACGCGCACCGGCTTGCACACTCTGGCACAGCGAGCCCGCCGCGCCGGCCCCTGTCGCTCCGTGTGGATCGCCGGCCACACGGGGAGCGCCCATTGTCGCCGGCAGGCCACGCCTCTGCGCGATTTCCTCGGAGAACTGGTGTGGCACGAGGGCTGCGTTGCACTCGGAGAGGAGGCTCGAATGCCGTCAACGACTCGCTCGCTCGCTTGGTTCTTCCCGCTCGTCCTGGCCGCCTGTGCCGCCGAGCCCACGCCCGCACCGGCCCCCGTCGCCAGCGCGGCCGAGCCGCTCTACGGGCCCATCACCTTCGAGGGCTGCACCGCCACCGAGGCCCAGCAGCTTCAGCAGGCCATCGACTGGCTGCGGGGGCGCGCGTCCACGACGGCGTGGTGTCTGGCCGAGGCCCTTCCCACCGACCACCTGTGGGCCTCGGCCGAGACCATCGGCGCTCTCGCCAGCACCCGCCTCGGGTTGACGCTCAAGTGCGTCGATGACGACTGCGGGACGAACCCCCTCGTGGCGGCGTGCGCCAGCCCCATCGCGGCGGGCGACCCCGAGCGCGTCCTGGTCGTGCGCCGCTTCCTGGCCAAGACGCCCTTCGTCGAGGCCGTCGGCAGCAGCCTGGCCCACGAGCTCATGCACAATCACGGGTTCCAGCACCCGAACGGCTACCAGGTCAACTCGGTGCCCGACCTCATCGAGGAGTGCGTGCTCTACGATCACCCGCTGACCGTGCACCACGAGCACCTGTCGGACCGCGCCCCGATCGCCCACGTCGGCGGCGCCGGTGGCACCGAGCAGGACGCCCTGTGCGGCCCGCAGCAGATCGCGACCGGCATCTTCGGGGCGACTGGTGGTGCGCTCACGCGCTTCGGGCTGCGCTGCCAGAGCCCCCTGCTCGGCCAGCTGTCCGGCGACGTGCGCGTCGGCGGCGGGGCCGTGCCCGGCGGCAGCACGCCCTTCGAGGATGTGTGCCCGACGGGCCAGACGCTGATCGGGCTCTGGGGCTGGGCCGGCGACATGGTCACCCTCGTCCAGCCGGTGTGCGAGACCCTGGCCAAGGTCCGGAGCGACGAGGGCCGCGTCTTCGGCGACTACATCGGCCCCGAGCACGGCACGCGCTCGGGTGAGTTCTTCTTCCGCTACTGCCCGTCGCGCCAGGTGGTCACGGGCGCTCGCCTCGCCCAGGGCAGCCAGGTCAATCGCGTGGCGCTCGTCTGCGACGACGTGCGCTCGCTGCGCGTGCCCGCGACCCGCGACGCCGGCTCGTCGGGCGGCAATGGAGGCGCGCCATTTTCCCGCGCCTGCGAGGGCAATGGCGTCATGACCGGCCTCTTCGGCCGTCACAATGGCGACTCCGTGCTACAGACGCTTGGCGCCGAGTGCAGCCCCATGACGGGGGAGTTCCCCGACTATGGCGCACGCACGCGCTACTTCGTGGATCCGGCGGGCCCGGCGCTGACCGACAATGGCGACGCCGGGTGGCGGAAGACGTGCGCCGACAGCCAGGTGATGGTGGGCATGCGGCTCGTGAGCAGCGCCGTCAATGGGCATGGCCCCTATGTCCGGAACGCGACGCCGCTCTGCGCGCGCTTCGACAGCTGGCGCGACGGGACCGGCGTGCCGGCCGCCGTGGGCGACTCCGCGATCCTGACCGCCCTCGGCACCGTCACCGACGTGACGTGCAATGCACGGGAGGTCGTCGTGGGATTCACCGGCCGCGAGGGCTCCCTGATCGATCGTGTCGCCGTGACCTGCGCCGAGCCCGAAGCCGGCGGCAAGATCATGACGGTTGCGAGCGCGGGCGCGGCGCCCATCGGCCGCCAGTCGTTCGCGCGCTGTCCGCTGGGCGAGCCGATGACCGGGATCGCGCTCGGCTTCGACGCGCAGCTCACGGCCGCCTCTGGCCGCTGCGGGCGCGTCTACGGAACCGCGGTGCACGGGCGCCTCGGCTACGCGATGCCCACCTTCGGCAAGGCGGACGCCGCGCTGGCCGAGCGGGCGTGCGCCGCGGGCGAGGTCGTGGTCGGCTTCGCCGGCGACCTGTCTGGCTCCCAGATCCGCCGCTTCGCGCCGATCTGCCAGCCGCTCACCGAGGTGCGAAAGCGCACCACCCTGCTTCGCGTCGAGCGCGCAGGCGTCGGCGCGGCCGCCACCGGCACCACCCCCTTCCAGACCACCTGCTATGCGGGCTTCATGGTCCAGGGGATCACCGCCGACGACACCGGCAGCGGCATCGACTCGGTGCAGCCGTGGTGCGGCAACGCGGATCTCCTCATCGGCGACACGGTGTCCTTCCAGATGCGCGGCGCCGACGACTTCTTCCGCGTGCAGATCTCCGACGACCAGCTGACGCAGGTGAAGGTCTACCTCGAGGGTCCGGTGGGATCGAACGTCGACCTCCTCGCGCGCCGGGGGTTGCCGCCGTCCGATGCTGCCTACGACGCCCGCTCGAGCTCGCCCGGCGCGAGCGAGGTGGTGAGCCTCGGCTTCCCGCGCGCGGACTACTACTGGATCCGGGTCCACCCGGTCTCGGGCAGCGGCCGCTACACGCTACGCATCGCGCGCGAGGTCATCCTCCTGCCGCTCTGAAATTCGTACTGTCCACGCGAGTCAAGGCCCGGCGACACTTCCTCGTCACCTCTCACGACGTGCCGCGCTACGATCGCGCTCGTGCGAGCCGGGCATGGTCGCGTGGAAGTCGAGGCCTCGGGGCGCCGATGGTGAGGCGGCGCGCGGTGGCCCTCTTGCTCTGCCTCGGGATCGTGTTCCCGCAGGCTGCGCGTGCCGACCCGAGCGCCGTGGAGGACCTTCCGGTCGCCTGGATTCCGGAGCAGCGGGTCGGCGAGCCCTTTGCCACACTGACCCTCGGATTGACGCCGGCGCTGCTCCTGCCCGCGCGATCCGCCATCGAGCTGCCCACGAGTGGATCCGCCTTCGAACGGCGCGCTCCGCCCCGGCTCGGCATGGTGGGCGCGTCGATCGGTGCCTTGCACTTTCACGAGCACGCGGAGCTGTACGTCACCATTCCGATCGTGGCATTGGGAGCCGATGCGACCGGCGCGGGGCCTGGTCGTGCGGTCAGCGCCGCGTACAACATGGACACCGGGGTTCGCTACTATCCCTGGGCGTTGCGACGGGGCACCGTCCGGCCCTTCGTCTCCACGGGCCTGATGACGCGTCGGATCCGGGTCGAGGATACGCCCGATCCCACGGCCAATCCGGGCGGTGACACGACGCATCTGCTCCCCCTCGGGACAGGGGTCTCCTGGCGATCACGCTTCGGCTTGCTGGTGACGCTCGAGGGCGAATACCGGCTTGGTGAGAGCTTCCCGGTGGGGACGGGGGTCGTGCCGCAGCCGCTTTCCGAGGGTTCGCCCGCCTACGAGACGCGCCGGCTGGATCTGTCGGGCTTCCGCGTCCTTCTGGCAGTGTCTGCGAATTTCGACGCCTCGTCGTTTGCCGTGGAGCCGGGGTTTCGGAGCGAGCACGCACGCCGATGGGCCGAGATGATGCGATGCGGAACGGCCTCCGGGATGACCGTGGGCGTCGGCCCTTCCTCGCGCGAGACCTACAACGCGTCTGACTATTTTGGGCGCCGCAGACCCTACCTGGCGGGGCCCTACTCGGAGCCGGCCTTCCCGATGGCTTCCCTCGGCTACTACACGCATCGCTGGGATGCGGAGCTGCGCGTGGCCGGCCGGTACATCTGGGGGTCCGCCGAGGCGCACGGGGCCTCGCTGCAGACCGGCCAGCTGGCTGGCTTCCTCGAGGTCATCAAGTTCATCGACCCGAATTACTACGGATTTGTCCCATTTTTCGGCGGAGGAGTCGGTCTCGGCAGGTATCACCTGGAGGACCAAGACGGGCAGCGGCGGGTGACCGCGAGCGAGAGCAAGGTCATCCCGAGCGTGGTCCTGGGGTGGGACATTCGCATCACGCCCGCAACCTGGTGGCTGCTGCGCACCAACATCCGCTGGGTTCCGTCCGCGGACATCGCGATTGCAAATACCCGTTTCGATTTCGGCGGGTTCGAATACGACTTCATCCAGCTGGTGATCTTCCCGGGGCGCCTTTGACCGTTTTCGGTCTCCAGGTCCGGTCTCCAGGTCCGGAGTAGGTCTAGAATCCCCCGATGCTCTCCACGCTCCTGCCTGCGCTGGCGACCGTCCTCGTGTTCCAGAACGCGCGCGTCTTCGACGGCGAGAAGGTGCTGCCGTCCGCCCGCGTGGTCGTGCAGGCCGGTCGCATCACCGCTGTCGGCAGGGACGCACCGATCCCGCCGGGCGCAAAGATCATCGACGCCGCGGGATCGACGCTCCTGCCCGGCTTCATCGACGCCCACGCCCACGTCTGGAACGAGGGCCAGCTGCGCCAGGCGCTGGCGTTCGGTGTGACCACCGTGCTCGACATGCTCACCGATCCGGCCGCGGCAGCTAAGCTGCGCAAGCAATCCGCGTCGTCGGCGGAGCTGGCCGACCTGCGCTCCTCCGGCTTCGCGGTGACCTCCCCCAAGGGGCACGGCACGGAGTACGGCATGGTCGTGCCCACCCTCACCGACCCGGCCAAGGCACAGGCGTTCGTGGACGCGCGCATCGCCGAGGGCAGCGACTACATCAAGATCATCTACGACGATGGCGCGCGCCTCGGCCGAACGATCCCGACCCTCAGCAAGGCCACCCTCCAGGCCGCCATCGTCGCCGCGCACGCGCGGAACAAGCTGGCGGTCGTGCACGCGGAGAGCGCGCGCGAAGCGCGCGACGCCATCTTGGCCAACGCCGACGGTCTCATGCATGTCTTTTACGACCAGGCACCCGATCCGGCGTTCGCGCCGCTCGTCGCGCGACATCACGCCTTCGTGGTCCCCACGCTGTCCGTGCTGCACGGCCTGACCGGGACCGCCGCGGGCGCCGCGATCGCCGGCGACAAGGACCTCGCGCCCTACCTGTCCGCCGCCGCGACAAAGGGCCTGAAGAGCAACCGCTGGATGTCCGCGCCCGGCCTCTCCTACGGTCATGCCGAGGAGGCCGTCCGCCGCCTCCGGGCCGAGCAGGCGCCGATCCTCGCCGGCACCGACGCTCCCAACGACGGCACCACCCACGGCGCCAGCACCCACGGCGAGCTCGAGCTCCTCGTGCGCGCTGGCCTGTCTCCCCTCGAGGCGCTGGTGGCCGCCACCGCCGCCGTCGCCGACGGCTTTCACCTCGCCGACCGCGGCCGCATTGCCGTGGGAAGGCGCGCCGACCTCGTCCTGGTGAAGGGCGATCCCACCACCGAGATCAAGGCCACCCGCCACATCACCGGCATCTGGAAAAATGGCCAGGCGGTCGACCGCCACGCCTTCGGGCAGGTCATCGCCGCCGAGCGCGCGCAGGCCGCCCTCGCCGCCAAGGTTCCCCCTCCGCCCGGCTCCGAGTCCGGCCTCATCAGCGACTTCGAGCAGGGCAAGCCCACCGCGAGGTTCGGCTTCGGCTGGGAACCCTCGAGCGACCAGCTCGTGGGCGGCGCCTCGACCGCCGCGCTCACCGTGGTCGCCCACGGCGCGCAGCGCAGCAAGGGCGCGCTGCAGATCACCGGCGACGTCAAGCCCGGCGCCCCCTTCCCCTGGGCCGGCGCGATGTTCTACGCGTCCGCCGACAAGAGCACCCCGGCCAACCTGTCCAGCAAGCAGCAGCTCTCGTTCTTCGCGCGTGGCACCGAAGGCACCTACCGCATCCTGATCTTCACGCAAGCCGGCGGCTACGTACCCGCCATCCAGACCTTCCACGCTGGCCCCGAATGGACGCAGGTCACCCTGCCCGTCTCCGCCTTTGGCATCGACGCCCACGACCTCATCGGCATCTTCTTCGGCGGCGGCCCCGCGCCGGGCAAGCTCTCCCTGCAGCTCGACGACGTGCAGCTCCGGTGAACGCCTCGCGCGGCCTCGAAGCGCTCGCGCATCGATGTGGGTCCGGAAGGGGCTGTCTCTCCCTCGGTGCCACACCGGGGGGTGACCGCCTTGCGCCGGCCAGCACCCCGATGGCGCTGTATTCGCAATCGACGCGGCTCGGCTGGCAATCGCAAGGGGAGGGGGCCCGTGAGGACTTGTCCGAACGGGGAGGGGATGCTCGGCATCCCCTCTGCGGTCGCCGTCCGCGGCGACCGATCGCAAACTAGCCGACGAGGCCGACCTTGGCGCCCTTGCGGCCCACCACGCCATAGGCGTGGACCTGGCGCGCGTGACCGGGCGGGGTGAGCTCGCCGAGCTCGACGAGCTCGAAGCGATCGCGCAAGAGGCCCGCGGTGGCGTGCGAGATGAGGATCTGCGCCGTCTTGGCGCCCGCGCAAAGCGAGCTCGCGAGGTCCACCGCGGCGCCGATCGCCGTGTACTGCATGCGCTCGAGCGAGCCGAACGTCCCCACGGTGCAGTAGCCGGTCGCGATGCCGATCTGGATGCCGAACGGCACCTCGGTGCCGAGCTGCTCGCAGGTGCGCACCAGGCGCGCGGCGCGCGACAGGAGCTCGAGCGCCATGTCCACGCAGGCCTCGGCGCCGTCGGCGTCCGGACGCGGCTCGGGCGCTCCGAAGAGCACGCCGAGCGCGTCGCCCGCGACCCGATCGATCGCGCCGCCGTAGTCGTCGACCGCCTCGGACATCTCCTCGATGTAGCGCTGGATCAGCCGCCCCGTGTCCTCCGGGACCAGCGCGTCGGCGAGCGCGGAGAAGCTCGCGATGCGCACGGAGCAGACCGTCAGCCGGCGCCGCTCGCGCTTGAGCTCGGGCGCGGCGCCGCGGAGCAGGCGCTCGGCGACCTCGCGCGGCACGTAGCGCGTGAGCTCGAGCGCCCCGAGCGAGCGCTGCACCTCCGACTGTACGCGCGCCTTGAGGTCGCGGTTTCGCGCGGTCAGCTTGTCGCGGGCGCGGTCGAGCTTCCGCCGCGTCTCGTAGTCGAGCTTGGCCTGGCGGCGCGCGGTGGCGCAGACGGAGATCGACCCGATGCCGCCGAGCAGGAGCGTGAGCGCGGCCGCGCCGATCGATCGACCGTGGGCCTCGGGGGCCAGGCTCGCCGCGAGCGTGAGGTAGAAGGCGCCGCCGCACAGCTCCGCGATCGCCAGCCGCAGCGGCGTGAACGCGAACGCCAGGGCCCCGTAGCCGAAGATCGACAGGTGGAGCGCGAGCCACGGCGACGAGGGGCCGCCCGAGAAGCCGGCGAGCAGCCCGAGCGTGCCCGACGCCAGGGCCCCGAACGGCACGAGCACCGACACCACGCGCGGGGCGGCGATCGGCCGCAGCGTCAGCGCGATGCTGGTCAGGCAGACCGCGCCGAGCGCGCCGAGCGCGTACGGGAGCTGTCGTTGCACCGTCACCAGCGCGAGCAGCCCACAGGCCGGGGCGGCGAGCGCAGCAGTCCGGAAGGCGACGCGCGCCTGCCGTTGCGCCAGCGCCCGCAGCTCGTCGTCGAGCTCCTCCTCGGACGCCGGCAGGTCGAGGGAGTCGAGGTCGACCGGCTTGGTCTCCTCGATGCTTCGCTCCTCGGCCCCGATGGGGATGCGCGCCGATGCCGAATCGTCGCGCGCCACCATCACCGGCCCCTCGGACGTCGGCCGCGACATCGTCGAGCCCTCGCTCAGCCTTCCATGCCGGCAGCCGCGAGCACGGCGCGCGCCTCTCCGGGCGTGCACTCGCGGAGCGCCAGGTAGGCATGAATGGGACGCGCCAGGCCCTTGAGCGACAACGTGCCCGCCGGCTCGAGCACGAAGGCGTCGCGGACCAGGCCGAAGGTCGAGTGGGCGAGCAGGATGCCGCCCGGCTCGGCCGCGGCCTCCAGGCGAGCCGCCAGGTTCACGGGGCCGCCGACCGCCGTGTATTGCACGCGGCTGTGCGAGCCGAAGTTGCCGACCGAGCAGTAGCCCGTCGCGATCCCGATGCGGATGCGGAGCGGCACCTCGGAGCCGCGTCCCTGCCACTCGTCGGCCAGCCTGCGCGAAGCCACTTGCATGTCGATGGCCATGCGCACGCAGGCGCTGGCCGCCTCCGCGTCGGCGCCTTCGCCCGCGAAGAACACCATGATCCCGTCGCCCATGAACTTGTCGAGCGTGCCGCCACGGCTCTGCACGATCTCGGTCATGACCGTGAAGTACCGGTTTAGCAGGGCCTCGAGGTCCTCCGGCGCCAGGCTGTCGGCCATGCTGGTGAAGCCAACGATGTCGACGAAGCAGACGGTGAGACGACCGCGGCGGCGCTTGATGCCGACACCGTCGGCGGGCGCGTTGGTGATGCGCTGGGCCACGTCGGTCGGGAGATAGCGCGCGAGCTCCTTGGCTCGCTGCGCCTCCTGGGCCCGGGTGCGCTCGAGCTCGCGCACGAGATTGGCCAGGGCGGCCTCGAGCTCGCCCAGGCGGTCCTGGCGCTCGGAATATCGCTTGCGCTCGCGCGCAAGGTGCAACGCGAGCCCACCCGCGAGGGCGGCCAGCACGCCACAGCACAGACCAAGGACCCAGGTCATGGTGACCGTTGGGGTGAGCCGCTCCCCGAATTCAGTCTATCGTCACTTGTGTCGGATTGACTGTAATGTGCATTACGGTCTACGGGGTCCTGGCCCGGGATCTCGGGCCGGGGCCGATAAGGTACGATGCAGTCGATGCGGAATTTCATCACGGGCGGTGCCGGCTTCATCGGATCCCACCTCACGCGGGCGCTGCTCGAACGCGGCGACGAGGTCACGGTGCTCGACGACCTCTCGACGGGATCGGCCGACAACCTGGCTGCTTTCAAGGGCCACCCGCGCTTTCGCTACCACGTGGACACCTTCACGAACGTGCCGCTCATGGGGGAGCTGGTGGACCAGGCAGACCTCGTCTATCACCTCGCGGCCGCGGTCGGTGTCCGGCTCATCGTCGAGAGCCCGGTGCGCACGATCGAGTCGAACGTCCGCGGTACCGAGATCGTGCTCATGCTCGCGGTCAAGAAGAAGAAGCCCACTTTCATCGCCTCGACCAGCGAGGTCTACGGAAAGTCCGCCGACGTGCCCTTCCGCGAGGACGGCGATCTCGTGCTCGGGCCGAGCAGCAAGGGGCGCTGGTCGTACGCCTGCAGCAAGCTCATCGACGAGTTCCTCGCGCTCGCCTACTGGAAGGAGAAGCGGCACCCGACCGTCGTCGCTCGCCTCTTCAACACGGTGGGTCCGGGGCAGACCGGCCGCTATGGCATGGTCCTGCCGACCTTCGTGCAGCAGGCCCTGGCCGGCAAGCCCATCACGGTCTTCGGGGACGGCACGCAGACGCGTTGCTTCACGCACGTGTCGGATGTCGTGCGCGCGATGGTGGCGCTGCTTCGAGACGAGCGCGCCTACGGCGGCGTCTACAACCTGGGCAACGCGCACGAGATCAGCATCCGGACGCTCGCGGAGCAGGTCAAGGCGATGACCGGATCGGCCTCCGAGATCGCCACCATCCCCTACGCGCAGGCCTACGAAGAGGGCTTCGAGGACATGCCGCGGCGAGTGCCCGACACGACGCGGGTGCGCTCGCTCATCGGCTGGAAGCCTGAGCTCGACCTCGAGCGCATCATCCAGGACGTGATCGACGACTTCAGAAAACGCGGGTAGTCGCCGGCTACAGGGATTGATGCGCGGCGTCGAAGTGGACGCGCAGGCCGATCGTGGTGTCGAAGCTCGCGCCCCACCCGGCGCCGTTCCGGTCGACGGCGAAGATGTCGAGCCCGGCGGTCAGAAAGAGCAGCGGCAGAAGCGGCATGGACACCTTGCCGGAGCTCCGGAGCTGGTGCTCGGTCTTGCCGCTCGGATTGATCATGAAGTAGTCGAACAGCGCCTCGAACTTGATGGCGAGATCGCCCACGCTGGCCACGCCGATGGGGTCGAGCGTCGCGCCGGCCTCGGCCACGAAGCGGACCTGGCCGACGTTCGCTTCCGCGGGATCGGGCGAGCTCGAGCTCGCGGCGAGCTCCTTTCGGTAGCCGGCGCCTCCGCGCAGCTTGAGCTTGGGGTGCAGCGTGAACAGCGCGCCTCCGGTGTGCGTGAGCTCGAGGTGCTGGTAGGTACGCCCCATGCCCATCACCTGATCGGGCCTGGTGAACTCGGACTCCAGGAAGACGCGCATGTACGGGTCAGGCACCGCGGCGCTCGGCAGCGCCTTGACGTCCTTGAAGCCCTTGTAGCTGTAGATCGACGTCAAGGAGATGAGGTCGAGGGTCTCCTGCGAGGCGGCAGGCATGCCCGCGGGCTGGGTCCGCGCGTAGCCGTACTTGAGCGACAGGCGGTTGTCGAGGCCGTGCACCGGGTGGTTGAGCTGCAGCATCGCGCTGAACTGCGCGTTGATGGCGCGTTGCTCGGCGCGGGTGAGCTGCGCGTCGCCGTACGACTTGCCGTTCGAGATGTTGGTGTCGGTGAAGTCCGCGCCGATGTCGGCCATGGCCACGGTGAGCAGCCGGTCGGTCGCCGGCTTGCCGAAGTCCGTGCCCGGATCGATCGACGGGTCACCGTCCTCCCGCGCGGTGTCCTTGTCGATGAACCGCTCGACCAGATCGCGGACGTCGGGCTCCCCGTGGATCGGATGCCAGGCCTCGAGGTCGGTCGCGCCGAAGATGCCGTCGCCGCCTTTGGCGACGAACTCGACCGTGGCGATCGTGTAGGAACGCGACTTGTCGAGCTCGCGGCCATTGATCTCGATGGACGACTTGGCGTCGGCGCGCGTGGCACCGAGCAAGGCGAGCTTCTTGTTGGCAAGGCCCGCGCCCAGGAGCTCCTCGAGCGCGGTGCCGGTCAGGCGCGCGGTGCCGACGACCGCCTTGTGCGGCATGGCGCGCTTGAGCTCGGCCTGCGTCAGCCCGCCCGCGAGGGGAAACGGCCGCGCGTGCACGAAGCCGGTGTTCAGGAGCGCGATCTCGGTGCCGGTCGCGCGGCGCATCACGTTGAGCACGTACGCGACGAACTCGGGCTTCGTGATCGCGTGGGCGGCCGCGCCGGGCCCGACGGCCTTGCCGTAGCGGTCGCAGTAGTTGGCGACATGCGGCGAAAGGATGCGGGCGGTCTCGGCGTCGCGCTCGTCGGCGCGGGCGGGCTCGCCCCTTGCGTCCACGCGCGGCCCCCTGGCGCCGTGGGCCGCGATCGTGACGTCGGTGACGCTCACGGTGCCCCCCGAGGAGCCCACGAGCGGCGGCGCGTTGTCCTGGCGCACGAGGCGCGTGGCCGTGGCGCCGTCCTGCTCGGCGAGGCCACTCGAGAGGATGACCTCCGGCGCGTCGCCCGTCGCGAGCTTCTGCTGCAGCGCCCACACCTCGTCGAAGCCGGTCTGGTTCGCGTTGATCTGCACCATCAACACGACGGCCGCGGCGCCGGCCTTGCGCAGGCGCGCCATCCCCGCGGTGATCGCCTCGACCGGCTCGTCGAGCTGGAGCCCTGCGAGGTTGTCGCCCTTGACGCCCGCGAGCGTGCGCGGCGAGAGCACCGCGAGGATGCCGATCTTCTGGCCGGCGCGCTCGACGATGGCCTCGGAGCGCACATGCTGGCAGAATGGCTGCACCTTGACGTCGCAGCGCAGGTTCGAAAGCACGAGCGGCATGCCGAGGGCGGTCACCGCGGCGGCGAAGCGCTCGAAGCGGTCGCGTTCGGTCGCGAGCTCGTGGTTACCGATCGCGATGGCGTCGTAGCCGGCCTGCTTGAACGCCAGGGCGATGTCCTTGGCGCCCGCCTCCTTGTCGCGCTTCAAGATGCCGCGCACGAACAGGTCCGGGGCGATGCTGTCGCCGCCGTTTAGCACGATCGGCGCGGCCGCGCCGCGCGCACCGGCCTCCTTGCGAAGGCGTTGGATCGTGGCCACGAGCGACGCGTAGTCGGGCGGCTCGCTCCGGGACTTGCCGCACTGCGGGATGGCCATCTGGCCCTCCAGGTCGGCGTGATAGACGATCTCGATGGGGGTCGTCAGAGCGGCGAGGACGAGCAAGGGCGACGCGATCACGGGGCTTCCTCCTAGCCGATGGTGACGAGCGGAGTGACGCCGGCGCCCCAGAACTGCTTGCCCGCGTGGGTGCGGACCAGGCGGCCGGTGCCGGTCATGTGGTCGATCTCGACGATCTCGCCGGCGTCGGTGAACGCGTAGACCTTGCCGCGCACGAAGGCCATGCCGAACACCTTGCCGTAGCCGATGCCGGTGCCGATGGGCGTGCCGACGCCGGTCATGGAGTTCACGCGCAGGAGGATGTTGCTGGTCGCCGCGCTCGCGCCGCCGGGCTTCTTGTCGCTCATCCCGAACATGGTCCCGTCGGACACGGCGACGAGGTCGCCGGCGGTGCTCATCATCATGCCGTACTCGCCGATCTTGCTGGCCGTTCCGCCGCGCGGATCGACGCGGAACACCTGGCCGTCCTTGTCGGCGACGAGGAGTGTGTTGTCGGGCAGGAACGTCATGCCCACCGCGTTCGGGGAGTTCGTGATGGCGACGACCCGCGTGCAGGCCGCCGTGGCGGCGTTGACCTGCCAGAGCGTGCTCGTGCCCATCGTGTAGGAGATGGTGTAGATGGTCCCATCGGGCGTGACCGCGAGGTCGGTCATGTGGTCGGGCACGCTGAACGTGCCCATGACCTGGAGGTCGAACGTCTGCGGGTCGATCCGGTAGAGCTCGGTCGGCGAGTGCGCGTAGATGACCACGTTCGACGCGACCGCGTCGGTGGCGGGCGGGCCGTCGGGCCGGCGCGGCGCGTCGGCCAGGGGCGGCAAGGGCGAGTCGGGCGAGGTGTGGCCTCCGGTGGCGCCGGCGTCGGCCCCTGTGGGCTTGCTGGACGGACCGCACGCGGCGAGCGTGCACAGGGCGACGGCGAGGGTCCGGTGAGACATGGGCGCGGAGCCTACCACGCGGCCGTTCAGGGTTGCTGGCCGT
>JAHFDS010000125.1 GCA_023248855.1 Myxococcales bacterium
GAACCTGCCGCTCCGCCTGCTCCTGCGCTACGCGCATCGCACCGGCGACGCCGGCGCGCTCGAGATGGCCACGCTCACGCTGGAGAAGATGGCGGCCGGCGGCATCTACGACCACCTCGCCGGCGGCTTCGCCCGCTACTCGGTCGACGCCCACTGGTTGGTCCCGCACTTCGAGAAGATGCTGTACGATAATGCCCAGCTCGCCGTCGCCTACGCCGAAGCGCATCAGCTGACCGGCCGGCCGGTGTTCGCGCGCGTGGCGCGCGAGACGCTCGACTACCTGCTGCGCGAGATGACCGCGCCCGGCGGTGGGCTCTACTCGGCCACCGACGCCGACTCGGAGGGAGAGGAGGGCAAGTTTGCGGTCTGGTCCGAGAGCGAGATCCGGGCGGCGGTGGGCGCCGACGCGGACCGCTTCTGCCGCTACTACGGCGTCACCGCCGCAGGCAACTTCGAGGGCCACAACATCCTGTTCGCGCCGGCCCCCGACGAGGCCGAGCACGCTGCGCTCGCGGCCGCGCGCAGGACGCTCTACGGAGTCCGAGCCGCGCGGATCCAGCCGATCCGCGACGACAAGGTGCTCGCGGCGTGGAATGGCCTCGCCATCTCCGCGCTCGCCGTGGGCGGTCGCGTCCTCGGCGAGCCACGCTGGATCGTCGCCGCGGAGCAGGCGGCGGAGTGTGTGCTCGGGCCGCTCTCGCCGGGCGGCGTGCTGCATCGCAGCCACAAGGACGGGCGCGCCCAGCAGGTGGCGTTCCTCGACGACTGGGCGTTCGTCACGCAGGGGCTCATCGACCTGTACGAGGCGACGTTCGAGCCGCGCTGGCTAGAGGCCGCGCTGCGCCTTAGCGCCGAGACGGACGAACGCTTCGCCGACCGCGCGCACGGGGGCTGGTTCATGACCGGCGAGGACCACGAGGCGCTGCTCGCCCGCGAGAAGCCCGCGTTCGACGGCGCCGAGCCGTCGGGGACGTCGATCGCCACGCTGAACGCGCTCCGGCTCGAGGCGATGACGCTCGATCCGCGGTGGCGCGAGTCGGCCAGCCGCGCGCTCGGCTGCTTCGCGGAGGCGATCGCCGAGCACCCGCTCGCGCTGACCGAGCTCTTGGTCGCCCTCGAGTACGCGACCACGAAGCTCGTCGAGGTGGTGCTCGTGTGGCCGGATGACACCGATGCGGGGGCGCTGCGAAGGGTCCTCACAGACACATTCGCTCCGACGCATGCGTTTCTAGGCGCGCCGTCCTCGCGCATCGAGGCGCTCGGCAAGCTGGCGCCGGTCGCCGCGGGCAAGCTCCCGGTGGAGGGCAAGCCGACAGCCTACGTGTGCGAGCGCGGGGCCTGTCAGGCACCGATCGTCGACCCGGAGGCGCTCCGGGCCGCGCTGACCCGGTGACGATGGGCGGTCATCGATCTAGATGACCGGCCGCGAAGCGGAGACATGTCTCGCTGCGACCGCCAGATCGGCCAGGTGGTGCAGGTAGCGACCGAAGGTCCAGCCGTCGCGCTCCGCGTGCGCCGCCACGTCCTCGGCGTGACGCGCGAAGCCCGGCAACTTCAGGGCGCGTAGCAGGAGCGCGAGCGACGCCGTCACGTGCGGCAGAATCCACCTGCGCTGCCTCCTGGCCACCGGGCTGCGGGGTTCGAACCGCAGCGCCTCGACGGCGCGTGACACGGCAGCGCCGTCGGCAAAGCGCGCGGCCGGGTCGGCGCAAAGGCAGCGGTCCACGATCGCGCAGAGTGCGTCCCCCAAGTCAGGGCGCAGTGGCGCGAGCGGGGGCGCACCCCGTGCCCGCGCTCGCCGAAGCTCCTCGAGCGTGTCCGTCACGTGCGGTCGTCGACCCACCGCGGCCTCGAACAGCACCAGCCCGAGCGCATAAACGTCGCCCGCTGGGTGCGCGCCCGTCGAGTGGTCGAGCCGCTCCGGGGCCATGGGACAGCCGATCGCGTGCCTGGCACACGACACCCATGCCACCCCGGCCGATCTCCGCAAGGAGCTCGAAGCGTTCCCCGAGCACGTGGCCGACGGCGACTGCGTGCCGCCCTTCCTCCGCAGCGATCGCCCCGGTTCCGGTAAACGTCCGCGAATCTGACGGGTTGCCTGGGTGCTGCACGGCGATCAGCGTGCATGCTAACGGGTGTGGTCTGTGTTGACTACCGTCACAGCGCGTGCGCGCGTGCCGGTGCCCGCAACCCAAGCGAGGCAGCGCCGGCCCCGGCGCCCCGGCTCCGCGGCACCGCCCGCTCCCGCGGCACCGCCCGCTCCCGCGGCACCGCCCACTCCACCGTCGGCGACAGCCACGCATCGGCCGTGGCCGTCGCAAGCGCCGCCCACGCACACGGTACCGCTCGACAGGACCACCGTGGTGCCGTCGACCTGCGTGACCTGGCAATCGATCGGTACGCCGGGATCGTAGATCTCGGCGCTGGCCGGAACGAGGCGCTCATCGACACGCCCTGGCGGCCGCCGGCCACGAGCACCTTGCCGCTCGGGAGGAGCGCGATGCTCGCGTCGTTGTCGGACGCCGCGCGGGGCTCGCGGACCGAGGCTCCGGCGTGCAGATCGAATGTCCTACGCACTCAAGAAGAGGGAGCGTAGCGCTGATGGCGGCGAGGGGCGGCAAGGCATGCTGCGGCTCGGTTGCCAGCAGGCGGTCAACGTGGTTAGGTAGGCCCACCTGGGGCGGCGGATGAAGGATCTTGCAAAGAAAAGGCGTCGCCCTGCCCTCGAGGCTCCGCTGTCGGAGTTCGAGCAGCAGGAACGCGCCCGGCTCAGCGCCAAGGTTGCACTCTACGACGCCATCGCAGTGTGGCGCCTGGAAAAGGTCGTCGAGCGCCAGCACTACTACTCGACGCAGCTCCAGCGGCTGGTCGCGAGCCTGGTGGTGCCGGGGAGCCGCGTGCTCGAGCTGGGCTGCGGGCTCGGCGACCTCCTAGCGGCCGTCCAGCCTACGGTCGGCCTCGGGCTCGACCTGTCACCCAAGATGATCGAGATCGCGCAGCAGCGTCATCCCGAGCTGACGTTCCGCGTGGCCGACATCGAGCGCGACCCACTGCCCGAGGGGCCCTTCGACTTCGTCATCCTGTCCGACGTGATCGGTCACCTCGGCGACATCGAGCGGGGCCTCGACCGCGTGCGCGGCATGATCTCGCCGAACGCCCGCGTCATCGTCACCTACTACAGCTTCCTGTGGGAGCCGGCGCTGAAGGTAGCCGAACAACTGGGGCTCAAGACCAGGTGGCCGGAGCAGAACTGGGTCTCGCTGCAAGACATCGTCAACTTCCTGCACCTCTCGGACTTCGAGGTGGTGCGCAAGGGCACCGACATTCTCCTGCCCGTGAAGGTGCCGGGCCTGTCCGAGCTGGCCAACCGCGTCATCACGAAGTTCCCCGGCGTCAAGGAGACCGCGCTGATTGACTACGTGGTCGCCCGCCCGGTGGCCACTCCCACCGTTGCGCCGCTGCCCAGCGTCTCGGTGATCTGCCCGTGTCGCAACGAGAAAGGCAACATCCGGGCCGCCATCGAGCGCACGCCCGTCATGGGTCCCATGACCGAGCTCATCTTCGTGGACGGCAACTCCAGCGACGGCACCCGTGAGGAGATCCAGGCGGCGATCCAGGAGTACAAGGGACCGCTCTTGCTCTCGCTCATCGATCAGGGCGACGGGAAGGGCAAGGGCGACGCGGTTCGCAAGGGCTTTGCCGCCGCCAAGGCTGACGTCCTCATGATCCTCGACTCCGACCTGACCGTGCCGCCAGAGGATCTACCGAAGTTCTACCGCGCGCTCGTCACCCAGAAGGGGGACTTCATCAACGGGGTGCGGCTGGTCTATCCGATGGAGGGCGAAGCCATGCGGTTCCTGAACCTCCTCGGCAACAAGTTCTTCTCGCTCGCGCTGTCGTGGCTGCTCGAGCAGCCCATCAAGGATTCGCTGTGCGGCACCAAGGTGCTGTATCGGCGAGACTACGACCGCATCCAGGCCCACCGCGCCTTCTTCGGGGACTTCGATCCGTTCGGCGACTTCGATCTGCTGTTCGGCGCGGCGCGGCTCAACTTGAAGATCGTGGACCTGCCCGTGCGATATCGCGCCCGGACCTATGGCGACACCAAGATCAGCCGCTTCTCCCACGGCTGGCTGCTGCTCAAGATGACCGCGTTCGGGTTCCGCAAGCTGCGCATGGGACTCTGATCCATGAGGTGGAGCAGGGTGATCCGAGGGGAGGCCCTGCGTGACGCGTTCGGCGAGGCCGCGCCGCAGCAATTCGCGTGGCAGACCGAGGCGCGCTTCGTGTCGGATCGCGAGCGGGCGCTGGTGCAGGCCGCCTTCCTCCCGCTAGGACGCCGCGTGCTGGACCTCGGCTGCGCGGAGGGCGCGACGCTCCATCACCTCGGGGCGCCGGCCAACGCCGTCGGCCTCGACCTGTTTCCACCCAAGCTCGCATTCGCCCGCGCACACGTGTCGCGCAGCCAGTTCGTGGCGGGCTCAGCCTGCGAGCTACCGTTCGCGCGGGGCAGCTTCGACCACGTGCTGGTGCGCGATCTCATCCACCACCTCCCGGAGCCGGCGCGCGTGATCGACGAGTGTGCCCGCGTGCTGTCCTCGGGCGGACGCATCGACGTCCTCGAGCCCTGCCGGTACAACCCGCTCATCGTGATGCACGCGCTCAGCCAGCCGGCCGAGCGCGGCGAGCTACGATCGAGCGCGCGCTTCTTGACCACCCTGCTCGGCAGCCGCTTCGAGGTCGACCAGGTGCGCCACCACCAAGCGTTGCCGCTGCACCGGATACTGTTTCACCACAAGATGGGATGGCCGACACTCGCGGACTTCGGCCCCGCCTCGGCGCTGCTCGACGGCTTCGAGCGCCTGGCCGACGCCGTTGTGCCGGCGTGGGCGCGCATGTACATCCACGCGCGCGGCACGCTGAGATCGGCGGATTGACCTGTTCGAGATCACTCCATCCTTGCTCGCGGATCTCCCAAAGAACGGCCCGACCGATCCGATCGAGTACTACCGTCGGCCGCTGATCGGAAAGCTGTTCCGTGAGCGCATAAACCGTGGGCTGCGGCTGGTGCCCGAACGACGCTACACGCGCGTGCTTGAGGTCGGCTACGGCGCCGGAGCCGTGCAGTTGGCGCTCGGCCGCGGCGTCGACGAGTTGCACGGCATCGATCTCGATGCAGACCCCGCGCTTGTCACGCCCTTCCTCGCGGCCCACGGGCAGCAGTCGAAGCTGGTGCGTGGATCGGTGTACGAGCTACCCTACGATCGTGCTTTCTTCGATCTCGTGGTGTGCTTTTCGGTGTTCGAGCACCTGAGCGAGTATCCCCGCGCGCTCAGCGAGGTGGCGCGCGTGCTCCGGCCCGGCGGTCTTTTTCTCCTCGGCATGCCGAGCGTGAACAAGGGCATGGACGTGGCGTTCCGGATGATCGGCTTCAAGAACATCGACGATCACCACATCACGACGCCGCGCATGGTCTCCGATCGATTCGCGGGCGCGGGCTTCCGGGTGGCGCGGGCCCATCACCTGGATCTGCCTCTCCGGTGGCCCGCGGGGTTGCGTCTCTACTACAATTGGCTGCTGGAACTGCGTTGATCTGGGCCTGTCTGCTGAGCGGGTTCTGCTATCTCCTCCCCGTGGCCGTCGTGCTCGTGCTGCGATCGCATCGCGATCGCGAGCCCGGGGAGATGGCGCTCGACATCCCGCTGACGGTGGCCGTCGATTTGCTTGCGATCCTCACGCTGGCGCGCGTGTTCCGGCTCGAGACGGCGGTCGTCTTTTCGCGGGTGGGCTGGTGTCTCGGGGCCATCGCTTTCGTGTGGCTGCGTCGCCATCGGCCGGTATGGCCGAGCGCGCTCGGCTGGCAGACCTCGCTCGCCCTGCTGCTGGCCTGCGCCTGTGCGGTGTGGGTCAGCCTGCAGCTGTCCAGGTCTTGCGCCATCTGGGATCGCCAGTGGCACATTCCGCTCGTGACGGCGCTGCGCGGCCAGCGCATTCCGTTCGTCAATGTCTACGAGCCGCACGGCGGGCTCTACTACCACTACTCCGGCAACGTGCTCGCCGCGGTGCTGCAGACTCTGTCGGCGGACGCGATGCACGCCTCGCTCGCGCTGTCGCTCGCACACGACCTCATGTTCGGGTTGATCGGGGCGACGCTGGCGCTGCTCTGCGCCCAGCTGGGAGTCCGCCGAGCCGGGCTGCTCTCCCTGGTCGCGCTCGGCACGCTGCTCGTGGGGCCGGCCACGTTGCTGCTCGGCGGCGAGGC
Source organism: Myxococcales bacterium (assembly GCA_023248855.1). Taxonomy (GTDB): domain Bacteria; phylum Myxococcota_A; class Polyangia; order JAHFDS01; family JAHFDS01; genus JAHFDS01. The sequence continues at coordinate 6,263 of JAHFDS010000125.1, forward strand.
CCGCCCGATGGGCGGCTACTCCTTCGTCAACTACTACAACCTCAGCTTCCGCCCCCACGACGCACTGGCCGGGCTCATGTTCGTCGGCTTCGCGGCGGCGGTGCTGCTGCGCGTCGTTCAGAAGGCGATGGCCGTGCCGGTCTCCCGCACGACGCCGGTGCTGCTCGCGACCGCCGCGCTCCTGGTCGTGACCGACGAGGTCTCGCTCGGCATGCTGGGACTCGCCATGGGCGCGGCCTGGCTCGTGGAGCCGGACGTGCTGGCGCCGCGCCGTGTTACCGGGATCCAGATCCTGGTCGGCCTCGTCGCCGTGATGGCGGCGGCGACCTTCCTGTTCGTTGGGACGCTCGCGCCCGGCGCGCCGCACCAGACTCTTACGATCGTGCCCTGGCGGCTGCCCGGTTTCTACAAGCCCTCGATCCCGCTCTCCGATCCGCAGGGCCTGCGCTTGCTATTCAACGATCTCGCGCCCATCCTCGCGGTGCTCGGCGCGGGCGCGATCGCTGCGATCCGGACGCGACGGCGCGAACCGAGGATCGTGTTCGCGTTCCACGCCGTGCTGGCGGTCGTGTCGGTGGTCGCGCTCACCCGCGTGGACATCAACGACGCAGGGCTCGAGTGCCATCGCTTCGTGAGTGCACTCCTGTTCCTGACGCCGCTTCTGGGCGTGTATTGGGTCACGAGCCAGTGCGAGGACTTCGGCGTGGCCCGCGGCGCCTCCTCGCTGGGGGCCATCCTCGTCTACGCCGGCGTGGCGGTGGGCGGTCTGTCGACCGCCGAGTGGGTTTGGTCGCACGCGCAGAAGCACTGCGAAGCGCACCAGGGCTTCTACGGCCAGGACAAGTTCTACGCGACCAACTGTCGCAACCTGGCCGGCAGTCGAATGTTCGAGGCGCCGCCCGTGCCCACGTACATCGAGGAATCGCCCTCGAAGCTGCGGCCGGGCGAGTCCCTCTGGTACCTCTACGCGGGCTGCCGGCCGATCTTCGCACCGGGTCCCGCGATCAGCCAGGACAACCACAAGCTCAAGATCGGCTGGCCGACGCTGGGCCTGCCGGCGCTGGGAGAGCTGCACCGCGACATGCTGCGCTCGGATCAGCCGCTGAGCGTGATCTGCCGGCTGGCGGGCGATCGAGGCCCGGACCCGATCTGCGCCGCGGCCGGCAGCAAGGCCGCGGCCTGCCAGCCCATCGGTCCCGCGGCCCAGCGCTGCACGATGTCCGGGGCCGAGCGGGAGCGGCTCCTCAACCCTCCGCGGCCGGGCGCGCCGGGAGGTTGATCTCACGCCGGCGCGTTTTCCGGTAGATGACCGGCCCGGCCGAGCAACAGGACCAGCCAACAGGAAGGGCTTGATCACATGAAGACGGCACTCATCACCGGTGTCACCGGTCAGGATGGTTCGTACCTGGCAGAGCTCCTGCTCTCGAAGGGATATGTCGTCCACGGCATCATTCGCCGGGCGAGCACCTTCAACACGGAACGCCTCGAGCACCTCTACCGCGATCCGCACGAGCCCGAGAGCCGGCTTTTCTTGCACTACGGTGATCTGTCCGATGGAACCGGCCTGAGACGGGTCCTCGAGCAAGTGCAGCCCCAGGAAGTCTACAACCTCGGCGCGCAGTCACACGTCAAGGTGTCCTTCGACGAGCCTGAGTACACGGCCGACGTCGTGGCCACGGGTACGCTTCGCCTCCTGGAGGCGCTCAGAGATCACATGGCGAACGCAAACACCACCGTGAGGTTCTACCAGGCGGGCTCGTCCGAGATGTTCGGCGCTGCGCCCCCGCCGCAGAGCGAGAAGACGCCGTTTCACCCGCGCAGCCCCTATGCCGTCGGCAAGGTCGCAGCTTACTGGTATTCGATCAACTACAGGGAAGCCTACGGGATGTTCATCTCCAACGGCATCCTCTTCAACCACGAGTCGCCGCGTCGAGGAGAGACCTTCGTCACTCGCAAGATCACCCGCGCGGCCGCTCGGATCAAGCTGGGCCTCCAGAAGAAGCTGTACCTCGGCAATCTCGACGCCCAGCGCGATTGGGGCTTCGCCGGCGACTATGTCGAGGCGATGTGGATGATGCTCCAGCAGGAGGCCCCTGGCGACTACGTGGTGGCGACCGGCGAGGCCTACTCGGTGCGTCACTTCTTGGAGGCGACCTTCAGTCGCCTCGACCTCGACTGGAAGGCACACGTCGAGACGGATGCGCGGTATTTCCGGCCGGCGGAGGTCGATTACTTGCTCGGCGATCCGACCAAGGTCAAGGCTGCCCTCGGCTGGAGCCCGAAGGTCACCTTCGAGGCGCTGGTCTCGATGATGGTCGATCACGACCTCGGGCTCGCGAATCGGGAGCTCCTGCTCAAGAATGCGGGGCATGACGTCAACGCGGCCGGCGAGCATGCTCAGAGATAGCAAGATCTTCGTGGCGGGTCATCGAGGCCTCGTGGGGTCGGCCATCCTGCGGCGTCTGCGATCCGAAGGTCATGAGCAGATCATCACGAGCACCCGTGCCGATCTCGACCTGCGGGACCAGGCGCAAGTGCGGGCCTTCTTCCGGGAGGTCCGGCCGGAGTTCATCTTCCTCGCAGCCGCCAAGGTCGGAGGCATCCTCGCCAACAGCCGCTATCCCGCCGACTTCATCCGGGACAATCTGCTCATCCAGACCAACGTGATCGACGCGGCTTATGGGAATGGCTGCAAGAAGCTCCTGTTCCTCGGATCGTCCTGCATCTATCCGAAGCATGCACCGCAGCCCATCAAGGAGGAATACCTCCTGACGGGGCCGCTTGAAACGAGCAACCATGCCTACGCGGTCGCGAAGATCGCCGGCATCGAAATGGTCAAGTCCTATCGACGCCAGTACGGGTGGTCGGGGGTCTGCCTACAGCCTACGAACCTCTACGGTCCCGGCGACAACTTCGATCTGCAATCCTCCCACGTGTTGCCTGCCCTGATGTGCAAGCTCCACGAAGGGAAGGTGTCCGGCGCAGACCAGGTAACGGTCTGGGGTTCGGGGATGCCGCGCCGAGAGTTCCTCCACGCCGACGATCTCGCGGAGGCCGCTCTGTTCGCCATGAATCACTACGACGACGACGAGATCCTGAACGTCGGAGTGGGCACGGAGTGCACGATCCGGGAGCTGGCCGAGCTGCTCTCGCGAACCGTCGGCTACCGAGGCGACCTGCACTTCGACACGACGAAGCCAGACGGCACTCCGCGCAAGCTGCTCGATGTGTCTCGCATCAACGCCGCGGGTTGGCGCGCGCGTATCTCCCTCGAAGAGGGCGTCCGGTCCACATATGCTTGGTACCTTGAAAACGTCGCCAAGCCCGCGGCTCCCTGAAATCCCTTCCTGAGATCCCGCGGCACTCACCGCAGCGGTGGCAGGAGTGCGTGGAAGCGCGCGTGGAGCGCCTCGGGCAGCTGCTCGACCAGGGCGGCCGCACCGATGAGCACGTCACCTACTACCTCGAGGCCATCCACGCCTCGCATCGCACAGGAGGATCGCCTACGCGCATTCTGCTGCGCCCTTTCTCGCTCGAGGACACCCGCAACTACGTCACCTATCAGCTCCAGCGCGCCGAGGTCGACGCCAAGCTGTTCTCCGAGGACGCCGTGCGGCGCCTGTTCCACGCGTCGCAGGGCAGGCCGCGGTCGATCAACCAGCTCTCGACCCAGGCCCTCATCCAATGCGCCGTCCTCGGTCGCGACGCCATCGACGGCGACTTCATGAACCAACTCATCGCCGCGCATCCGCTCTATCAGCCAGCCCAGGGAGGACGGTCGTGAGGCGCCCCCCTGCCGATCACGATGATCCAGTGGATCCCCACGCCCCCCGAGCTCGCGCAGGCGCCCGAGCTCGCCATGCTCGCTGCCCTGCGCGTCCAGCTCGAGCTCACGCGCTACTCCCTCGTCGCCGCGCACCCCGACATCACGGCCGACGCCCGGCCGGTCGTGCTCGACGCCGTCGCGCGGCGCGCGTGGCACCTCATCCGGCAGACCTATCGACTGCAGCTCCGCATCGATCGCTACTGGCGCGCCGCCCGACCACCGCCGCGCGCCTCCGACCTCGTCGATGACGACGACCTCTTCTGAGCGCCGCCGGCTGCGCCGGGCCCCAGCCGTCGACCGCGTCCCATCCCCTCCTTGCCCGGTACCCACCCTGCCGTCGTGTCCCATCTCGGCCACGCTCCCGGTCGCCCCCGCGGGATGGGACACCGCCACGCGGTCCGTCTCACGTCGGCTCCCGGGAAATCAAGCTGGGATCGAACTGTGCGAGATGCGCGACACCGGACACCCTCGCTGTCTACGCTTCGTGGCCGGCCTCGCGACCGGGACTCACGCAAGACTCGCTACCGGCCTGCTGGCTAGGCTCTGGCCGGACGGGACTTGCACCCGCTTGGCTGCTCTCTCGAGTTTCAAGGTGTCATGTCCTGCTTGAACCCGGACGGTTCGGCCACGACCGGAGCGGGCGTGTGCTGGATTCCCTCCGGGTGGGATCGCCCCGAGCTCTATGCGGACCCCTACACAGGGCGAATCTACCTCGCCGCCAACCTCACGTACGGGCCCGGCCCGACCGCGAGCGGCTATCTCCTGTACAGCGACGATTTCGGCAGAAAAAGGTGGAGTGTCGGCCAAGCGTTGCAGGGCCCGATACCGTACCGGATGACCTCGCTCAAGCCCCGACCAGGAAGCCAGTACGGGACGTTCTTCATGTTCCATTGCTGGGATATCAATCCCGTCCTTGGGAGCGGCGTCGAACGGTCAAGCCGTTCGGCGTTCCGTGCGCCGGGCGCTCAGCTCACTTCATCTGCGCGGCCGCCCGGGCGCAGGCGCCTTCTTTGGCGGCTGCTTGGCCGGGGTGAGGGCTTTTAGAGCCCGGGGACCAAGAGGCGCGTCACGGCCTCCGGATCGCGCAGCCCCGCGAGGGCAGCCGTGGCTTCCGCAGCGAGCGCCCTGCCCCGCTCACCCCCGACCAGTGCCCCGAGCCGCCGGGAGGCCGCGCCGGCGAACAGGCGCATCGACCGCGCCGACAGGGCCTCGCGCGCGGTCCCGAGCGCGACGAGCGCGTCCTGGCCACGCTGCCGGAGCACGCCTGCGCGCAGCAGGTGGGCCAGGGCGACCGGGAGCTGATAGCGCTCTGCCTCGAGCGTGCGCGCCGCCCGGTCCGCCTGGGCGACGAGGGCCGCGCGATCGGGTCTGCGGAGGGCGGCGGCGGCCAGGGCCGCCCGACCCCTGAGCGACAGCGCCTCCACGCGCACGCTGCGCACGCGCAGGAGGAGCGAGCGCTCGAGCGCCGGCCAGTGCTCGGCGACGCGCGCCCAGGCGTCGGCGGCGCGTCCCTCGTAGAGATCGGCGTGCACGAGCGCCAGCAGCGACCAGTAGTGCTGCAGGTGGAAGCCGGCCGGCGACCAGCGCTCGAGCGCCTCCGCCGCGTGCCGCCGGGCCTCGGCGGGCTCCCCCTGCAGGAGCCACGCGACGTTCGACAGCCCGAGCCGGAGGTTCACGCTGGCGTAGAGGTCGCCACGCGCCTCGGCGGCCGCGAGGTGCAGCGACACGCGCTGACACAGCGACGTCGCGTCACCGAGGTAGAACAGGCAGAAGACACAGAAGAGCTGTGCCGTGGTGACCTCCCACGCCACGCCCGAGCAGCGATCGCGGAACAGGCGCTCGGCATCCTCGCAGGCCGGAAGCGCATCCGCGAATCGACCGTCCTGGAAGGCGCACAGGCCGAACGTGCCACGGCACAACGCCTGGGTGTAGGGATCGCCGAGCTCCTCGGCCAGCGCCGTCGCGCGCCCGAGCCTCGCCTCGGTGCGACGCGAGCCGGGTCGTAGCATGGTGGACAGGTACATGGCCTCGACCGCCAGCGCGCGAGCCACCCGCCGCGGCTCGCCGGCCTCGAGCGCGAGCAGGTAGTGCCGCGTCTGCAGGTGTGCCCCGCAGAGGTGGTCCGCCATCGAGAGCGTCGCTGCGGCCGACCAGCAGACGTCCACGCGGGTGAGGTCGGCGGCAGCGATCCGGCTCGCCTCGCGCCGCGCGAAGCGCATCCCACGCAGGCGCATGCGCGCGCGACCGGCCAGGAGCGAGGTCAGAGCCCGACGCGGAGACCTCGGGAGCCGCACGCCGACGGCGCCGAGGACCGTGCGCAGGGCGGCCATGCCCTCGTCGATGTGGCCGGCCCGCAGGAGCTGCTCGGCCGCGCGCCGGCGCAGCTCGAGTGCGCGCGTGGCGCTGCCCAGGTCAGCCGCGCGCAGGTAGGCCGCGGCCGCCTGGCCGCCCCGACCCGCGTTGGCGAGCGCATCGCCGAGGCGCTCCCGCAGCTCGGCCTCCTCGGCCGGCGGGGGTGCGCGAAGCTCGAGCGCACGGGCGTAGAGCACAGCGGCGCGGTCGAACGCGAGCGCCACGGCGGCGCGCTCCCCGGCGGAGATGGCCTGCCGGGCCGCTCGATCGAGGTGCCCGGCGCCTTCCCAGTGCACGGCGAGGGACTCGGCATCGTCCGCGGCGTGGGCCTCGATCGCGAAGGCCAGCGCTTCGTGGCACGCGCGCTTGGCCGCCGAATCGAGCCGCGCGTGCACCGCCTCGCGCACGCGGTCGTGGTAGGGCTCGACCAGCGCCGACCCTCCGCCGATCGTGCGCGCCAGGTGCGAGATGGCCAGGTGGGCGACGAGCCGGCCGAGCTCGGCCGGCGTTCGCCCGGACGCGTGCGCCAGCACGGGCAGCGGATGGGGCTTTCCGGCGACCACGACCAGATGCAGGAGGTGCTTCGCGGGCTCGTCGAGCGCTTCGGCGCGCTCCCACAGCGCATCGTCGAGGTGCGCGGCGCGCGCCTCTCCAGCGCGCACGAGCTCGTCGATGAACAGCGGGTGCCCCGCGGCGGCGGCCGCGATGGCGCCGGCGCGCTCGACGCTCTCTCCCATGCGGCAAAGAAGGCGCGACGAAAGCTCGAGGGCCTCGCTCGCGGACAAAGCACCGAGCAGGATGTCGCGGACCTCGCCCGGCAGTGCCGGCAGCTCGCCCGGACGCGCGGTGAAGACCAGGAGGACCGAGGGCGCCTCCGGAGGTCGCATGATCGCGGCGAACAGGGCGAGGCTGTCCGCGTCCGCCCACTGCAGGCCGTCCACCGCGACCACGATCGGCCGACGCTCCGCGATCCTGCGCAGGAGCGCGCGCAGAGCGCCGAAGACCCGGAGGCGCTCCTCGACCGGGTCCGCGATCGCGTTCGGAGGATGCGGGGCCTCGGCGATCGCGCGCACCCGGCGCAGCACCGGGAAGACGTCCGCGAGCAGCGCCACGTCGGGCGGCAGCCAGGTCGCCACCCGGCCCTTGGCGTCGGCCTGTCCAGGCGGCGACAGGTGATGTGCGAGCGTGTCGACCACCCCGTCGAAAGCCTTGAAGGGCACGGACTCCTGCGCGCGGCAGTGGCCAGAGAGGATGAGCGCGCCGTCGGCTGCGGCCTCGTCCGAGAAGGCGCGAACGAGCGCGCTCTTGCCGACGCCGGAGGCGCCCCGCACGACCACGGTGATGGCGCGCCGCGCCGAAAGCGCCCGGTGCAGGGCCCCGAGCTCCGCCGCGCGGCCGACGAACGGCGCGGAGCCGTGGAGCGACACCGTGGCGTGGCTCGCTTCGCGTCGGCGCGCGGCCTCCGCAGGCAGCACCTCTGCCAGCGTGCGCTGCGCGCGCTCGCGCACGTCGGGATCGAACGCGAGAAGGCCCAGGCACAGCCGCTCGAGATCTGCCGGCACGCCGGGCGCAAGGGTCGAGGGCACGGGCGGCTCGCGGCGCTGCTTCTCGACCAGCACCTCCATCGACCGGCCCAGGAACGGCACTCGCCCGGTGAGCGCCTCGAAGAGCATCGTGCCGGCCGCGTACCAGTCCGCCTGCGGGCCCACGCGCTGCCCGGTGGCTTGCTCCGGAGCCATGTACGACACCGTCCCGAACAGGGCCTCGTCGGCCGCGGGCCCCTCGGCCTCGGTGACGAGGCCGAAGTCGAGCAGCACGAGCCGCCCGTCGCGCGTGACGCGCACGTTCGAGGGCTTGACGTCGCGGTGCACCATGCCCGCTGCGTGCAGGGCGTCGAGGCTGCGCACGAGCTGCGCGAACGCCGCGCGCAGCCTGCCCTGGTCGAACGGCACGCCGATGCGGGTCAGGTTCGGCGTGAGGTCGCAGGCGACGGAGAGGTCCTCGGTGGGCGGTGCGTCGCCCTCGACCGCCGCCCCGCGGACCCACGACAGAAAGTCCACGCCTTCGACCAGCTCCATCGAGAACATCCACTGCCCGCTCACCTCGAAGAGCTCGCCGAGCCGGACCAGGTTCGGATGCGACAGGTCCGAGAGAGCGCGGAACTCGCGCTTGAAGCGCAGGAGGGCATCGGGCGAGAACGCGCGCAGGGCCTTGAGCGCGACCCGCTCCCCTTGCCGCCGGTCGAGCGCCTCATAGACGACGCCCATGCCGCCCTCGCCGAGCCGGCTCACGATGGAGAAGCGGCCGCGTCGGGCCAGGTCCTCGGCTAGCCTCACGACACCTTCGATTGTAGCGGCGTGCGCGGACGATCGGGCGACGGTCGCGGGTACCCCGGTGTGTGTGCGCGAGCTACCTCACGAGCACTCGCACGGCTCGCCCTTGTCGTCGATGTTGCCGTCGCAATCGTTGTCGATGCCGTCACCGACGCACTCGACGCCTCCGTTGGTGGGCGTGCACGAGGCGCACGCGACGCGTGCGGTGCTGCCGGTGGGCGCCTCGCCAGCTCGGTCGAGACAGCGCTTGCCCTGCGCGTCGTAGCCGCCGCGGCACACGCGCACCGCCAGGTTCGTCGCCTCGCACAGCGGCTTGCCCTGCTCGTCGGTCGCGCCCTCCTCGAGGAAGAAGCAGGTGCGCTCGGCGTAGCCGGCGGGCAGGCCCTTGGCGCACGCCGGCGGGGTCAGTGGACCCTGCCCGCAACGCGGGATCGGGATCCGGCAGTCAGGGCCAGATGACCCCATTTGCACGTCGTGGACCTGACAGTCGGCGTCCGCGGCACGACGCGCGACCAGCCCCTGTCGATCGAGCGGGCGCGCCTTCAGGCACGGCTTGAGGCGCTGCTCGATGCGATGCGCGATCGAGTCGAGCGAAGCGGCGAACGAGCGCTGGCAGATGTTGACGATGCGCTTCTTCGTGTCGAAAGCCTCGAGGAACTTCTGCACGCGCACCGCGGGCGCGCCGGTGCCGACCCCCGTGCCGCCGGTGCCGCCATCACACGACGGGCCGAGCACGGGCGAGCTGGCGCCGGTCATCGGGTTCACGAGCTGCACGACCTTGAGCTCGCCGTCGGGCGGCGCCGGCCCGGCGATGGCCTCGACGATCGTCTTGTCGGCGCTCTTGGCCGCCTGCACGCGTCGCACGAGGTCGGCCACGGGCAAGAGCGCGTGCCTGGGGTCTTCCACGAACGCGCCGTCGTCCGGCTGGCACGACAGCGCCTGGCCGGCGCCGTCGCGCGGCGGATGCTGGCCGCCGCACAGGAAGCCACGGTCGGTGCAGCGGAAGTCGAGCGGGCCGAGCGGGCTCGACAGGCCCACGCCGTCGCGCGTATCGGCGAGCCACGAGTCGGCCGGCAGCGAGCAGTCGTCCTCGTCGGTGAGCACGACGACCACCAGGAGCGCGTCGTCGCGCACGAAGCCCCCGTTGACGGCGTCCATCGGGTCCTTCGAGCGCTCGAGCGAGCGCGCCACGGCCTGCAGCGACTGCTCGAAGCCACAGCCCTTGGAGCCGAGCGCCGCCACACACGAGAAGGCGGTCGCGAGCGGCTGCCCGGCGACGTTGTTGTCGCTCGACGAGCGATAGTCGATGTACCCCTTGCCGGTCGGCCCCGTGCAGCCGGTGGTGTCGAGCGACGTGCCGCCGTACAGCGAGCAGTCGATCTGCACCGGGCGAGGCGCCGCCTGGAAGGCGCCGTCCTTGTTGTCCCCGCAGCCCGTCAGCGCGAACGCGCCCGAGCCCATGCTCGACGAAACGACGCCCACGTGGAGGTCGGGCAACCCGCCGGGAATGCGCTCGAGCGTGTCCACGAGCTTCGGGAAGTTGCAGATGATGTTGCGCTGCTTGGTCTCGGTCGACGACGAGTCGTCGATGAGAAAGAGCAGGTCCACCTTGCGCGAGACCGGCTCGAAGATCTGGCTCTGCTGCCCGGCGATCTCGCAGTAGGGCGTCTGCACCTTGCGCGAGTTGCAGGCCGCGAGCGCGCCGAGCGCGCATACCGATGCCCCGAAGAGGCGCCCGCGGCGCCGCCAGTGATGACGCATTCGTTCCTCCAGATGGATGGTTCGCCGGGCTCGTGCGCCGGCGCGATCTTCGGGGCGGCCGCCCTTCCATGGAGGATTGGGCGCTCGCGCCCCGATCCGTCAGCGAAAGCGCACGTCAGCGAAACAGGTACGCCACTCGCGCCGAGAAGAGGCCGACCTCGAAGCCCGCGCCATCGATCGAGGGGGCACGCCCCCGGCCAGGGTGCAGCTCGCCTTGCAGCTGGTGCCGGTACTCGAGCAGCGTCACGCCCGCGATGACCTGGTCCGCCACCAGGACATCGAGCCTTCCGCCGATGGCGAAGAAGACGCCCGTGCTGTGCGAGTCCGTCGTCTTGAGCTCGGCGTGGTCGACGTCGAAGCCGAAGGCGATGCCGGGACGGAAGCGGCCGACCGTGGGGCCAAGGAGCACGCGCAGGCCTGCCGTGATCAGATAGGCGTCGAAGGACAGCGCGTTGTCCTTGTCGTCCTCGAGCCGGGCCTGGAGGAGATGGATGCGCGCCTCCGCCCCGATCAAGTCGGTCCAGGCCGCGGCGAACACACCGCCGCCGATGCCGCGCTGGCCGAGCAGATCCACGCCGAGCGCCGGTCCGTCGAAGCTCGCGCGGGACTCCGCTGCGCGGGGCGGCGGTGCCTGGTCGTCCGCTTCGCGGAGCGTGTCCTCGCGGAGCGTTTCGTTGACCACCGCGGTCACGCCGGCCGCGGTCCATTCGGGCTCGTCGTCGGGGCGATCCTGGTTCAGCTCGCGCGCGATCGTCATCGGCGAGAATCCCGCCTCGTGGAGCCGGCGGATGCGAAGGCGGCGCGGCGGCGCGACCCGGCGCTTCTCGGCCGCCAGTGGCGCCACCGGCTCCGCGGGTGGTGGTGGCGCGGCCGCGGGCGGCTCCTGGTCCGGGGGCGGGGCGGGACGCGCAAGCATCGCCTTGACCTCCGCGACGGTGAACCGGGGCTCGCCCGCTGCGAGCGCCTCGTTCAGCAGGTAGACGATCTGCGGAACGTCGTTTCCGGCGCTGGAGAGGGCGTGCGCGCGCGCCACGCTGCGCCGCGTGACGGCGTCGGGGCGAGGCGGCTCCGCGGCAGCCGCGGTTACCGGAAGGAGGACGAGCGCAAGCAAGAGCCCAAACACGTTCGGTCGCATCACGGGGCTGGCCATACCAGAGGTGTCGGCGATATCGCCGCGCAGTTGCGCACAGCGTCATTCCGTGATAACTGGTCTTACCAGTTGGTCAGACCGGATCTCGGCCGCAAGGCCGAAACAGGAGTAGAATCGATGCTGCAGACGCTCAAGAACCTGGTTCCCGAGGACAAGCGAGACGTGGCCGCCGCGGCAGGCGGCATGGTCGCGCTGATGATGGGCCGCAAGGCCACCGCGCTCGCGCTGTTCGCCTCGGGCGTGCGCGGCCTCGAGCGCTCCTGGCGCGCCCGGCACCCTGACTTCAAGGGCGGCTGGAAGCAGCGCTGGCAACACGCCATCGCTTTCTACGAAGAGACCCACCAAGAGCCGACGAACCGCCTCCTGCACCAGGTGGGCATCCCGATGATCGTGGGTGGCGCCGCCGGCCTGCTCGCGATGCCGGCGTACACGCCGCCGTGGTGGGCGTCGCTCGGCTCGTGGACCGTGGGCTGGGGCCTGAACTTCGTCGGCCACGGCCTGTACGAGAAGAACGCGCCCGCGTTCCAGGATGATCCGCTGTCGTTCCTCGCCGGGCCGATCTGGGACCTGCAGCAGCTGCGCAAGAAGGTGACGGGTGCGGCACCCATGCCCGTGCCGGTGGCGCACGCCACCGCGAGCGCGTGACCCCTATCCCCGCGCCGCCACCGCCACGCGGTCGAGCTCCTCGCGGCTGCCGAGCAGGATGAGCTTGTCGCCGTTCGTGAGCACCGCGTCGCCCCCGGGCTTGAAGACCATCTCCCCCGAGGGCTTGAGGATCGCCACCAGGATCACCCCCAGCTTGCGCAGCTCGCCATCGCGCAGCGGCAGGCCCGAGAGCGAGCTCCGCTCGGCCAGCACCACCTCCTCGATCTGCAGGTCGAGGTGCTGCGACCGCGTGGCGAGCTCGATGAAGTCCACGACGGCGGGCCGCACGATCGCGTGCGCCATCCGCTGCCCGCCGATCACGTAGGGCGAGATCACGCGGCTCGCGCCCGCGCGCTTGAGCTTGGACTCCGTGGCCTCGTTCTCGCCGCGCGCGACCAGGAACAGCTTCTCGGACTGCAGCCGCGCGCTCATCGTGACGTAGAGGTTGTCGGCGTCGGACGCCAGGACCGCCGCCAGCGCGCGCGCGCGCTCCACACCCGCCATGCGCAACACCTCGTCGCTCGACGCGTCCCCGACGAGGGGCATCCCGTGCGCCAGCTCGAAGGTCGCGAGCACCTCGGGGCTCCGATCGATGACGACGTACGGCAGCTTGAGCTGCGTGAGCTCCTGACACACGAGCTTTCCCATGCGCCCGTAGCCGCACACGATGACGTGGTCCCGCAGCCTGAGCAGGTTCTTCTCCAAGCGCTGCCTCTCGAAGGCTGTGTTGAGCTCGCCGGACACGACCGATCGGATGACCTCGCTGGCCGCCCAGCCGATCGTGAACACGCCGCCGAGCACGTAGAACATCGTGAAGATGCGGCCCCGGTCGGACAGCGGGTGCACCTCGCCGTAACCGACCGTGGCCAGCGTGGTCACCGCCATGTAGAAGCTGTCGAGCCAGCCCCAGCCCTCCAGCACGTGGTAGGCCACGGCGCCGAGCACCACGAGGCCCGGCGGCACCGAGAACATCCCCACCAGGCGCGCGAGGTGGCGGTGAGGCCGGGTCACGGGACGCCGCGGGGAGGTCTCATGCGTCGTCGTCGTCCGGCATGCCCGCGACGCGTACGGCGTCGCTCTGCTCGGACAGGTGTGGCTTTCCGGTGAAGTCGATGTGGTGGCCGAAGCGCGTGGCCTTGGTCTCGAGGTAGAAGCGATTGTGCGGGTTCGGCGGCAGCACGTGCGGCAGCCGTCCCGCCACCGTGACGCCATACTGCTCGAGCTGGCTCACCTTGCCGGGGTTGTTGGTCAGGAGCTGGATCGACTGCACCCGCAGGGTCGCCAGCATGTGCGCGGCGATCGCATAGTCGCGC
>JAHFDS010000523.1 GCA_023248855.1 Myxococcales bacterium
GAGCACGCGGAGGGCGTGCGGCCCTGGTACCAGCTCGACCGCGGGGGCGACGCCTGGCCGGTGCTGCTGGACGCTGCATCCGCAGCGGAGCGCTACTGGTTCACCGTGCGTTCCTCGCACAACCGACGGGTCCGCTCCACGGGCCGGAAGCAACGTTACCTGTGGGACGAGGTCAGGAGGCAGGAGACCCTCGGCATCTACGAGGTCGACGTGCCAGCGGGTCAGAAGCGTGCGGCGCGTACCGCCCGCCTGACGATTCAGACCCACCCAGTCGAACTCGACCTTGTGGACCCGCGGACCAAGCGCAGCTACCAGGCCGCGCTCACCGCGGTGCTGGTGCGGGAGATCGCGACCACGCCGAAGGGCGAGAAGCCCATCGAGTGGCTGTTACTCACCAACTACGAGGTGAACAGCCTGCAGGACGCGCTGCTCGTCGTGCATGGGTACTCTCAGCGCTGGCGAATCGAGGAGTTCCACAAGATCTGGAAGACAGGCGCATGCAACGTCGAGGACAACCAGCTGCGCGCCGAGGATCACGTCGTTCGCTGGGCCACGATACTCGCCTCGGTTGCGTTGCGAATCCTGCGCCTCACCTACTTCGCACGCACGACGCCGAACGAGCCGGCGCTCGTCGAGATGAGCAAGGCCGAGCTGCAGGCGGTGCTGCTCCTGCGCAAGCCGAAGCGCGATAAGCGGAAGCAGCCAACAATCGCAGAAGCCGTGCTGTGGGTCGCGCAGATCGGCGGATACACGGGGAAGTCGTCAGGAGGACCGCCCGGCGCGCTTGTGATCGCGCGTGGCCTCCGCCGCATCGAGCCTGTAGCCCAGCTGCTCGCCGAGGGAAGCCTCGGAGCGTTGGAAGCGTGACCAAACTGCGATCAATGGTCAGACACGAGAGCCCCACGTCCTCAACCTCGACGCCGGGCAGGAGTATCACCGAGCCCGAGCGGTCTGCGTTCATGACCTTGAGCTCGTGGGGCCCGGCGGTGATCCAGAGCGACGCGACGCGCCCGTCGGGCAGGACACAGGGTGAGTTGTCATTGCTCTGCGTGTCGTTCAGCCGCGTCGGAAAGGGCGCCCGAGTTGCGCACCCACCGGAAGACCCGCTCGGCTCCGTCGTTTGCCTCGAAGACGAGGTCTCCACTCGGCGCTTCCGAGACGCTGAAGAAGTCCACCAGAGCGGGCGTGGGGCTCGGCGTCGGAGGCCAGATGCGGCGCGGCGCCGTGCCATCGCCCTGGACCTCACAGATGCCGTGCCCGCGCGTGTCGTCCACGTCGTCGCTGCATTCGAAGAGGATGCGAGCGCCGTCGCGCGAGAAGCTAGGACGGAAGTGGTGCGTCGCCCCCGGGCTGGTCGCTGCCTGGCGGACGATGGTCCACGCCGCGCCTGCTCTGCGCAGCACGACCAGAGGCTCATTGGCTCCGTCCTGACCAGGCAGCGCGATGATCTGACCATCATCGCTGATCGCGGGCCACGTGTTGTGAACATACTGCTCCTGGCCGCCCACCAGCACTCGCTCGTGCACCGAGCCGTCGATCTTCATGACCACCAGGCACTCGCCTGAGCAACCGAAGCGGTGCGACTCGGCGACGAACCACTGTCCGACCTTCTCGAACCTCTACCGGAACGTGTTCCTGCCCGGCTGTAGCGGCAACTTCTGTCACGTCGATCGCGGCGTCGCGGGCCTCGACATGCGTACGGCAGACGCTGCCTACCGCGACCTCCGCGCGCGCGTCATCCCGGGCAACGCCATGCAGAGCCGGCTCTACCAGCGCCCCGACCCGGCGCAATGCCAGTCGCCGGCGTGCGCCCGAATGCCCCTCGATCGCCAGCCGCTCGCCCCTGGTGGCCCGATGGATCCAGATGGGCGCGCTGCGCGATTGAAGCGTGCGGTAGATTCGGACCGTGAACGCGCTATTGGTATTTCTGGCACTGCTTTTCGAGCATCTGGCCGGCAGCGCCCCCCTGCAGAGCATCTTGCGGCGTAGCCGTCTTGCGGCCGACCTTCCCGCCAATGCGACTGGCGAGGAAGACTGGATCGCAGATTCCTGGATCCTGCACGTCAACGCTTCCGGGTTGAGACTGCAATTCCGCGAGCGCGAGAGTCGGGAAATGCATGCATGCGATCTCGAGGCCAGGCTGGAAGCCGCACGTGAAGACCATCAAGGCGAGCTCATCAGGGTCCGAAAGAGAACCACAGACACGAAGGGAGCCGCCTGGGCCCTCGAAGTGCGGAAGCAAGGCCACCAAGCGTATTTCGAGATCGGGGCGTGCTTGAAGTCGCGTCCTGTGACCTGCGCTGCGAGCCACCTGCCGTCCACGAGAGACCTCGATCGAGCGTGGTCGATCTGCGCTTCTCTTCGATCGACCAGGTAACCGAAGCGACGCCTGGCACGCGCGGCCCCAGCGTAGCTCCCGTTCACCGTCGAACGGCGCCGCCGGGAGCATTGCCGCTCGAGCGCGGCGGCCGCGCGCGGCGTCGGCTCCTCCGCCCGGGGTCGCCCCAGCGCGCGCAGCATCACGGCGCCACCTGGTCCCCTGAACGCCGCGGAGCTCCCACGATGGTGAGCCCCTGCTGGACGCCGCTTGCCCACGCCACCTCGCAGGGGAAGCAGAGGGTGTCGCTCGAGGCCTGCTCGATCCGCACGTCCAGGGGCCCGTGCAGGGCGGCCACGCGCGGGGCGTGGACGCGAAAGCCGCCGCCGCACACATCCACGAGCCGCGCGGGCTCGTGGCTCCCGGGGCGCAGCAGGGTGCACCCCTCGTCCAGGGCCACGCGCAGCCAGCCTCGGCGCGTGTCCCCCTCGATCGGGACCTGCTCGGCCAGGAGGCCGCGCAAGACGACCAGCCGCCGCTCTTCCGCCGCTCGACGGCCGGCAGCCACGCCAGGCGATGGAACTCGAAGATCAATCCCAGCATCGTTGCCCTCCGTAGCTCCCGCGTCCGGCTGCGCCCTCGCAGTACGCTCGCCATTCGAGGTGCCGGAGCAATCGCCGTGCCGGCAGCGGGGCGAGAGCCGGACAGCAAGTCGCGCGTGCGACCTCACGCCGGATCGGCGGGGGTTGCTCGACGTCCTTCGCCGCGAGCTGGCGCACGCGCGTCGGAGCCAGACGGCGCTCTCTGTCCGGACCCAGCGGACCAGCAAGCGGCCAACCCCTGACGGGGCCCCCAGCCAGCGCTGAGGCCGCTGGTTGCGCCTGCCTGAGGGCCAGCGCCGCCAGGCGATGCTCGGCGCCCGCAATCCGAGGCCCCTCCGAGCACCGGCAGTGGCCGCAGAGCGCTCGGCATGGCACGCGCATGGCGCATGGGGTTGAGCAGGCTCGCTGATCGGCGATCGTTGGAAAGAGAGGACAGGACATGGTCGGAAAACGAATGGCGCTCCTCGGTTGGATGCTGCATGCAGCCGCGTGCGGAGCCGGCACCTCGAGCTCGGGAAGCTCGGGAGGTACGCCGCCGGATGGTGGCGCCGCTTCGGCCACGCTCGACTGCGCCTGGCTCGGGGGCAACAACTGCTACCGAGCGGCAGCCACGGCGAGCTGCCTTCCCCCCGCGACCGCGATGGGCATGCTGTCGCGGGACGGTAAGACCTGCACCTACGCCTCGGGGGCCGTCATCACCTTCGATGACCCCGTGACGTTTCCCATCCCGCTGAGCCCGCTGCGCCTCTTCAAGTTCACGGTGACCACCGGTGGCCAGCTTTGCCTGCGCTACGAGGACGTGAGCTCGAGCCCCATCCGCGCACGGATGTCCACTGCGCTGGGAGCCATCTCGATCGATGAGTCGAGCGGCATTACAGTGAGCTGTCCCGACGGCAAGCGCTACTCCACTTCGGGTTTTCTATCGTGCCCCGACACGAGCGGAGCGCCGGGAGGTCTCTGGCAATGCCAGAACGATGCAGAGGTCGCCTTCTCGCTGGACGGCGTGGGCCCCCAGGGAGGGCAGCTGATCTGGCGGTGCAGCAGATGAACGACGGCCTCCACAATGCTCGCCTCTCGCGCGGCCGCACGCTGGTCGAGCTCATGGCCACCGCCCGCTTGCGACCCTGATCGTCGAGCTGCAGCGGGTGCGCAGGGCCGCGATCAAGGTTCGGGCACGCACGCCATCCCGGGGCTCGTCCCGACGACCACCTGACACGTCGATCCGGCCGGACAAGTCTGGCCATTTTCGCACGGTGCCAAGCAGAAGCCGGCGGCATCGCTGGGGACAAAGCAGGTGGTTCTCGCCGGACAGACGTGCCCGGAGCCGATGCTGCAATCCGCCGAGCAAATGCGCCGTCCCGCGTTCGGCAGCATCATGCAGGCTTGGCTCCGGCAATCCGAGTCGCTGTCGCAAGCCTGGCCGATCGCCCGTCCCGCGCCTCCCGCGCCTGCGCCGCCGCCAACCGCGCCATTGCCCCCGCTACCGCCATTGCCGGCGCTCCGGTGGAACGTCAAGACGATCAATGAAGCGGCCGATCGCGCCTGGAGGACGTCGCCCGTCACGCAGAAATCCGTTTGATCCGTCATTCCGTCGTGCATGGACGTGAACGTGCTGCCGCTCGCCGACCAGGTGCCGCTCTCCATGATCGGCGCCGAGGGCAGCATGACGTTGCAGACGCAGCCCGCCGAAGAACCCGCCGCGCACGTGCTGTGCTGCGACGGGTCGGACAGGCGGTCGCACGTGATCCCCGCGGGCACGCAGGAGGCGGGGATGCTCACGACCGACGTGCCGGGGAGCGCCAGCGTGCTCGCATACGTCCGATCGGGGCGGATGGTGATGGAGCCGCTCGGCATCACCGTTGCCGTGAGGGTCGCGCCGGCGCAGCCGGGCACGCCCGCGGGAGCATTCGGGGGCGCGCAGGCGGCCGCCAGCGTCCAGGCTCCGACCACGTCACCGCC
>JAHFDS010000126.1 GCA_023248855.1 Myxococcales bacterium
TGTCGAACCGCACGGCGCCGAGCAGGACCGAGCGCGGCGTGGGTGGCACGGGATCGGGGTTGAACGCGCTCGACTCGGTGCGATGGACGCGCGTGGAGGCGGTTTGCCAGTCCGGGCCGGTGAGCGGGTGCGAAGGGTCGGTCGTGTTCGGCTGCGGCGTGGCCCACCAGTACGTGAACAGCACGCCCGCGGGCGGGGCGAGGGCGTAGTCCTCGGCGTCCACCGTGGCGGCCATCCGGTGGCGGATGCCGTTGGCGTAGTAGATGGTGTCGGGGAAGTGGGTGCGTGCGTGCCAGCGACCGGGGGCAGCGCCCGGTTGCAGATCGATGCCGGTGGGGAGGCCGCCCGAGATCACGCCGGTGCCATTGAGCTCGCTGAAGTAGAGGCGCGCGATGTCCCAGAGCGGCACGGGCACCGGGTCGACCCAGCGCGGCGTGGGCTCGCCGGTGGAGACCGGGCGCCAGGTGCCGGGGCGACCGAACTTGGACTCGGTGAGCACGAAGGCGAGCGCGTCGCGCAGGCTCTTGAGGGTGCCGAGCTGCGACTCGTCACGGCCGGTGAGGCGCTCGCTCGTGCCCCCGAGGCGATCGGGCGCGTCGGCGGGGCGGGTAAGGAGCTTCTCACCGCGCAGGGTGTCGCCCTCGAAGAGCCGCGGACGGACGTCGCCGGACGCGCTCACGTCCCCAGGGACCGCCGGGTCGGCCAGCCGGCCGACGTTGCGGATGAAGCGGAAGCCCCAGCTCGAGGGCGGCACGGCCGGAGCCCGGTTCTCGACGTAGCCGATGGCCACGGCGCGCGCCTGGTCCACGGGAGGTAGAGGCGGGCTGACGACGAGCTCGCCGCGCACAGGGTCGATCGCGTCGATGACGTAGGCGTTCGGCGAGAGCGGCGCCGAGAGCGCGGTGCCGGTGCGGAAGCGCCTGGCGCCGATCACGCGCAGCCGGGTGCGCGCGGGGTCGCTGGAGTCGAGCGAGAGCACCTTGCCGACGGCGTGCTCGAGCTGGAGGCGGCTCTCGTCGATGAGGCTCGCGCCCGCGGGGGCGATGACGGGGACCACGCAGAGGGGGATCACCATAGCGGGGTCGGCGATTCCGGCGGACGCGAACGTGGGATCGTCGAGCGAGTCCACGACTTGCCACGTGGCCAGCAGGCGCGTGCGCACCTCCTGCGTGAACTCGCGACCGGGCGCTCCGCCCGGGTTCGGCGCGCCGGGGTCCCAGAAGGAGCGCGCGGCCGGGTCCGAGGGCACCAGGCGAAACACCACGCCGACGTGGTGGCGTCCGGCGCCCTCGAGCGCGAGCGTGACGACGGTCGAGGGGGCGTCGTCGATGTGGACGAGCTGCAGCGTCGGATCGAGCGCGGCGCCGTTGTAGACGCGGATGACGTTCGTCGGTGTGCCCGGAGCACCGTCGAGGGCGACGTCGAAGCCCTCGACGACGCCCATCAGCTCGGACAGCAGCTGGCCCACGTGGAGCTTGAGCTCGGCGACAGCGAAGCCGCTGCCCCCGTGGAGGAAGTCCTCGAGGTCGATGCGCTGGTTGCCAAGGACGCGCAGACGCTTGCTCATGGCTTCTTCGCCTCCTGGGACACCTGGGTCTGGGCCGCCTTGAGCGCGGGGCCGAGCTGCTTTCGCAGGCAGGCCTGCACGGCGCGTTCGAGCCGGGCGCCCATTGCGTCGTCGATCGCGGTGCGGACCACGGTGGCCAGGTCCGTACGCAGCGCGGGCAACGCGCGCAGCACCTGGGCGAGCTGATCCTGCAAGCTCGCGAGGCGCTCCTCGGCCGCCTGCGCCGACCAGACCACCTCGTCACGACGGGCCGAAAGGGTCGTCGTTCGCTGTTCGAGATCGAACAGCACGGCCTGCTTGGTCGCGATCGTGGTCGTGAGCTGATCGCGCTCCTCGCGCAGGGCCATGAGCTCGGTCGCGAGCTCTGCGTGCTCGGTCTGCTGGGTCGCGCTCTGGCTCATGGTGCGTAACGCTCCGTGGGGTGGCAGGGATCGCAGAACCACGGCGGTGCGCCTGTGGGCACGACGCGCGGTGATCGCTCGAAGGTGACGAACACGCCGGCCGCGCGCACGAGATCGACGAGGATCTCGAGCCGCTCGAGCCAGAAGTCCTCGCTGAAGAGGACCAGCGGGTGGTCGGAGCGATCCGGGTGCGGGGTGTAGGGACGAGGGATCGCGAGGTCGCGGTACAGCACGCCCGAGCCAGGTGCCGTCTCGAGCGGCGCTCCCGAAAGCGGATTCATTGCGTGTCGGTCTTGCCTCACCACAATGGCATCGCTCTGGCCACTCTGCGGGTTCGCGGCAAGGACAGTCGCGAACTCCTCGGCAAATGGCTCCCACGAGCTCGGGTCGCCGGGGCGCGCCTCGCGACCGCAGGGCCACAGGCGCTCGTCGTACGAGTAGAGGTAGGGGCCCGGGAACGCGGGATCAGTCGAGCCGACGAGCGCTGGGTTTCCTGAGGCGTTCCAGGGATGGACCAGCCAGCGGCGCGGAGCTGGATGCGCGCCGGGCACCGGCGGTGGGCTCCAGGGCTCGCCGCTGGGCTCCTCCACCGCGAGGTCGGCGGTCTCGCCGGGGGGAGGGCGCACGAAGTCCTCGTGCACGTAGCTGGCCTGGCGCAGATCCGCGCGCGCGTGGGTCAGATCGTCGCGGCGCGTGAGGTCGACGAACACGCGCGGGCCCAGGTGGGTGCGGTCGGGGTGCGGCGTGGTCGGCTGATCGTCGGGAGGTCCCAGCGCGCGTCCCGCGTCGTAGAGGGACCAGGAGCGCAGCGTGATGCGGCTCGCCAGGCGCAGGAATCGGCGAGGCGCGTCCTCGGCTCCGACCCGCACGGGGGCAGGGACGGCGACCATGCTGCGGTCGAGGCCCTCGAGGTCCGTCCACGCGCGATCGAGGCCGCGCTGTGGCGCCTGGACCTGGTAGACGGGCGGCAGCTTGAGCCTCAACGCGCTGAGCAGGCCCGCGTAGGTGCGCGTGTCGATCCGGTAGGTCGCCAGGACCAGAGCACCAGGCGGAAGACCGGGGCGCGCCGCGGGCGCGCCGGTCGAAGGGTCTGGCGCGAAAAAGGTGAGCGGCGCGGGAAGGATGTCGAACGTGATGCGGCCGGACGGACCGACGCCGTAGTGCGCGGGCGACAGCAAGACGGGCGTCTGCACAGCCGGCGTGCGGGGATTGACCCAGAGCTCGACCGAGCCCGGCAACACCGGCGTGTGGGCGAGCTGGGCGTCGGCCTGGCCCGCAGTGGCGTGAACGATGACGCGCTCCGGTGCGGTCGGCGCCGGGGAGACCGAGCCGCGGGTGCCCACCTGTACGCCCGATGCGTCGATGTCGAACCTGCCCGGGCCTGCCGGAGGTGGTGCGTCCGCGGGGACGCCGTGACCCGACAGACGCACCGTGATCGCCGGCGGGTACGTGGTGACAGGGGCCATCGGCCCGAGAAGCACCTCGACGCGCAGGTCGGGCGGAGCGAGGAGCGCGTCGCCGGCGTGGTCGATCGTGATCATGCCGCCGGCGAGCACGGCCAGCAGCGCCTCGAGGCGCGCGGGCACCATCTTCGGCGCCATGAGGACCACGCGCAGCACGCGGCGCCAGGTCTCGTCGTCGATGCCGCCTTGCGGGCGGAAGACACCGAGGTTCTCGCCGATGACGTCGAGGTACTTGCCGTCGGCGGTATCGAGGAAGAGCTCGTCTCTGAGGCTCTCGAGGGCGCTCTTGAAGTCAGCCACGACGGCCACCTCGACCCCCGGCGCGTTCGTCCTCGGCGAAGAGCGCGCTCAGCACCACGCCCGGCGGCAGCTCGTGTGCGTGCGCGGCGTGCGGGCCGATCGTGCGCTCGGCGAACG
This sequence comes from Myxococcales bacterium, assembly GCA_023248855.1. Classification (GTDB taxonomy): domain Bacteria; phylum Myxococcota_A; class Polyangia; order JAHFDS01; family JAHFDS01; genus JAHFDS01. The sequence goes on from JAHFDS010000126.1 coordinate 3,849, forward strand.
CACGCTTGACGAGGCGCGCGGTGAACGAGCCACTCCACGGGCCGGCCATGCCGCCTGCGAAGGCGAGGAGCGGCGAGATGGTGAGGCGGTAGGCCCCGCTCGCTTCGGGCAGCACGAAGAGCTCGACGTAACGGGGATCGCTCACCGGAATCGGTCGGCCGGTCGCAGGGTCGATGCGCCGCTCCTCGCGCCCAACGGAGCGAATGCGGAGCGGAACGCTGCGCGCCTCGAGCGCCTCGATGCGGTAGGAGCCCGGATCGACGAGCGCCGGCGCGACCGCGAGCGCGAACGGAAAATCCACGCGCACGGTGCCGTGCTCCGTGAACCGGATGGCCAGCTCGGCCGGGACGATCAACTCGCCGGCGAGCTTGTCGTCCACGTGCTGGATGCCATCCGAGTAGCGGACCACAAGGTCGAACGCGAACCGCCCAGGCGGGGTGCCAGCAGGCGTGAGCGCGAGCTCGCCGGTGCCGTCGCCACGATTGTCGAGCGCGATGGCGGCGATGCCCTGGGCGCTCCGCAGCGTGGCCGCGGCGATGTCCCGGTCGAGACCGGAGAGTGGAATGCGGACCTTGCCGCCGGAGAAGAACGGGCGCGCCCGGAGGGGCGCCGCGAGCTGTCTGTCGTAGACGAGGGCGTAGGCGTTCACGGATGTGCCCTCCCGATCGCGAGGCCCCCGACCAGCGAGAGCTCGGGTTGCGCATCGGCGTCGAGCTCGAGCCTGGACACGCAGCCGCAGGGCGCGAGCGCGTGCACGGCCAGAAGGAGCCTCGTGCCCGCGTGGTCCTGGGCCGTGTCGAGCGAGCGGAGCAGGCCCGAACGAACGTCGGTGAGCTCGTGCTCGTCGAGGTAGAAGACGACCGCGCTCGAGGGCAGGGACACCGTCTCTTCGACACCCGCGCCGCGAATCGCGAAGGGCATCTCGGGGAACGTGCCGTCGGCGGGGGTGAGCGGATTGCCAGTGCGCCGCAGCGTCTGCCGGGGACCGAGCGTGCCGCGGTCGACTGCTGCGAAGGTGAGGTGCGGGTGCGCCTTGTCCGCGGCAATGACGACGCCGAGGTCTCCCCCCTCGGTGGTCTCGAGCGCGCCATCGACCACGCGCGGGGTCGCGCCATTGATGCCGCCCGAGGCGCTCCGGTACGGCTGCACTCTCAGCTGGAAGGTCCAGGACTTGCCCTTGTAAGGTTGCTTCGAGCGCCGGAGGTCGCCGAACGCCGCGTGCACGAGCTCGGCCTGGCCGACCTCCATGCCGTCGAAGGGGCCGATGCGGAAGCGCGCGGGCGGCTCGGCAGGGAGTGACCGCGCGGCCGCGGGACCGCGCAGGACGATGCGCGGGCAGAGCTGGAAGAAGAACGGAGGGGCGGCCGCCGAGATGGTGCGCCCGTCCTTCGGACAGCGGGCCGTGACGGCGAGCAGGTGCTCGTCGTCCGCGGTGTGGCCGAGGAGGAACCCGAGCTCACCGCTGGACGGTCCGGTCTGCACGAAGCTCGTCAGCGCCTTGATCCCACGGGCCGCGGCGGAGAGCCCGAGCACCGCCGCGGGGATCCCGTGCACCGCAGAGACCTTGCCGCGCTTGCCCCCATCGAGCAGAGCCGCCATCACGGCCGCCGGCACGCGCTCGAGGAGCGCGACGTGCTCCTTGCCGCAGCCGTGGGCCTCGTCTGCCATCGGTGGCATTGCCGGCACGGAGAGCCCGAGCACGTCGAAGTCGCGCTGTGCCGGCAGGTCGGGCTCTCCCTTGGCGCGACCGAAGCGCACGCAGAGGCGATGCTTCTTGGCGTAGCCGGCAAGGAGCGTGACGCCGAAGCACGCGCTGCCGGGCTTTCCAGAATGGTCGCGCGACAGCGGCGTGACCACGGCCGCGATGCCAGCGGAGCGAACCGGATCCAGCGTGACCGTGGTGTACCCCTCGGGAAGCCCCGTGACGGCGACCCAGGTGCCCGGGCCTGCCACCCGGCCCTGGGGGTCGAAGAGCCCCTCGAAGATCCCGCAGGCTGCCGCCTCGCCGCACGTGTGGACCGGCGGCGGGTCCGGCGGCAACCAGAGGCGCACCTCGGGCCTGCACAGCCGCGACACGTACTCGAACACGTAGGCGCTTGCCATCTTGAGCCTCCTGCCGAGCCAGCGAGCGAATCGCCCGAGGCGCCTGCAAGTCATGTCGCCACCACGGCGCCCCTCGGCGCCCGCGCGATCTCGTCCTCGAGAACAGCGACGTTGCCGGTGGGTGAGAACGCAGTGACGTCGAAGACGCCGGGGACGCCCATCGCGAGCGCGACGATGCGCGAAAGCACGACCTCCACGCCGAGCGGCAGGCCATTGATGTACTGCTCGACCACGGCCGAGACCGGCCCGATGAGATCGTCGCGGGCGTAGCCCTCCTTGGGCGTGACCACGAGGCGCACGCCGACCTCGCGGACCTCCGGGAAGCGCACCCGCACGCGCGTTCCGGCTGCCTTCCATCCGGGATGGCCGAGAGGGTCTTGCTCGTCGCCATTGAGGACCCGTTGCACCTCGGCGACGAGCCCCGTGTAGTACGCGTAGCTCGCCGTCACGTGGGCGCCGCCGGTGAGGCCAGCCGCAGCCAGGCCCGACGGGCTGCGGTAGGCGTGGTCACCGGGCAGCACCCCGAACGTGGCAACCCCGGTCGTGTCGTCGAGCTCGAGCAGGGGACTGCCGGCCGAGACCACGAGGGGCGCCAGCGCGCCCGGTGACCGCACGACGAGCCGCAGCGTGGCCGGCGCGATCGGCGCATGGCCGAGGCGCAGGTGCCTCTGGCCAGGGGTCGCGCTCTGGGTGAGCTCCTCCGGGGCGAGCAGCGTCTCGGTGGTCTGCGAGAAGCGGTTCGTCGCATCGAGGATGAAGAGCGTGCTTTCCCCTGACCGAGCCCACCCGAAAATCAGTGAGCGGGGTATTGAGCTGGACATGGTCGATCATGTCCTGGAGGATTTCCGAGAAGACGCGGCGCTTGAAGGTCATGCCGCCACGCTCTGGATCGGGACGACGACGACATGGCCAACCTCGACTTCTTCGCTGCGCGCGACGACCAGATCGCGATCATCGAGTTCATCCTGGCCGAGACCGACTTCCGCATCTTCGAGACTGCGTCTGCGTTCGGCGAGCCGCTCAAGGCGTTCCGTTCCATTGCAGAGCTCGATGCGGTCGCCCGGCTCGGCACCGACAAGCACGGCAATGGCACGGCGCATCTCCTCCAGCTGTGGTCGCCGTCGGTCATGAAGAAGCTCGAGATCGAACGCATCAAGCTCGATCCGAAGACCTGCCGGGGGCACACGTTCCGCGAGAGCATCGGGGGCTGGGCGCTCGTGCAGCTCTACCTGGGCGGCGTCCACGGGCGCGCCATCACGAAGTCGCACATCGGGCACAACAGCGAGACGCGCGCGCGGAACTGGGGCAACAAGGGAGGCGTGGACTGGGCTGCGCTGAAGAAGCTCTCGAACCGCCTCCGCTACCACGTGAGCCGGCGACTGGCGGTCGCAAAGGCACCGGGGCGCCCCGTCCTTCCGGCCGCACACGCGCTCGTCAAGCAGGGCTACTTGCTCAAGGAGCTCGCCCACAGCGACTGGAGCCATGAGATCAAGGGCTGACCCAAGGACGGAGGATCGGGCGTGACCTTCCTGGAGATCGCACGAGGGATTCACATCTCGGCCGGATTCGTCGCGCTCGCGACGTTCTGGCTGCCGATGCTGGTCAAGAAGGGCGGACGGCTGCACCGGCGCGTGGGCTGGGTGTACGTCGGCGCGATGGCGATCGTGGCCGTCACCGCGCTCGCGATCTGCGTCTACCGGGTCGGCTTCACGGAGGATGCCGACAGACGTCAGTCGTCGATCTTCCTGTTCTACGTGGCGCTCCTTTCGGCCACGTCTGCGTCGATGGGCGTCCGCGTCTTGCGGGCCAAGCAGCGCACAGCAGCACACCGATCTGCCTTCGACCTCGGCCTGCCCGCCTGCCTGGTGCTCGCGGGCCTCGGGCTCCTGGGCTACGGCGTGCACCTCGGCGCGGTCCTCTTCATGTCGTTCGCGCCGGTCGGGATCTTCGTGGGCGGGGGTCAGCTCTTCTACTGGCTCCGTCCACCGCAGACGAAGATGCACTGGTGGTTCGAGCACATGGGCGGGATGGTCGGGTCGAGCATCGCGACTCTCACGGCGTTCCTGGTGGTCAACGCTGGCCGGATCGGCCTGGCGCGGTTCGGGCTCGTGGTCTGGCTCGTGCCGACCCTGATCGGAGTGCCCGGTCTGCGCCTGTGGCAGCGGCACTACCGGGCGAAGTTCGAGCGCAAGGGTTGACCGCATCTCACGCTCCCGGAGTCGCCGCGCCGACCACGGCGCCCGTGCCCACGGCGCTCGCCTGAACGCGCATCTGCACGACGTCGGCCCGCGCGCTCATGGCGATGTCCTCGACCGCGGCGATGCGGTCGTCGGCGAGCAGCGTCCGGTAGGCCTGAAAGCGGGCCAGGAAAAGCGAAAGCGGCGAGAGCCGCGTCCCGATCGGCAGAGCGAAGCCGAACGTCGGGTGCAGCCGGAGATCGCCGGGCTGCGTCGAGGCCTTGATGTAGAGCGCCTGCTGGAGGTTCGGCACGCCGCGCACGAGCGCGAAGTCGAAGATCCGCTCGGCGCCCCGGGTCTCCTGCACGGTCTCGATCTCCTGGGCGATGCGCTCCGCGAGGCTCGAGCCGGACCGCGTGAGCTCGCCACCGAGGGACGCGACCTCGCCGGCCGAGCGGCCGGGATCAAGGAGCCGGAGATCGGTACCGTAGAGACGCTCGGCCAGATCGGCGCGGCGGCCCGTTCCGGCACGCGGCGCCGGACTGACCGCGGGCGCGCTCGCCGGGGAGGGAACCAGGATGCGGTCGCCACCGTGCAGGAGCCCTGGTCCGCCGGCCGGCGTGACGTACGGCGGCTCGAGGTCGTTCAGGATCACGAGCTCCTTCCACCTGGACTCGTCGCCGAGCACGCGGAGCGCCACGTCGCGGATGGTCTCGCCTTGCAGGATCACGACCTCGCGCACGCTGCGCGCCGGCGGCGCGGCCGCGAGCACCGGGTCGATGGACCGGGCGAGCTCGAGGCGCCTCTGCGCGGCGACCAGCGGGTCCGTGGAATCGGCGGTACCCTGGGCGCGCAGCGCATTGACGGTGCGCTTGCCCGCTCGGGCGAGATCGCGCATGGAGCCCTCGAGCGAGGCGGTGGCGGGCGCGAGTGGGTCAGCGCTCGCCGTGCCCTGGAGCGCCAGCTGATTGGGTAGCAGCTCGAGCGCGCGGGCGAAGTTGTCCGCGAAGAGCACCAGGTTCTCCCAGTCCCGCACCGGCACCGTGACCAGGGCGACTCCGCCCTGCGCGATGCCACCCACGAGATCCATGGCCTGCTTCGCCAGGTCGGCCGCGCTGTCGAGCAGGCCAATGGCGTTCTGACCAATCGCAAATGCGGTCGAGACCAGATCCTGCAGCGAGCCACCGAGCGCAGCGATCTCGTTGAACACGTCCTGCACGCTCTGGATCGCACGATTGAGCTCATTGAGCGCGGCGCCGGCCTTGGCGACCCAGCTCCGCGCGCGCTCGAGGAGGCCCGCACCACCGCCGGCGCTCGCGTCGAAGCCTTCGAGGCGCTTCTCGATGCCGGCGGCGAAGGGCCCTGTGGCAGGGTCCATGCGGCCGAGGACCTTGAGCTGGAGCTCGTAGCGGTAGCCGGTCCGGAAGTCGCGCGAGCGCGGCACGCGGAGGAGCACCGGCTCGACCACCCACCACTCCCCGTCCTTGAGGTTGAGCCAGCTCATGAAGCAGTCGCCGGGGCCGGTGATGTTGGGCGTCGTCAGCGCGCCCTTCTTGAGGTCGAGGTAGAGGCGGAAGAACGCGCGCAGCTCGACGATGCGATCGAAGCCGGTCGTGGAGTACGCGGGGGTGCGGTAGCTCGCGCCGGCCGTGCGCAGCTTCTCGTCGTTCACGCCGGCGTCGAAGTCGTCGAGCTGGTTCTCCTGGAACTCCCAGGCCCGGCCGAGGCCGGGGCTGATGCTCGAGCCGGGCCCGCTCGCGCTCTTGATGCCGGCGTCGAGCTCTCCGACGCCGCCGAAGAGCGCGCGCGACTGGTAGCGCGCGAACGGGCTCGACGGCGCGGGCATGCTGGGCAGGAAGACGCCCGTCGTGCCCGCGATCGCGAGGTCGCCGATGCCGTCACCGTGGTGCTCGACGTAGCGCGTGCCGTCCTGGAGGCCCTGGATGTCGGTCGCCGCGGGCTCCGTGAGATCGATCTCCTGCGGGTTCGGCCTAAAGGAGTAGCCGAGGTCCTGGCCATCGGGCGCCTGCGCGACCTCGAGCGTGCCGCCTCCCGTGGTCATGACGAGCAGGTGGTAGAGCGGCTCACGATCGGTGTGCCCGCCCCCGTAGAGTGCGTTCGCGTTGAAGCGCGTGCGCCCGAGGTCGTCGAGCCGGCCCTCGTCGAGCAGGATGTCGACCGTGCCGGCGCGCTTTCTGATCTGCGCTGGCGAGAGGCGAGGGGCCTGGCGGTCGCGGGTGCCGGGCACGTCACGCCTCCCCATTGGGTGCGGGCTTCGCCGCCGGGTGCGGCAGGCGGAGCGCCGGCGAGAGCAGCCGGTAGGTCTTCATGGCGGCGAACGAGCCCTGGTCCGTCTTGCGATCCGGCGGGGTGCGCGGCCGCTCGGTTGGCACTGCTCCCGGCGTGGGCGGCACGGGCTGCGGCGGGGTCGCCGGCTGGAACACCGCCTGGGTCGGGTTCGGCGCGGGCTGCGCTGGCGGCGAGGTGCCATTCGGGCCGAGGGCGTGCTGGTGGAGCGCGTACTCCTGCGTGTAGAAGCGCTCGAACTGCGCCTCGATCGCCTGCAGCTTGGCGATGAGGTCGGCCTGGAACTGGTTCCAGAACTCGACCAGCGCGCCGCCCAGCACAGCCTTCTGCCAGGGCTGGTCGCCGCGGTCCCCGAGCTCCAGCACGGGCCCGGTGCCATCGTGGGTCAGCGCGAGGATGCGCGCACCCCCGCTCGTCACCGCGATCCGACAGCCCGCCTTGAGCGCGAGCTCGACGTCCCCGCCGAGGGTCGGCACCACCGGACCGCCGCCATCGGAGTCGTCCTCGATGGTGCTGTCGGCGCTTGCGGCCCCTGAGGCCTCGGTCGAGACCCGCGCCCCGGGAGTCCACGCGCACCTCGAGGCCGGCGTGCCGCGCCTGATAGGCGACCGCCGGTCCCTCGCCCGGTGCCGGAGCGCCTCCAAGGAGGAGCCTCGGCCAGAAGGCGCAGACGTAGGGGCGATCGGCGCTGCCACCCAGGTACTGCACGATGCAGCGGTCGCCATCGAGCGCCTCGATCGGCAGATCCTCGGGCAGGCGGCCACTCTGGCCGAGCTCCTGGCGCTGGGCCGAAGAGAGTGCGCGGTCGCTCGTGGGCGTGGGGCGTACGCGTGCGCCTGGCGTGGCGCTGCAGACCACCACGCCATCGAGCACCTGGTACGGCGCGCGGCGCCCGTCATCCACGAGCAGGATCTGCGCCGTGTAGCCATCGAGGCCGTAGGCCCGCGGCGGAGCGCCCGCGCCGAGGAGCCCTTGGCCCGTCGCCTCGTAGACCTGGAGCACGATGCCCAGGTGGCCACCCATGACGAAGTCCGAGGGGTGGCGCGAGGCGATTGCCGCCGACTGCACCGGGTGACCCGTGCCGGTCTTCCAGTAGCCGCGGTTCACGACGCCCTCCCGGTGCGCCGGCTCTTTGGCGCAGCCAGGTCCACGACCGGGAAGTAGCGGGTCCCGATTGCCCGGCGCAGAAAGATGTCGCGCGGGTTCACGGTCACCGCGGGCGCCGGTTTGGCAGACGAGACCGCGCTCGCGATCTCGTGCACGGTCTGGCCCGTGCCAGGGACTGGCTCGGCGCCTCCCACGGCCGAGAGGCCATCCGAGTCGGTCGAGCCGGTGTCGCCGGGGCGTGCGCCCGGGATCGAGATGTGGCGAATGGTCTCGCTCGGTCGCCGGATGAGGGGCTGGCCGCGGGTCACCGTGAGCGAGGTGCGCAGCGTGGCGCGCCCGTCGGGTGCGACCGTGAAGTCGTGCCGCACGCCCTCCACGTAGTAGCACTCGTCGAGCTCGGGGATGTCGAGCCGGTAGCCCACGCGACAATCGAGCAGCGGCAGACAGTCGATGGTGCCAGCGAGGTACTGATTGGCGTGCTGGTGCCAGTGGTCGTTCAGGATGGCCCAGCGCGCTAGCGTCTTGCGCTGCGATGCATCACTCGCCGCAAGACCCATCTGCGTGAAGCTCGACGTGATCTCACGGACGCGCAGGCCATGCCGGCTGAAGCTGTCGTGGGACAGCAGCGGCACGACCCCGCGGTTGACGAAGCGCAGGTCGGCCTGCAGGTCGCTCGAGCGCAGATCGATGACGTTGAAGTAGTCGTGGTCCGAGCGGCCGATCTGCATCCGCAGGATGCGAGGCAGCGGCAAGAGCGCGGTGTCGATGTAGCGGAACGAGGGCGCGGCTGGAAGTACAAGTACGTCGATCACCTGACCGAGCACCCCGGCCCGAAGACGCGCGTCGGCCTCGGCGCCCACGCGGTCCTCGAGTCCATGGAGCGCGGCACCCCCGCCGAGGCGGCCCTCGAGGAGGCGCACCGCACCCTCGCGCTCACCTCAGAGGAGCGCGCCGGCCTCGAGCCGCTCCTCGAGGGCATCCGCCGGTTCATCGAGACCCTCGCGCACTTCCGCGCCAGGAGCTCGATCGATCGCGAGCTGTGCGAGGAGCGCCTCGGCCTCGACGAGCACCTCGAGCCCACGGGATTCTCGGCCAGCGACGTGTTCTTCCGCGGCGCCTGGGACCTCGGCTTCGTGCTCGCCGACGGCCGGGTCGCGATCGTCGACCACAAGGCCAGCCGCACCAAGGATCTGAAGTGGCACGCCGAGCAGCTGCGCGCTTACGCGATCATGGCGCTCGCCCACTTCCCGGCCCTGCGCAAGGTCTGGCCAGCCATCCACTTCGTCGCGAGCGGCGAGATCGTCTGGGGCCGCCCGACGAACGCCGACGAGATCCGCAGCTCCCTCCGCGCGTGGTTCATCAGCTGGATCAACGATGCCGCGGCGCGCGCCTCCGCGCCCGATCCGCAACCCGTCGTCTCGCGCTTCTGCGACCACTGCGGCTACCGCCCGCACTGCCCGGCGCACACGATGGAGGCCGCGGGCGAGCGGCTCGTGCAAATCAGCACAGGACGCGCCCCGCTCCTTCGTTGATGGTCCGTAACATTTATGTCACGCTGGGTCCGAGGACGACAGAATGTCCAAGAAGAAGGCTGCGTTCGATCGCTACCTCGCCAAGCGGATGCGGGAACCGGCGTTCGCATCCGCCTACCGGACCGAGCGTGCACGGATCGATTCGACAGACGCGCTCGTGCGCGCGCTGGACCAGTGTCGTGCGCTTGGAGGTCTCACCAAGGCTGAGCTGGCGCGGCAGATCGCGGCTCGACCCGAGATCGTCAGGCGCCTGTTCTCCACGAGGCGCGCAAACCCGACGCTGAGCACCGTGCTCAAGCTCGCGACTGCCCTCGGCTTCCATCTGGAGCTGGTACGCAACGAACGGTCTGATTGAGGCCACCTACGAACGCGCTGCCGTCCTGGATGAGCTCACTCGCCTCAGCCAGGAGTTTGGCGGCTACGACGAGCTCAAGTAAGGCTCAGGTGCCGTAGTCGTAGTCCCTCGGGCAGCGCGCCTCGATCCCCTCGAACCAGACGTGCCCGATGCGCGGCATCTGCACCTGCTTCATGAGAGCGCGCGTGCCGGCGAACACGTCGAAGTGCGCGCCGAAGATGGCGCCGCCGGTGTCCGCCACGACGCACCAACCGTCGTGGGTGGTGCCGTCGGGGAGCTGTCGCCCCGCGAGCTCGAGGATGAGGACCCGCGTGCCGGCAGGGACCAGACCACCGCGTCCGCGGTAGCGCGGGTCGGAGGTCGCGTAGGCGCCGAGGTCCGCGGCCAGGGTACGGAACGGGTCGAGCGGGATGCCACGCTGGACGGTCCAGCCCTTGCCCGCGCGCTCGGGCGGCACTACCGAGAACGCGAGAGCCTGAGTGACGACGTCGCCGCTCGTGCGGATGCCGGCGTAGGCGATCTTGTTCGGCAGGAGGCGCCTCGCGGCGGCGAGCACGGCCGAGTACTCGCCGCGCCCGCGCACGTCGACGTACTGGCCGGTCACGTTGAGCAGGCGCCCATCGCGGAGCTTGCCCGTGCCCTGGAGGGCCAGGTCGCAGAAGAAGCTCGGGTCCACGCGCGCGAGGACGGCGCCGCTCGCGCCGAGCACCGGCACCGTGGCGCTGCCCCCGGCCGGCTCCTCGGCGATCACGTACTGGGTCAGCCGAAACCGGCTCAGGTGCCCGAAGCTCGGCGGCAGGCAGACCTGTCGGCGCTGGCTCTCGAGTGCTCGAAGCGCAGGCTCGGTCCGCCCGCCGACTTGACCGTCCACGGGTAGCCCGAGGTCGCCCTGGAAGCGCTGCACGGCGCCCCGGGTCCGCGGGCCGAGGGCGCCATCCACAGTGCCGACGTCGTAGCCGAGAGCAGACAGCGTGTTCTGGATTTCGCGAGGGTCCATACCTCCGGCTCGATTTCCTAGTGCCTGGCCCATCAGCGTTGGGGTAGCCGCTAGCGATTCGACAGGATTTGCATGCGGACGTACACGGCCGAGCAGATCGCCCGCGGAATCACCTTCGCGTGGGCCTACCACCGCAAGCTCCGGCGGTTCCTGCGCAAATCGTACCCCGCGGGCGCCTTCGGCCGGGGCGGCCCATCCCCGGACGACCCCAACTTCGTCCACCATGTCCTCTCGGCCGAGCTCGCCGATGAGCTCGGGGTGCCCTACGACGACTACGTCGAGGCGCACTTCTGGGTCGAGCAGCGCCTGCGCGGTCGGCACCCACAGGTGCGCTTCCTCCACCGGAGAGCCGGCTTCGGCGCCGCCGAACGGGTCGCGGCCTGGCGCCAGGCCCAGGCCAAGGCACCCGAAGGCGCCGTGCTCGCTGCGGGCGCCATCGAGCCGATCCGACGCCCCGAGCGCTTTGCGGTGCAGGAGCGCTACCTGCGCGATCTCTGCGCTCGCTGGGCCGCAACGCCCGAAGAGATCCTCGCCGCGCTCGGTGGCCCAGACGCCGGGGTGTTCGATCCCGCCTGGCTCCGCACCCAGCCGGCGTGGACGGCGCTCCGTGCCAGCGGGCACTTCGCGCGCAACCCCGGCCCCGACATCGCCGCGCTCCGGGCCTGCCAGGCACGCGCTCGCGAAGGAGGCCTGCGGTGAGCGCGCCCACGCTCGGGTTCGACGCGCGCTTCCAGGCGCTCATCGCGCGCGTCCTGTTCCAGGACGCGATCGCGCTCTCGCGGGTCGTGCATGGGCTCCGCCCCGACCACTTCGACGTCCCGGCGTGCGCCTTCGTCTACCAGTCGATGCGCGACCACCTCGAGGACTACGGCGGCCCGCTGACGATGCCGATCTTGCTCGAGCGTCTGCGGCGCGCGGTGGACGAGGGCGACCTCGGCCGCGACGACATCCCCGGCCACGTGGACCTCATCGCAGGCCTCGAGACCGAGGCGCTGCCGGGCGAGCGCGCGTACGTGCTCGAACAGGTCTCGGACTTCATCGTCTTCCAGAGCCTGCGTAAGGCGCTCGACACGTCCCTGACCCTGATGCCCAAGGGCAACTGGCACGAGATCCGGCGCCTCCTGTCCAAGGCGCTCGACTCGGGCCTGCGCGATCTCGACCTCGGCCTGCACTACTTCCGCGATGCCCGCGCGCGCCTCATGGGCACGCACGACGACTCGCTGCGCCGCGTCTTTCCGACCGGGGTCGCCGAGCTCGATGCGCTGCTCTTCCGCGGGGGCCTGTCCGCCGGCGAGATGGGCCTGGTCCTCGCACCCACGAACCGCGGCAAGAGCATCGCGCTCCTGTCATTTGCGCGTCGGGCGCTCGTGAGCGGCGCCCGCGTTGTCTTCTACACGCTCGAGATGTCCGCCACCGCGGTGGCCGCGCGCGCGGATGCCGGCTGGACCGGGCTCCGCATGAGCGAGCTCGAGGAGCACGCCGAGGACGTTGCGCTCAAGCTCTCGCGCCTCCACGAGACCTTCGGCGACGCGCTCATCATCAAGCAATGGCCACCGCACGCCGCGACCGTGCAGATGATCCACGCGCACCTCGAGCAGCTCGCGGCGACCGGCTTTCGCCCTGACCTCGTCGTCCTCGACTACGGCGACCTCCTCAAGCCCGAGGCCCGCTACAACGAGCGCCGGCACGAGCTCGCGACCACCTTCGAGCAGATCCGCGGCCTGGCGGTGGAGCTCGATTGCCCGGTCTGGACCGCCACGCAGGCCAACCGCTCCGCGCTCAAGAAGGAAGTGGTCGGCCTCGAGGATCTGTCCGAGAGCTTCGACAAGGCCATGATCGCGGACGTCGTCATCGCCCTCTGCGCGCCTCATTGAGGAGGAGATTGAGGCGCAGCGTCTTGGCGGCCCCGGCGGTCAGCCGGCGCTCGGTTCAGGCGGAGACGGATGATGTCCCGAGGAGTGACGCTCGCAGGGACGCCCTCACGATGGACTTGCTCGATCCGTTTCCGGGGCTCCGAGAGGTCCTGTCGGCGGAATCGTTTGAGCCGGCAACGATCTGTTGGAACTGGAGCGGGGAGACGGTGATTCATTCTTTTCGCCGAACGAGCGCCTGTTGGGGTGCTCCTGGGCCTCGTTAGGGAGGCCGATCCAGGGAGTAGCTGGTCGATGCTGAAGGAGCGTGTCCTTGCGGCGAGCGTGCGTAGAACCTGGACGGTTTCGTTCTTCGCCGATCCTGCCGACGGCTCCGGCTTCGTGGAGAAACGTCTCCCGACGGGAACACTGTCGGCGGCGGAGTAGATCCCAAGAGCGGCTACCGGTGGTTGTGTGTAAAGTATATTGTTGACACAACATCGGTCGCTCTGGCATCGTTGCCTCATGCCATACGTCCGCATCCGCGGGAGCCAGCTCGTTCTTGTGCACGGGGCCCGGCATCCCGAGACCAAGCAGGTCGAGCAGCAGATCCTCCACACCTGGTACTCGCGCACCGAGGCGGAGGCGGCCGTCGCGGCCGCCGGCCGTCGAGCCACCGTCGAGCCGATTCTCCGCGCCGAGCTCGAGCTTGATCACCCGGGCATCAGGTTCGACTGGGCCAAGATCGCCGAGACCATCCACCAACACATGCACATCCTTCCCGATGACCACGGCGCCCGCGAGGCGCGCTACAAGGACCGGCTTCGCGGCGCCCTCGTGGGATGCGTACGCGAGGTCGCCGGCAGCAGCCCGCAGGCCTTCCGCGTCGCGCGGGAGGCGCTGGCTGAGAACCGCGTCGGGCTCGAGTTCCTCGCAGAGCTGGTGACGACGCAGCTCAAGCTGCTCGACCGCACCGAGCACTCGGTCCGGCCGCCCTCCTGGGATCGTGTTCCCAGGGAGGATGGCCAGCCGACCGGCGACCTCGAGGAGATCATCGCTGGTCAGTACGAGAGCGGCGAGCACGAGCGCCTCGCGGGCATCCTGGCGCTGCTCGTCGAGGCGTATCCCCGGTACGCCGACGGCCACAACTACCTCGGCCTCATCGCGTTCGACCGGCGGGACTGGGCCACCGCCGCCGGCCACTTCGAGCGAGCGGCGGAGATCGGCCGGACGCTCTTCGGCAAGCGCCTGGCGAAGCAGCACTACTGGCTCGAGCTGTCCACCCGCCCCTGGATCCGCGCCCGGCACAACCTCGGCCTCGCGCTCGCCGAGGCCGGCGACGCCCGCCGTGCGCTGGCTCTCGCCGACAAGATCGAGCGGGAGGTCGGGGAGCCTGGTGGTGCGGATGAGATCCGCAACCGGGTGGCAGAGGTCGTCGATGCGCGGAGCCACCGCCGCGCGGCGAAGGCCCGAGGCCACCACGCAGGACCACGCGCATGAAGGTTGGACGCAACGACCCCTGCCCCTGCGGCAGCGGCAAGAAGAGCAAGAAGTGCTGCATGGCGGCCGAGGCGAATGCTGCCAATCAGGCCCAGGCGACGATCCTGATCGACAGGCGGCTGACGGACGAGCTGGCCACCTTCGCCGGCTCGCGCTTCGGCAAGCGCGCCTCGAAGGGGATCGGGGAGCTGTTCGACCTGGAGCAGCCGGAGGAGATCTTCTTCCCGTTCCTCACCGCCTACCTCGGATACCACCAGCGCATCGAGGGCCGCCCGCTCGTGGAGCACTTCCTGGCCGCACGCGGCGCAGACCTGCGCGCTGACGAGCTGGCCTGGCTCGAGGCGCAGCGGAAGGCATGGATCTCGGTGTGGGAGGTGATCGAGGTGAAGCCCGACGTCGGCTTGCGCCTGCGCGACCTCCTGACCGGCGAGGAGCGCTTCGTCCAGGACGTGAGCGCGAGCCGCAGCGCAAGCCTGCGCATGTCGCTCCTCGCGCGCGTCGTCGACTGGGGCGGCGTCTCCGTGCTCGCGGGAAGCTACGCGCACGTCCTGCCGCCCGAGTGGTGCGACAAGGTGATCGCAATTGTCCGCAAGAAGCTGCGCCTCAAGGAGGCCGTCCCGGTCGAGCGGCTGCGGGAGGAGAAGATCGAGCAGCTCCTCATCCGGACCTGGATCGAGACCGCGCAGGCGTTGCACCACCAGCCGGCGCCGAAGCTCTGCAACACCGACGGCGAGGACCTCCTGATCACGCGTGACCATTTCTCGGTCACGTCCCCCGCCGCGGAGGAGGTCGCCCGGCGCCTCGCCGACATCGACGGCGCGGACGAGGACGATCGTGACGACCAAGGCCGGCGCGTGTTCGTCGTCACCAAGGCCGGCAACGCGCAGCACGCGCGCTGGGAGATCACCGTGATCGGCCGCATGACGCTCGGCGCCGACGAGCTGGTCGTCGAGACCAACTCGATCTTGCGCGCCGACCGGCTGCGCGCCCGCGTCGAGAAGGCGCTCGGCGGGCTCGTGCGCTTCCGCGCGCGCACCCATGAGGACCTGGCTGCCACGATGGAGCGGATGAAGCGGCAGGGTGGGCCCGCGCCCAGCCGGCCGGCGGTGGAATCCAAGGAGGCGAGCGAGATCGTCCGGGCGTTCAAGGCCCAGCACTACGCCGCGTGGGCCGACGAGCCGGTCCCGGCCCTCGGCGGCAAGACGCCGCGGCAGGCCGTCGCGACCAAGGACGGCCGGCGCGCGGTCGACCGCCTGCTCGCGACGATGGAGGGCCACGAGGGCCGGCTGCCGGCCCGGGACCGGTACGACTTCGGAGGGCTGCGGCGGGAGCTGGGGGTGTGAGCCACGGTGCGGGCGAACGGGTGTCAGATGGGCGTGGTGTGCTCATCGCGCCATGAGTTCACCAGCCGCCTCGCACCGTCCGCGTCCTCGAGTCGCTGATCCCGTTCTGCTGGCTGGGCTGGATGCCCTCAGGCGTCGTTCCGCGGAGCTGGAACACGGGGGAGACGGCGTCGCCGCCTATGTGGTCCAGTTCCTCGGCAATCGGCCGTTCCCGAGAGGCTTGCGCGAGCTGCTCTTGACCAATGGGAGTGCGGTCGTCCCACCCCTCCTCGACCTCTTCGGCGATCGATGGCTGCTTCGGGCCAGCACCCCGGGCGAAGGCTGGGCGCCCATTCATGCTTTCGACCTCCTGGTCGACCTGGGA
>JAHFDS010000524.1 GCA_023248855.1 Myxococcales bacterium
GCCAGCGTGATCGCGTGCGCCGTGCCCTCGAGCGCGCGCGTGGTGAGCGCATGCGACGGCGAGCGGGGCGGCGCGGTGACCACTTCACGCACGCAGAGCTCGAGCCGCAGCCGCGGTCCCATCGGCGAGTCCGCCACCTCGGGCGAGACGCGCACCGCATCCGGCACCCGACCCTCGGCGCCGAGGAAGCGTGGCGCCACGGTGGTGGGGAAGCGCCACTCCCAGCCGCCCTCTGCACGCCAGCGGAGCGGCTGATCGATCGCGATCTCGCACGTGATCTCCGCGCCGGGTGGCACGTTGCCGATCTCCTGCGTGAACACGCTCGAGCGCTCCTGCTCGACCAGCGCCGCGCTGCGCCCCTCGACGAGCGCGGCCTCGAAGCGTGCGCGAGCCGCAGCGCGAGCGTCCACCTCGCCGACCACGCGCCTTTCGCCCAGCCGGAACTCGAAGCCACTGACCGCGCCGTCCGCCGGCAGCGGCAAGAGGTACGTCACGTGGAGCGGCTCTTCGTGCGGGTTCGCGAAGCGCTGGCGCAGCACCACGCGCGCCTGGCCGGCTCGCGCGTCCACCGCGAGCGCGGCATCCACGAGCGGCAGGGCGCGCCCGTCCACGCTGACGAGGCGGGCGCCGGTCTCCGAAGCCATGTGGGGTTGAGTGGTGGTCGGCATCATGCGCTCCTTTTGGGGGTCATGAAGGGCCAACGGGCCAGGCCAGCCGCCGATGACATGGAATCGACCATCCTGCCATGTCGCCCACGCGCAAAGTGGTCCGACGATTCCTGGCCCGACCAAGGTAGTTCGAGGTAGGCTCGACACCCCTTGGGAGGGGGGCCGGCATGCAACAGTCTCAGGTCGAGAGGACCGGAGGCCGCAAGCGCACGCGTGCTTTCGCGTGCGCGATCGCCTTCACATCATGGACCGTTGGAGCGAGCGGCTGCTCGGATGGCTTGCCCACGCGTGTGGGTCCAGACGAGCCGCCGCTACCACCCGGTCCGACCGGTGGCGAAGCCACGGGCGGTGTTGCCCGACCGGCCCCGACGACCGAGATCCCACCGCGCGGCAAGGGGCCGCCCTACCCGGTCGTGCTGGTCCACGGCTTCGGCGGCTTCCACCAGCTCGGGCCGATCGAGTACTTCCACCGCGTCGAGGAGACGCTGCGGGCCGAGGGCGTGGACGTGACGGCGACGCAGGCCACGCCGTTCGATCCGCCCGACTTGCGCGCGCGCCAGCTGCTGCCCCAGCTGGACGCTGTCCTCGAGCGGAGCCACGCGGACAAGGTGATCGTCGTCGCGCATTCTCAAGGGGGCCTCGACGCGCGGGCGCTCGCGCATCTGCGACCGGGGCGTGTCGCGGCCGTCTTCACCGTCTCGACGCCGCATCGTGGCTCGGCGATCGCCGACCTGGTCATGAACGACACCGGCGCGCTGGGCCCCGACCTGGTGGCGCGGGCGCTCGACCTCCTGGGCGTGACCATCTGGGGAGCGCCCTCCTCGCAGGAGAAGGACGCCATCGCCACCATGACCCGCACCGGAGCCGCAGCCTTTGCGCGTGCCACGCCCGATCTGCCCGACGTGCGCTACTACTCGGTCGCGGGTCGCTCGAACCTGGCCCCAGGCGACGGCCCCGAGTGCGTCGCCGACGGCAAGGCGCCAGAGTTCCTGCGCCCATGGGCCGCCACGGTCGACGCGGCGAACCCGATCGTCGCGCCGCTCGGCGTCGTGCTGGGCCGGGCCGAGGGCACCACGGATTCCCCCGCGCCCAACGACGATCTCGTCACGGTCAGGAGCGCTCGATGGGGCCGCTTCCTCGGCTGTATCCCGGCCGACCACCTCGACGAGGTCGGCCAGCCGCTCGGCACGAGCCCCGGCAGCATCGGTGGCACCGCGTTCGATCACCTCGCCTTCTACCGCGGCGTCATCGCCTTCCTGCGCACCGAAGGCCTCTAGACAGAAACGCGTAGACCCCGCGCCAGCGCTCTGGGAGGGTCCCGGTCCCGGTCCCCTTCCCGGTCCCGAGCGTCCGGCTCCTCGACCGCAAGCGGCTGAGCCAGCTCGAATACCGACTCGGATCGGGACCGGGAGCGGGACCGGGACCGACTTCGGATGGCGCCGGATCAATGCGACTAAGGTTAGACCCCACCGGACCGCCAGCCGCGCTCCACGATCAGCGCAGCCACGCGCACCTGGATCTCGTCGCGGATCCGCCGCACCTCCTCGAGGGGCTTACCCCTCGGATCCGCGAGCGGCCAGTCGATCCGGCGCGCCACGGGGATCGCCGGACACGCCTGCCCGCAACCCATCGTCACCAGCAGATCGACCCTGGCCGCGAGCGCGTCGGTGAGCCGCTGCGGCCGGACGCCGTCGAGGTCAAGACCCACCTCGCGCATGGCCACGACAACCTCCGGATGAACGCGCGGCCCGGGCTCGGTGCCGGCCGATTCGGCCGTGGCCCGCGTCGGGTCCGAAAGGGCGCGAAAGAAAGCCGCCGCCATCTGCGATCGGCCAGCGTTGTGGATGCACGCAAACAGGACCGTCTGCATCAGCATCCCCCCTTGGTCGGCGGCGCCAGCCAGCGGAACAACGACGCGGCCAGGGCCGCACCGAGCAGCTGGGCGAGCACGAACGGACCGACGTCCGAGGGGCGAATCCCCGAGAACGTGTCCGACAGCGACCGCGCCAGAGTGACCGCCGGATTGGCGAACGACGTGGAGGCGGTGAACCAGTAGGCCGACGTGATGTAGGCCGCGACCGCGAACGGCGTCATCGATGGCCGCGTGCGCGCGGTGCCGTGGATGACCGCGACGAGGCCGAACGTCGCGACGAGCTCGCTCAGCCACTGCCCGCCGCCCGATCGCTCGTGCCGCGACAGCGACAGCGCCGGCTCGCCGAACATGCCGTGTGCCGTCAGCACGCCTGCCACCGCGCCGCCGAGCTGCGCCCCGAGGTAGCCCGGAACCTCGCGCCACGGCATGCCGCCCTGCCACGCCGCGGCGATGGTGACGGCGGGATTGAGCTGCGCGCCGGAGATCGGCCCGAAGGTCAGGAGGAGGGCGCAAAGGGCGGCGCCGGTCGCGAGCGTGTTGGCGAGCAGCGCAATGGCGACGTTGCCGCCCGCCAGCCGCTCGGCCATCACGCCCGAGCCCACCACGGCCGCGAGCAAGAGCGCCGTACCGATCGCCTCTGCGACCAGCTTCCTCAGCAGCACTTCGCGGCTCGTGCTCCGGGGGCGACGGGGGCGCTCTCGGGCACGCAGCAGGTCGTCATGGTCGGGTCGCGGTGCATCCGGTCGGCGTCGGCCTTGACCACGAACACCTCCCACGCGTTGCCGTCCGGATCCTCGATCCACACCTTGTCCTGGACCGCGTAGCAGCAGGTCGTGTCGTCCTCGCTTCGCGCCGGCAGACCGGCCGCCTCGAAGCGACGCCGGGCCTCGATCACGTCGTCGGCCGACGCGACTTGCACGCCGAAGTGCGACGCGTTCACGCCCGTCCGCGGGGCCTCCTGCATGGTGAGGTTCAAGGATGGCGTTTCGAGATCGAACTTCGCGTATCCGGGGCGGCGCTTGGTGGCGGCCACGCCGAAGGCCTTCTCGTAGAAGGCCACCGAGGCCTCGATGCTGGACACGTTGAGCGAGACATGGGGCTTGAGGACGTTCATCGATGCGCTCCTTTCCTGGTCATGGTTCAGCAGCAGCCCTTGCCGCGCTTGCAGCAGTCTTCCCACAGGTATCCGGTGAGCTGGCGCAGGGCTGCGAATTCCGGCGAGTAGAAGAGGAAGGTGCCGTCACGACGCGACGACACGAGGCCCGCCGAGGCGAGCCGCTCGAGGTGGTGGCTCAGCGTCGACGCGGGGATGTCCAGCTTCGCCTGCAGGTCCCCCGCCGCCGTACCGTCCGGTCCCCCCTGCACCACGTGGCGGATGATCGCGAGACGCACCGGGTGCCCCAGGGCAGCCAGCTGCGCGGCGTGCTGTTCCAGGCGCGAGGCCATGCTATTTCTATAAATCTCGAAACAAGAATGCGCAAGGGCGAGCTTGTGGGCGCCAGGCCTTGGTTGTTTCGTGGTGTGGGATGACCGAGGAGACGGCCGCGGAGCGCGAGGCTTACCTCGGCAAGCTCGCCGGCCGTCTCCAGGCCCTCGGGGCCCTACTCCGCCTTCTCGGCCTTCTCGGCCTTGGGTGCCTTCTCGGTCTTCTCCGCCTTTGGGGTCTTCTCCGCCTTTGGGGTCTTCTCCGCCTTCGGGCCCTTCGCGGTCTTCGGCGCCTTCTTCGTCCTCGTCTTCTTGGCCGGCGCGGCCGCCTTCTCTTCCGTCTTGGGCGCGTCCGCAGGCTTGTCCTCGGCGAACGCGGGCGTCGCGAGAGAGAGGCCGAATCCGAGCAGCGAGGCAATGAGCGTGGTCTTCATGGTGAAGCTCCTTTCGGGGCCAACAGCCCCGCACCGATTGCTTGAGCAGCCGCCGTGCCGACCGCGCGTTCGTGCGCATCCGTGGGCTTGCGTGATCGCGCGCGCAGGAGCGCGGCAGATCGTCCCGGGCGGGCGCGACGGGACGCCCCGCGCCTGCTACGGTCCTCGCCGAGCCACGGGCACGACCCGATCGTCCCAGGGCGAGAGCCGATTACATGCGCTTACACGGATGGATCTCCACCACGCGACACGCGCTCCTCCTTGGCGCCGCCGCATGGCTCGCCGATTGCGCCAGCGCCCCAAGGCCAGCCAGCGAGGACACCTTGCGCGCGCGCTTCCCCGACGCCGGGCTCGAGGACGAGGCCCTGTGTGCCAAGCTCGCTCACCCCGCTCGCGCGGCGTTCGATGATCCGGAGCCACGTCGACGCCGCAAG
>JAHFDS010000525.1 GCA_023248855.1 Myxococcales bacterium
GGGCCCCGGCCTTCCGACGGACCGCGGGGGGATGCGGCGCGGCCCGATGCGCGGCCCGCCGATGCGCCGAGGCCACCCGATGCGCGACCGCCCGATGCGCCGCCGCCGAGGCCCGACGGTCCGCTCATGCCGACGATGCTGTCGCAGACCGGCCTTTACGACGATGTCCCGAGCGGGCGGCTCGCGCCCGGCGTGCGCACCTTCGAGCCGCGCTACGCGCTGTGGTCCGACGGCGCGACCAAGAAGCGCTGGGTCTACCTGCCGCCCGGCTCGCAGATCGACACGTCCGACATGGACTACTGGAAGTACCCGGCCGGGACCAAGCTGTGGAAGGAGTTCACGCGCGACGGCAAGCGCGTGGAGACGCGCCTGCTCTACAAGACCGGCGCCGACGCGACGTCGTGGTTCATGATGGCGTTCCTCTGGAACGACGCGCAGACCGACGCGATGGCGGTGCCGGACGGCGTGGTCGACGC
This sequence comes from Myxococcales bacterium, assembly GCA_023248855.1. Classification (GTDB taxonomy): domain Bacteria; phylum Myxococcota_A; class Polyangia; order JAHFDS01; family JAHFDS01; genus JAHFDS01. The sequence continues at coordinate 477 of JAHFDS010000525.1, forward strand.
CCTGGGGACGCCGCACGACGTGCCGGCGCAGCTCAAGTGCCTGCAGTGCCACAACGGCCTGCCCGACCGCGCGCTCGGGCTGACTGCCATCCAGCTCGCGCACGACGTCGGCGAGGTCAACCTCGGCGTACTGCAGCGCGAGGGGCGCCTGACGGCCAACGGCGCTGCGATGTATCCGCTGCCCGGCGACGCGACCGCGCAGGCGGCCCTCGGCTACCTGCACGCGAACTGTGGCGGCTGCCACAACGCGAAGAGCGCTGTGCATGTGCTGGTCGACATGGAGCTGCGCCTTACCACTGCGACGCTCGGCGCGGTGGCGATGACCCCCACCTACCGGACGACCGTCAATGTCGTGCCTGGCATGGTCTACATGGGCGATACGCACCGGATCACTCCGGGCGATCCCACCACGAGCGGGGTGCACATCCACATGAGCGGCCGGAGCTCGGCGACGATGACGTGGAAGCAGATGCCGCCAATCGGCACCGAGGTGGTCGACGCGACCGGCCTTTCCGCGGTCGACGCCTGGATCAGCGCCGTTCGGTAGCGCGTGCTCGGGTTCGTGCTCTCGCTGGCGGCAGTCTGCGCGAGCCAGCCGCTGCCCGAGCCGGCGCGGGAGGGCTTTCGCCACCTGCGCTCACGGCTTGCGGCGAAGGCAGGCGCGGATCACGTCGCGCTCGACGCGCTGGTGCCGCTCGGGATCCCGGGGCAGCTGCGCGCGAAGCTGCGCTACGGGCCGATGGGCAAGGACCTCGAGCGCGAGGACGTGCGCGCCTGGCTGGACGACTGCAAGCGGCTGGTGTCGCTCGGTAGGTCGCGCACCGACGGCGAGGGCTGGGTGGCGCTGCCGCTGCCCCGGATCGCCGAGGGGCGCTATCGCCTGGTGATCGAGGTCGCCGGCGACGGCACGCGCGCCCAGAGCACGCTGCGCGTCCTGCCACGGAGGGCCTCCCTGGCGATCTTCGACGTCGACGGCACGCTCACGCTGGCGGATCCCGAGCTCGCCTCGGACGCCCTGCGCGACCGCAAGCGACCGTGGGCCGGGCGCCTCGCGGAGGCGACCGATCGCTGGATGCAGGCCCGGGCCTATCCAGCGGCGTGCGAGCTCACGCGGACGATGGCGGATCGCGGTCACGCGGTCGTGTACCTGACCGGCCGGCCGACGCTGCTCGCGCACGTGACGAGGCGCTGGCTCGAGCAGCAGGGGTGCGCGCCCGGCCACGTCATCCTGGCGGAGCAGAAGCGCCACATCCTGCCGCACGAGGCGTCCGTGGGGGCGCACAAGCGGGCCGCGCTGGCCGCGCTCGCCGCTCACGGATTCGCCTTCGCGTATGCGTTCGGCAACGCCTCCACGGACGTCTCGGCCTACGCCGCGGCCGGCATCCCGGCCGACCGCACCTACATCATCGGCGAGCACGCCGGCGAAGGCGGCACGCGCGCGGTCAAGGACGGCTGGACGGACGTGGTGCGCGAGCTGGCGAAGTAGTCAGAACTCGGCCTGGCGCGGCGCGCGCGGGAACGGGATGACGTCGCGGATGTTCTCGACGCCCGTCAGGTACTGGATGGCGCGCTCGAAGCCGAGCCCGAAGCCGGCGTGCGGCACCGTGCCGTACCGGCGCAGGTCGCGGTACCACCAGTAGCCTTCCTTGGGCAACTTCAGCTCGTCGAGCCGCGCGTCCAGCCGCTCGAGTCGCTCCTCACGCTGGCTGCCGCCGATGATCTCGCCGATGCCGGGCGCGAGCACGTCCATCGCGGCGACCGTCTTGCCATCGTCGTTCTGGCGCATGTAGAAGGCCTTGATGTCGCGCGGGTAGTTCACGACCACCACCGGGCGCTTGACCAGCTCCTCGGTCAGGTAGCGCTCGTGCTCCGACTGCAGGTCCATGCCCCAGCTCACCGGGAACTCGAACCTCTTGCCGCTGCTCTCGAGGCGGCGGACCGCCTCCGTGTACTCCATGCGCTCGAAGCTCGCGCCGACCAGGCCCTCGACGCGCTTGACGCACTCCTTGTCGACGTGCTCGGCGAAGAACGCGAGGTCGTCGGCGCGCTCGTCGAGCACCGTGCGGAAGATGGCCTTGCAGAAGTCCTCGGCCAGCGCGACGTCGTCCTCGAGCGACGCGAAGGCGATCTCCGGCTCGATCATCCAGAACTCGGACAGGTGACGGCGTGTGTTGGAGTTCTCCGCGCGGAAGGTCGGCCCGAACGTGTAGACCTTGGAGAGCGCGAGGCAGTAGGTCTCCACGTTGAGCTGTCCCGAGACCGTCAGGAAGGCCTCGCGGCCGAAGAAGTCCTGCTCGAAGTCGACCTTGCCCTCCTTGCGCGGCGGGTTGGACGCGTCGAGCGTCGACACGCGGAACATGGCGCCGGCGCCCTCGCAGTCGGACGCCGTGATGATCGGCGTGTGGATCCAGAAGAAGCCGCGCGCGTGGAAGAAGCGGTGCACCGCCTGCGCCAGCGTGTGGCGGACGCGCGTCACGGCGCCGATGACGTTCGTGCGAGCGCGCAGGTGCGCCACCTCGCGCAGGAACTCCATCGTGTGCTTCTTGGGCTGCATCGGGTAGTGGTCGGGATCGTCCACCCAGCCGACCACGGTCAGCGACGACGGCAAGAGCTCGACCGACTGGCCCTTGCCCTGCGAGGCGACCAGCTTGCCGCGCGCGGTGACGGCGCAGCCGGGGCCGAGCCGCTTGACGTCGGTCTCGTAGTTCGCGAGCTCGCCGCCCGCGACGATCTGAAGCGGCGCGAAGCACGAGCCGTCCGACAGGTGGAGGAAGGAGATGCCGGCTTTGGAGTCGCGGCGCGTGCGCACCCAGCCGCGCACCTCGACCTCGCTGCCGACGGGGACCTCTCCGGAGAGCGCCTCGGCGATGCGGATGACCTGCATGGTGGCGGGGCCATAGCGCGGAGCGCTCCGGAGGTCAACGTCGGCGGCGTGCGTCTGGGATTCGGTGTCCACGTTGAAGGACGCGACCACGGAACAGGAGACAGGAAACAGGAGACTGGCAACCGGCAACGGGCATCTTCTGGAAACCGACTGCGCCCTCGGTGGGCCTCTCGGACGGGTCCGGAACTTGCCCGTTGCCGGTTTCCTGTTGCCCGTCTCCTGCCTCCTGTTCCGACGATTCGTGGACACCGAACCCAGGCGTGTCAGTGCTTGCCGGCCAGGAGCGCGGCCATGAGGTCCCGCAGCGAGGCTTCCTCGCTGCCTGACAGCGGCGAGAAGCGGATGCCGGCGTGATAGCGGCGCTCGCCGATCGACCGCACGTGGACGACGTGCCCGCGTAGCTCGAGCCCGGCCGCGTCGTCGCCGAGGTGGACACCCACGGTGACCGGCTCGTCGAGCACGAGCGGCACGTCGCACTCGAGCGCGAGGCCGCCCCGCGAGACGTTGTTCATCATCGCGCGCGTCTGCGCCGCGGTCGTGCACACGACCTCGAGGTGGGGGTAGACGCGCGGGTGCGCGCGCGAGCCGGCGCCCTGCCGCTCGAGCAGCGCCTCGAGGAAGTGCCCGAGGTGGTCCCGCTGCCGCGGCTCGACCAGCACGAAGCGCAGGCCGAACCGCACCTTGGGCGGGCACGCCTCGGTGCGGATGATCTCCGTCAGCACCCCGACGGGGTCGGCAAAGCCGGGCAGCTCCAGCTCGAGCTCGATGGCGTCACCCAGCTTGCCGATGCTCGGGGGGCCGACGATGGCCGCGCCTGCGCGCGAGAGATTGCGGAGTCGCGCCTCGAACGCGCCATCCTCGTTCCGGACCACGCACGGCAGATCCGTCTCGATCCGCGCGTGGATCCGCCGCTCCTCGCCCCCCACCGCTACAGCGTCTGCTGGCGGCGAGTGCGGGTCAACCCGATTGGGTTACGCTGGCGTGATGGCGTGGCTGGAAGGGCTGGTCGTCGCCCTGGCTCCGGGGGTCGAGCGGGCAGCGCTCGACGGGGGTGGGGCGGTGCTCTGCGACCCTGGCCGGGGCGCCTACGTCGAGCTCTCCGCGGCCGATCTCGCGCTGGTCGATGCGCTCGATGGCGAGCGGTCCCTGGCCGAGGTGGCCCGGGTCCACGCGGAGCGGCAGGGGAAGCCCGGGCTCGGGCTCCTGGTCGCGCTGGTGGGCGATCTGGCGGCTGCGGGGCTGCTCATCGGCGACGCCGCCGCGATGGCGGCCGCCGGCTTGACCGCACCGTCCCGGCGCACGGTCAGGGGCGCGCTCGAGCTGCCCGGGTTGGCGCGAGTTGTCGAGCGGCTGCTCCGGCCGCTCGCGTGGCTCGGACCCGGCGCGCTGGTGGCGCTCGCGGGCCTCGTGGGGCTTGGCCTCGGCGCGGCGGGTCTGCTCGCGCATGCGCCGATGCCTCGCGA
>JAHFDS010000127.1 GCA_023248855.1 Myxococcales bacterium
CGGCCAGGCGCTATCAGCCAGCCGACGACGCCCCAACGGCGCCGGACGCGTCGGATCACGGCGGCCGCCCCGACATCGTCGGCGTGGTGCTCGAGCAGGCGGGCGCGGTCAAGGCGCTCGGCGAGCAGGCGCTCCGCGGCGCGCTCGTCGCGGCTGGTGCGGTGGGCGAGCCGCAGCGCGCCCGGACACAGGTGGTCACGCGCGCGGCGACGGCGGCGGTCGATGTCACGGCCGCGGTCGGCGAGCTGGTCGGAAGCGAGCGCGCGATCGCGATCGTCGGACCGATCGATCGCCGGGCGGTGACCCACGCCGTGCAGGCCGCGGAGGCATCGGGGACGGCGGTGCTCTCGCTGGCGATCACCGAGGACGTCACCGGGCACGCGCTCCGCCTGCTGCATGGCCCCGCGTCCCGCGCGCGCGCGCTGGCGGGGCACGCCAGGCGCGTCCGCGTGGCCCAGGTGGGGATCCTCGCGTCGACCGGAGCCTACGGCAAGCGCGTCGCCGATGCGTTCGTGGACGCCGCCCGGAGCGAGGGTGTGACGATCGCCGTCGACCTGCGCTACGACGCCAAGGAGACCTCGTTCACCAAGCAGGCGCGCATCCTCAAGTCGAGAGGGGTCGACGCGGTGTTCGTGGGCGACACGTCGAGCAAGCTCGAGCTCATCGCTCCCGCGCTGGCCGCGGCGGACCTCTGGTCGACTCCGCGCGGCGACAGCGCGGGCCAAAAGCGCCGCGCGATCCTGCTGCTGTCGACCGCGGAGGGCCTGTCGCCGCGCCTCTTGCAGACGGCGGGCCGATACGTGCAAGGCGCGGTGCTGGGCGCGAGCTACTGGGCCGACGACGCCGACGAGCGACAGGCCGAGCTGGTCGGGCGCTACCGCCAGGCCTACGGCGAGGACCCTGGGCCGTTCGCGGCGGCGGCCTGGGATGCCGTGCGCGCGGTGCGCGGAGCGATCGAGCGCGGGGCGAAGACCGCGGCCGACGTGCGAAAGGCCCTGGTCGCCGGCGGCCACCAGGGCGCGCTCGGCCTCATGCGCTTCTCCGAAGCCGGCGAGCGCGTCGACGCGCCGCGGCTGTACGTGGTCGAGGGCGAGCGCATCCGCACCATCGCGAGCCCCTGAATCGAGCAGAAGACACAAGATGGGGCTCGAAGAGCGTTGCACCGCTCGGTGCAGCGCATCACACCGCCGTGCAGATCAATGCGACTCAGCCGTTCCCCCGAGGGACCGGCGCGCCATTGCGGTTCGGGCTAGATCGCGTCAGCCGGGACCCAGCCCTCGTTGCCACGCAGATCGCGCACCTTGGCCTTGCCCGCCTTGCGCTCGAGCACCTTGAGCTGCGCGCCTGCCGCGACGCTCGGGGCCGGCCGCGCGGCCTTCTGTCCCGCCCCGCGCCCCTGCGCACGCTCCTCCTCGAGGGCGACGGCGCGCTTGGCCTTCTGGCCGTAGACGCGATCGAGCTCGACGTTCTGCCTCTGCTTACCGAGGACCAGATTGGCCGTCATCTGCTGCATCGCGTAGGCGGCACCCACGTCGTCTGCGGACAGGCCCGCCATCTGCTTCTCGAGCGCGGCCTTGGCCGGCGCCGACACCTGTACGCCGTCGAGCACCTTCTTGGCGGCGACCGCGCGGCCGCCCTGGTTTCGCTGCAGGTAGAAGTGGCTGACCACGTGGAAGACGCGGCCGTCCTCGACCGGAAACGTGACCGCGATCGGCGACGTGCCGTACTTGCTGCGCATCTGCTGCGACGAGACCAGCACCTCGACGCGCTGGGAATCGAGGATCTTGATCGGATAGCTCGAGCCCTCGAGCCACCACCTGGGCCGCGTGCCGCCGACGACGAAGTTCTTCATCATGGGATCGTCGTTGCGCGCGACCTGGACGCCGACGACGTCGTCCGTGGTCGACACGCCGTTCCACGCGATCGTGTGCGGAAAGGCCCGCTGGACGACGTTCTTGAGGGCCCAGTCGGTCGTGTAGAGGACGCCGCCCGCGCGCACGAAGCGGGCGAGCCGCTCGCGGCCGCCTCCGTCGATGGTCCCTGGGCAGTTGACGATCACGAGCTGCTTCGCCGTGAGATCGAGGTGCTTGACCTGCCCGGGCGAGACGAGCAGGAAGCGCAGCCCGAGGGCGCGCAGGATCGACTCGACGTGGTCGTACTCGCCGCGCACCACGACGAGGTCGTGCTGCCCCACCCAGGCCAGCGCCCGCGCGGCGTCGGGGTTCTCGCGGCGCAGGCGCTCCTTGACCAGCGTCGCCGCCGCCTCGTTGGCGCGGCGCATGGCCGGCGTGCTCGGGCCGTCTTCGGCGCGCGCGGCGGTCGGGACCAGGGTCAGGGTCGCGAGAAGCGTGGGCAGAAGGAGGGTACGCATGCCCCTTGGACGCATCGGCGGGCTCCCGGATCCCGCGTGACGCGCTTGTGAGACGTGTACATTTCCCACCATGACCGACCTGCCCATCGGCGCACGAGTTCTGGCGTTTCACCCCGAAGCACGGGCCTGGCGCCCGGCCACCCTGCGGGCCAGGCCGGCGGTCGACCGGGCCCGGGTGTTCTTCCTCGACCTCGGCGTGCACGAGGAGGCCGGCGCCGCGGGCGCCTCGGAGCACGACGTGGCGGTGCCCGAGGAGCTCGAGGCCCTGCCGGCGGCGGCGGACTTCGTGGGCCCGGACGACGAGAGCCCGCGAGCCCGGGCCTGGCGCGCGATGCTCCACACGCTCGCCGTGGCAGACCCGCGCGTCTACGGAGAGCGGCGCGCCACGGCACACCTGTCGCCCGAGACGCTCGCCCCCGCCGACGTGCACGCCCTGCTCGTGGCGGCGATGCTCGACGCGGACGCCCGCATCGAGGGTGGCGCGTCGCTGCTCCTGCGCATGCGCGGGGCGCTCGCCGACTACGACCCCGCGCGCATGGGCCAGCTGGGTCCCGAGGCGGTCGAGGCCGCGCGGCGGGTGATGCCCTCTCCGCTCCGCGCGCGGGTGCTGTTCGACAACGCGCGGCGCTTCCTCGAGCTCGACGCGCAGCCGGGTCGCTTACTCGGGTGGCTCCGCGCGCAACCCGATCCGGTGGGCGCCCTCACCGCCGCCTTCGATCGGCTCGAGGCGCGCGCGGCGGTGCTGTTCTTGCGCTACCTCGGCCTCGGGACGATCGCGCCCGACGCGGCCCTGTCCCGCGTGGCCCAGCGGCTCGCCTGGGTCCGGCGTACACCGCCGCCGACGCCGGCCGATGTCCGCGACGTCTGGGCCGCGCTCGCGCGCGAGGTGGGCGACGCGCCCGCGCTGCTCGACCTCACGGTGCGCTGGTTCGCCGACGGCATCTGCAGGCCCGAGCCGCAATGCGAGCGCTGCGCGGTCGCCGGCTGCACCTTCCGCCGCGCCGAGTCCGCCCTGTCCGGTGGTTGACTACCCGAGTTGGTCATCTCAGTGCTCGCGGCGCTTGAAGCGATCGATCACTGTGCGGCCGACGCGAAGCGCATTCGCCAGGATCGTGAGCGTGATCGGCACGCCGGAGGACGACGGAAAGCTCGAGGCGTCGCTGACGTAGAGGTTTCGGACCTCGTGGGCGCGGCCACTGGCATCGAGCACCGAGCTCGAGGCCTTCTTGCCCATGCGGCAGGTCCCCATCTGCAGGACCATCGACTCGCCGCCGGAGCGCTCGCGCTCGACGCCGAGCGGGCTCGTGGCTTCGAGCATCGCCACGGCGCGGTCCTGCAGCAGCTTCGATGCCGAAAAGTCGTGCTCGTGGTGGGCGACGTGGATGCGGGCCGCTGGCAGGCCGTGGCGGTCCTTCGCCCGCTCGTCGAGATCGACGAAGCTGCCGGCGGTCGGCAGGTACTCGCCGAAGGTCTCGACCTCGAGCGAGCGCGTCTCGACGAAGAAGGTCTTGAGGCGCTTCTTGAGCGCGCTGCCGAGCACGATGCTCGTGCCCTGACCCACCGCGAGCCGCTCGGCGTGGTGGATGGGGTTCGGGTGCGGCAGGAGGAACAGGATCGTGCCGGCCTTGGGGCCGTCCTTGGGTGCGTAGAAGTCCTGCAGCGCCAGGTCTAGGAACGGGTGGGCGCGCATGTCCTCGCCGAAGGACGCGTGCCCGCGCGGGTAGCTCGCGCGCGCGCCAGAAAACGTCGAGAACATGAGGTGCTTGCCGACCAGGCCCGAGCCGTTGGCGAGCCCATGCGGGAAGCGGCCCGACTTCGAGAGCAGCAAGAGCCGGGCGGTCTCGATGGCGCTGCAGGCGAGCACCACCACACGGCCGCCGGCACGCGCGAGCGCGCCCTTGTCGTCGCGGTAGACGACGCCCGTCGCCTTGCCGTCCGCGCCCGTCTCCACCTCGTGCACGTGGCAGCCCGCGCGCAGGTCGAGCTTGCCGGTCGCCTGCGCCTCGGCGAGGAAGGTCACGCGCACGTCGCTCTTGGCGTCGTGCTCGCAGCCGTAGCTGGCGCAAAACGCGCAGTAGACGCAGGCAGGGCGGCCCCGATGCGGGCGCGACAGCACTGCGCGGCAGGTCTGGAACGGGTGCCAGCCGAGGCCCCGCGCCGCGCCGGCCAGCAGCTCGGCGGCCGGGTGCACCAGCACCGGCGGATTCGGCGGGGGCTTCCGGCGACGCGGCTCGAAGGGGTTCTCGCCCCCAGCGGAGAGGCCGATGATCTGCTCGACCTCGTCGTAGAAGGGCTCGAGCTCGCCGTACGAGATCGGCCAGTCGGCGACGTCGGCGCCCTCGATGCGACCGCGCACGCTCGCCTGCCGCAGATCGTCGGGGTGCATGCGGAAGAAGAAGCCGCTCATGTGGACGGTGCCGCCGCCCACGCACTGCGCGATCCAGCCCTCGTTGGTGGCGCGCGGCGGCTGGCCCGCGCGCACGACCACGTGCGGATCGTCGGCCGGCATCGGCACCCAGAAGTCGCGACGGCAGGTGCCGATCTCGTCGTGCACGAAGTCCTTCGCGGACAGGTGCGGGCCCTTCTCCAGCATCGTGACGCGCAGGCCCGCGCGCGTCAGGGCCCACGCGACCGGCGCCGCGCCGGCGCCCGAGCCGACGATGACCGCGTCACTCTCGGTGGGCATGCGCGGTGCCCCCCTGTCCAGGGTGTGCAGGCGTGATCGCCGCGTAGTCGATGGCGTGCCAGCCGGCCAGCCCCTGGTTGCCGCCGTAGCTGGGATCGCCGAGGAAGCCCTCCAGCACGAGCACCACGAGCGCGCGCACGAAGCCGTCCGACGGCACCTTGCCGAGCCTGAGGTGCCCCGCGGCCGCGAGCGCCATCACCTCGTCCTGCGCCGACGGCGCGAGCTCGGCGTAGGACGGCTGGCCCCGACGGTCGGCCTCGGCGTCGAGCTCGATGAGCCCGCGCAGGACGAGCTGGCGGTTCCTGCCGATGCGCCTGTCCTCGAGCTGCCGCGCCACGTACTCGGCCACGTTCGCCTCGGTCGCGCCGGGTCCGTCGTCGCTCGGCAGGATGCGCGCGCACGCAGCCACCAGCGTCTGTCGCAGCTCGGGCGTGAGCGTGAGCGGTCCCTGCGATTCGTCGGGTGGCCTGCGCCTCGGAGGCGCCGCGTCGCGCGCAGTCACCCGCTCACGCGTGCACGCTGCGCCCGCGAGCACGGCCGCGCCCGCCAGAAAGCCCCGTCGCGAAAGGCTCCTCGGCGAGGCCACGCGCGCTACTCGCGCACCGCGACGCCGTGGCGTCGGGCCAGGGCGACGATCCACTCGCGGCCCACGCCGGCCTCGCGCGCCGCGTGCCGGGCGTCCCCGCGGTGCCTCAGCAGGAGCGCGTCGATGTACTCGCGGGTGAAACGCTCGAGCATTCGCGCCTTGGCCTCGTCGTACGGCAGCTGCAGGAGCTGCGTGGGCGAGAGCTGCGCCGCCGACTCCTCGAGGTCCTCGGAACGGATGCGCAGCGCGCCGCCGCGCGCCAGGGCGCTCGCGCGCTCGAGCACGTTCTTGAGCTGCCGCACGTTGCCGGGCCAGGTGTACTGGCGCAGGGCCTCGAGGTCCTCGGGAGCGAGCGGGGGCGCGTCGAGCTCCCTGCAGAACAGCTTGCAAAGCAGGGGGATGTCCTCGATGCGCGCGCGCAGGGGCGGCACCTCGAGGCGCACCACGCTCAGGCGGTAAAAGAGGTCCTGGCGAAAGCGCCCCTGGCGCACCTCCTCGGCCAAGTCGCGCAGCGACGCCGCGACGACGCGCACATCGACCGTCACCTGGTGGTTGCCGCCGACGGGGCGGAATCGCCCCGTCTCGAGCACGCGCAGCAGCTTCGGCTGCAGGTCGAGCTCGAGCTCGCCGATCTCGTCGAGGAACAGCGTGCCGCCGTGCGCGCGCTCGAACGCGCCGGGGCGATCCGACGAGGCTCCCGTGAAGGCGCCCTTGGTGTGGCCGAACAGCTCGCTCTCGATGAGCTCGCGCGGGATCGCGCCGCAGTCGAGCACCACGAAGGGCGCGCCCTTGCGCGCGCCGAGGTCGTGCAGCGCCTCGGCGACCAGCTCCTTGCCGCTGCCGGTCTCGCCGTGCACGAGCACCGTCGTGCGCGTCGCGGCCAGCTTCTCGATCTGCTGGAACAGCGCCCGCATCACCTCGGTCTTGCCGTACATGCGCCCGCACCGCGTGCGTTGCGGCGCCCACGGCCGCTGCTCCTCGGCCAGCGGCACCACGCGCAGCTCGCTCTCGCCGAGGCGCACCGTCGCGCCCTGCATGGGCAGGTCGACCACCTCGACCCGCGAGTCCTCGTAGAACGTGCCGTTCTTCGAGCCGAGGTCGCGCACCCGCACGCCGCCGTCGGGCCGCAGCTCGATCTCGAGGTGATGACGCGACACCTTGCGGTCGTCGACCACGAGCGCGTTCTCGGCGGCGCTGCCGACGCGCGCAGCCGTCTCGCCGAGGTCGATCGCGCCGCCCTTCGAGGGACCACGGGTGACCTCGACGCGCCAGCGGCCACCCTGGCGCTTGTAGACCGGGACGTGGGTCTTGGTCGCGTCGGCCACTCGTTGCGATGATAGCGGAAGGCGCGTGGCGTGTCGGTGACTTCGGCGACGCTCTGCGCCTACTTCGGGAGCGCCTTCTTGCGCCGTCGCTCCTCGGCCGGCAAGTCGAGCACCGGATCGACCGGGGGCGCGATGCTGCGCGGCTGGTCGACGGGGGCCGAGGGATCGACCGGCAGGTGCGCCTCGGCGCGCCCGCGGAGCCACCACCAGGCCCCGGCGGCCGCGCCCCCACCGATCAGGAACGCGCCGAGGGCCCACGGCAACCAGCTCCGCCGGGCCTGCGCCGGCGACGGCGTCGAGGCGGGCATCATGGTCTCGGTGCGCCGTTCGGGCGACGGCCCTGGGCGGGATCGCGAGAGCGACTTCTGATCGTCGGGCGGCGGCGGCACCGGCGCGGGCAGACGGGTGTCACCGAGCGGATCCGGCGGCTCGGCCGGCGCCACCTCCGGCTCGTCGTCGTCCCCGATCTTGTCGCGGGTCTGCAGGTGCGCGGCGAGCGAGATGCCAGCGCGCTGCGCGCCGAGCCACGCCTCGATCTCGTCCCGGTACAGGTTCGCGAGGTAGCGGGCGAGGGCCGTGGGCGAGGACAACACGCCGAGCTCGCGCGCGAAGCGGTCGAGGTCGAGCTGCATCTCGAGCGCGCTGCCGTAGCGCCTGCGCGGATCACGGTCGAGGCCGCGCAGCACGATGCGCTCGAGCTCGGGCGGGAAACGACGGTCGAACCGGCTCGGTCTGGGCGCGTCCTGTTCGACGATCTTCCGCAGGATCTCGTAGTCCGACGAGCCCGTGTAGAGGCGCTCGCCGGTGGTCATCTCGAACAACACCACCGCGATGGCGAAGACGTCGGAGCGCCGATCGAGCTGGTCACCACGGCACTGTTCGGGCGACATGTAGCCGAACTTGCCCTTGAGCGTGCCGTAGGCCGTGCCCTGCGTCAGCCGACCGCGCGCCTTGGCGATACCGAAGTCGATGACCTTGACGCCGCCGTCGAACGTGATGAAGAGGTTGTGCGGCGAGACGTCGCGGTGCACCAGGCCGAGCGGCACACCGTCGGAGCCGACCTTCTCGTGCGCGTAGTGCAGGCCCGAGCACACGCCGAGGGCGACGGTGAGGGCGTGCTCGAGCGGCAGGCCTCCGCGAAAGCCGGTCTCGCGCGCGCGGCGCAGGAGCGCGCGAACGTCGTGGCCGTGCAGGAACTCCATCGCGTAGAAGTAGCCGACCGTCTCGTCGAGGCCGACGTCGTAGACCTGCACGATGTTCGAGTGATGGAGGCTCGCGGCGATGCGCGCCTCGTCGAGGAACATCTGGACGAATTCCTCCTGCGTCGCGAGCTTGCCGAGGATCTGCTTGAGCACGACCAGGCGCTCGAAGCCACCGATGCCGGTGGTTCGCGCGAGCCACACCTCCGCCATCCCGCCAGTGGACAGGTGTCGGAGGCGCTCGTACCTTTGCTGCTGCGCGGCGTGCGCCTGCATCGGAACGCGCAAGTGTAGCATCCGCAAGCGGCGGTGTTTCTCGAGACCCCGACCGCGCCGCGGGCGCTCCCTACGCGGGCACCTCGCGCGGGGCCGGATGACGCACGAGCGCATCCGCGATGGCCTCGTCGAGCCCGGGGTGACGGAAGGTGTACCCGGACTCACGCGCCACCCGCGGCTGCACGCGCAGCGACTGCATCGCCACGTCACCGAGCTCGCCGAAGGCGAGCTTGAGCGCCAGACGCGGCACCACCAGGATCGTCGGCCGGTGCAGCGCGCGCCCGAGCGCGCGTGTGAAGTCGCGGTTCTGCGCCGGCGCCGGGCCGACGACGTTCATGGCCCCGCGCACACAGTTCGACAGCGCCGCGTGGCGCAGAAGGCCCACAACGTCGTCGACGTGGATCCACGGCATCCACTGCCAGCCGTCGCCGAGGCGTCCGCCGAGGCCGAGCTCGAACGGACGGCGCATCGGCGCCAGCGGGCCGCCGTCGGGCCCGAGCACGAGGCCGACGCGCGCGCGCACGACGCGCACGCCGAGCCGCTCCGCGCCGAGCGCGGCCTCCTCCCATTGCCGGCAGACGTCGGCGAGGAAGCCCTCGCCGGCCAGGGACGATTCGTCGAGCACCTCGTCACCGCGATCGCCGTAGAAGCCCACGGCGGACGCGCAGATCAGGGCCTGCGGCCGCCGCGTGGGCGGCAGGGCCTCGAGCGCTCGCACGAGGTTCTGCGTGCCCGCCACGCGGCTCTGGCGGATGCGCGCCTTCCTCTCGGCGGTCCAGCGGCCGCCGGCGACGGGCTCGCCGAGCAGGTTGAAGACGACGTCCACGCCGTCGAACGCCGCGACCGGCGCGACCTCGCGCTCCGGCTGCCAGGCGAACGAGGCGACCCGCAGCGACGTGCGCGCCTTGTCGGCGTCGCGCGAGAGCACGACGGGCCCCTCGAGCGTCGCCACCAGGCGACGCCCGACGAAACCGGTGGCTCCCGTGACGAGCGCCTTCATCGGAGATCCGCCCTCAACCTAATTCTCTGGACCCGATCCGTAAAGGGCCGGGCGGAACGACGGGGGCCACTAGCGCTATGCTGGCGCCGTGCGCGTCCTTGTCCAGCACGAGAGCCGGTACGACTACGACGAGCCCGCGGCGCTGGGGCCCCACCTGATCCGGTTGCGGCCGGCGCCGCATGCCCAGGCGCGCGTCGAGCGCTACGCGCTCGAGATCGAAGCCGAGCACACGCTGCGCTGGCAGCAGGATCCAGCGGGAAACTGGGTCGCGCGGGTCTCGTTTCCGTCCGGCAGCCGCGTGCGCCAGCTCGGCATCCGCGTCGAGCTCGCGCTCGACCTGCAGCCGGTCAACCCCTTCGACTTCTTCATCGACGACCGTTGCCGCCAGGTTCCATTCGCCTATCCAGATTTGTTGCCGGCCTCGCTCGGGCCGTACCTGCGCACCGACGACCCCGCGCTCGCCACGGGCAAGCGGTTCGAGGCGCTGGTCGCGGCGCTGCCGCCGAGGGGCAGCACGGTCGATTTCGTGGTGGCCGCCAACAGCGCCGTCAACCGTGCCATCCGCTACGTCATCCGCGACGAGGCGGGCGTGTGGTCGCCCGAGGAGACGCTCGAGCAGGGCCGCGGCAGCTGCCGCGACTCGGCCGTGCTCTTGTGTGCGCTCCTGCGGCGGCGGGGCCTGGCGACGCGGTTCGTGTCGGGCTACCTCGTGCAGGTCGCCGACGAGGGCATGCTCCCGGACGAGCCGAAGGGCATCGGCCGCGACGTGGTGGATCTGCACGCGTGGGCCGAGGTCTACGTGCCCGGCGCGGGCTGGGTGGGGCTCGACGCGACCAGTGGCCTTCTGTGCGGCGAAGGGCACGTGCCGCTCGCGTGCACGGCCACGCCGTCGGCGGCGGCGCCGATCGAGGGGACGAGCGATCGCGCGGCGTCGGGGGCGGCGTTCTCGATGCGCCTCGGGCGCGTGGGCCACGAGCCGCGCCCCACGGCGCCCTACACCGACGAGGCGTGGCAGGCGCTGCTCGCGGCGGCGGACGCGGCGGACGCGCGCCTGGCCTCGCTCGGCATCACGCTGACGAGCGGGGGCGAGCCGACGTTCAACTCGCGCGAGCACCCGGACCTGCCCGAGTGGAACGGCGAGGCGCTCGGCCAGACCAAGTGGACGCAGGGGCTGCGGCTGGCCGCGGAGCTGCGGCGGCGCCTGTGTCCGGGCGCGGCCGTGATCGAGCGGCCGGGCAAGCACTACCCGGGCGAGCCCTTGCCCCGCTGGGCGCTCGACCTGGTGGCGCGGACCGACGGCACGGTGCTGTGGACGGGCGAGACGCGTCCGCTCGATCGCGAAGGAACGACGGTGGACGACGCGCGGCGCGTGGCGGAGACGCTGGCCGCGGCGCTGGGGGTCGAGAGCGGCCTCGCGCCCGCGTACGAGGATCCGTGGCGCTTCGTGCAGGACGAGCAGAACCTCCCGCTCGGCCTCGACCCGCTCGCCGCCGACCTCGACGACCCGGCGGAGCGGCGACGGCTGGCCAAGGTGCTGGGGCATGGTCTGGGGCGCGCGGTGGGCTACGTGCTGCCACTGTCGCGCGCGGGAGCGTGGAAGACCGAGCGCTGGACGTTCCGCCGCGGGCACCTGTTCCTCATCCCGGGGGACTCGTCGATCGGCCTGAGGCTGCCGCTCAAGTCCCTGCCGGCAGCCGCGGCGCCGCCGCTCGTCGAGCTGTCCGACGCGCGCGATCGGCCGCCCGATCCGCGCCTACCCGAGGAGGCGCAGCTGCGCTGGCCGGGCGCGGCGCCGCTCCACGCGCCTGCTGGCGCGGTCCGCACGGCCGTGTGCGTCGAGGCGCGCGAGGGGTCGATCCGCGTGTTCCTGCCGCCTGTCGCGACGGCCGAGGACTTCTGCGAGCTCGTGCGCACCATCGACGAGGTGCGCGCGCGGACCCGCCTTCCGGTCCTGCTCGAGGGCTACCCACCGCCGCCGTCCCCCATGCTCCAGCGGTTCGCGGTCACGCCGGATCCAGGCGTGCTCGAGGTCAACGTGCCACCGTCGGCGTCGAGCCGGGCCCACGCGGAGCTGCTCGAGACGGTGTTCGAGGCCGCGCTGCACGCCGGGTTGCAGGGCGAGAAGTACCTGACGGACGGGCGGCTCGCGGGCTCGGGCGGTGGGCACCACCTGACCATGGGCGGGCCGACCCCGCGGCAGAGCCCGTTCGTCGCGCGGCCCGAGCTGCTCGGGAGCCTGCTCACGCTGGTGCAGCACCACCCGTCGCTGTCGTACCTGTTCACGGGGCTGTTCGTCGGCCCCACCTCGCAGGCGCCACGCGTCGACGAGGCACGACACGACTCGATCTACGAGCTCGAGCTCGCGCTCGCGCGCCTGTTCCACGGCGACGCCGACCCGCCGCCGTGGCTCGCCGACTACCTCCTGCGACACGTCCTCGTGGACGTCTCCGGCAGCACGCACCGCACGGAGGTGTCGATCGACAAGCTGTGGGACTGGCAGACGCCGTACGGCCGTCAGGGTCTGGTCGAGCTACGCGCGTTCGAGATGCCTCCGCACCCGCACCTGGCGGCGGCGCAGGCGATCCTGGCCCGCGGGCTCGTATCTGCATTGGCGAATGAATCCTACCGGGCGCCGCTCGTGCGCTGGGGGCAGACGCTGCACGATCGGTTCCTCCTGCCGCATTTCCTCTGGCGCGACTTCGAGGATGTGCTCGGGGCGCTCGCGGCCCGCGGCGTCGCGCTGCCCGCGGAGGGTTACCGGCCCTTCCTCGAGCTGCGCTGCCCGATCGCCGGCACCGCGACGGCCGGCGATCTGCTCCTCGAGGTGCGAAACGCCCTCGAGCCGTGGCACGTCCTCGGCGAGGAGGTGACGCAGGCCGGCACGGCTCGCTACGTCGACTCGTCGCTCGAGCGCGTGCAGGTGCGCGCCGAGGGCCTGGTGCCCGAGCGCCACGTCGTCCTGGTCAACGGCCACCGCCTGCCGCTGCGCCCGACCGGCACCGCGCACGAAGCGGTGGGGGGCGTGCGCTTTCGCGCCTGGGCGCCGCCGCACGGCATGCAGCCGCACCTCGGCATCCACCACCCGCTGCGCTTCGACGTGATCGACACCTGGGCCAAGCGGGCGCTGCTCTCCTGCGCCTACCACGTCTGGCATCCCGAGGGCCGCGGCTACGAGACGCCGCCGCTCACGCGCTTCGAGGCCTCCGCGCGCCGCGCCAGGCGCTTTACCGTGATCGGCGAGGGCGTGCACTGGCCGGCGGTGCCGCGCCCCGCGCCGCCCCACGCGGACGCGCCGTACACGCTCGATCTGCGGCGCTTTTCGGGCGACCGGCCGATGCCGGAGTGGGAGGAGGAGTAGCGCGAGGTGTTCGATCCGGTCGAAGAGGCGCTCGCGGACCTCGATGCGCGGGTGCGCGCGCTGGGCCTCGAGATCTGGATCGGTGCGGAGCCGACGTTCACGGATCCGGCCAGCGTGGCTCCGTGCTGGTGGACCGACCCCGACGGCGGCGACAAGCTCGCGCGCGCGCAGGCCCTGCTCGAGGCGCTGGCGCCGCAGCTGCACCCGGCGGCATCGACGGCGCGCGCCGAGGGGCGGCAGTACCCCGACGAGGACGCGCCGCGGTTCGCCCTGGGTTGCGCCTTCCCGCGGCAGGAGTCCTGTCCGCCGCCGGCCTTCGCCGGCCCGCTCGACGGCGCGCCCATCGCGCCGCTGGCGAACGATCGCGCGGTCGCCTTTCTGACCGTCACGCCGGATCCCGGCGTGGTCGAGCTCAACTCGGCGCCGGCGCCGGACCTGTCCACGTTCCTGCGCTGGATGCGCCACTCGTACGACGCCGCGGCGGCGGCGGGCCTTGCCGCCGTGCGCTACCGGTGGAACGGCCAGGAGGCGGACTCGGGCGGTGGTGGGCAGCTCACGCTCGGAGGTCCCTCGCCGGAGGAGAGCCCGTTCTTCCTGCACCCCGCCGTGCTGCCCTCGCTGCTGCGCTTGCTCAACCACCACCCTTCCCTCTCGTACTGGCTGGCGCCGGCGTGCGTGGGCTCGGCGAGCCAGGGGCCGCGCCCCGACGAGGGCGTGCGCGAGCGGTTCGAGGAGCTCGGGGTCGCGCTCGACCGGCTCGGCGGGCGCGAGGACCTGTCGCCCGAGCTGCTCTGGGGTACGTTCGGCCCCTTGCTGGTGGACGGCTCGGGCAACTCGCACCGCGCGGAGATCAACGTCGAGAAGCTGTGGAACCCGTACTTCGAGCGACGCGGACAGCTGGGTCTGGTCGAGCTGCGCGCGCTGCGCATGCCGCCCACGCCCGAGCACTACGCGGCCGTCGCCGCGCTGTTCGTCGCGCTCGTCGCGCGCTCGGTGAAGGCCCCGTTCGAGGCCCCGCTGGTCGACTGGGGCGCGGCGCTGCACGATCGCTTCGCGCTGCCGAGCCTGTTGCGCGAGGACCTCGTGGCGGTGCTCGCAGACCTCGACGCGCACGGCTTCGGTCTCGGGCCCGCGCTGGCGTCGCGGCTGCTCGACGGGCCGCCGCCGCTGGCTCGGGCGACGCTCGGCGACGCGACGCTGACGGTGTCGCCGGCGCGCGAGTTCTGGCCGCTCGTGGGCGACGTGGCCTCGCAGGAGCGGCGCGGGGCGCGCCTCGTGGACTCGTCGACCGAGCGCCTGGAGCTGCTGGTGGAGGTGCCCGCGGGGGCGCCACCGCCACGGGTGGGCGCGATGGGCTGGCACGTGCCGCTTTCGCACCTCGACGTCGAGGGCGGACGGGACCGCTGGATCGGCGCGGTGCGCTACCGGACGTTCGTTCCGCGGCCCGGCTTGCACCCGGATCTCGCGGCGCACGAGCCCGTTCGGCTCCAGTTCGCACGCGGTCAAGAGGCGATCGAGATCGTGCTCCACGCGTGGATCCCAGGGGGGGGTGCGTATCCGGGTCTGCCTGTGGATCCCGAGGACGCGCGCGCGCGGCGGCAGGCACGTGTGATGATCGAGGAGGCCAAGCCGACGGCGCTGGCTGCGGCGGCAGGCGCGGGGTTCACGGTGGATCTGCGGAGGCTGCACGGCAGGCCTGCCTGAAAGCGGCCACGCGATCGGTCACCCGGAATCCCGATCGCTGATCTAGGATGGGGAGCTGTGCCTTCTGCGAACGCCCCGCCCAGGGGCGGTCCCCCGATCTTCCAGGGCTATCGTCCGCTGGCCGGTACGTACGACGAGCTCTTCACCGAGGGCGGCACGCCGCGGCCGGACTTCGAGCGCGCCTGTGCGTCCCTCGGGGCGCTGACGCACGGCGAGTTCGCCCGCGCCCACGCGCTCGCCGAGGTGGCGCTGCTCAACCAGGGCGTGACGTTCAGCGTCTACGCGGACAACCGCGGCAGCGAGAAGATCTTCCCGTTTTGCCTGCTGCCCCGGATGATCTCCGCCCACGACTGGGCCCCGCTCGAGCGCGGGCTCGCCCAGCGCATCGCGGCGCTCGAGGCCTTCCTCGGCGACGTCTACGGCGAAAAGCGCATCCTCAAGGAGGCGCGCATTCCCGCGGAGATGGTGCTGCGCGCCAAACACTACTTGCCGGAGCTCGACGGCGTGGTGCCTCCCGGCGGCGTGCGTATCCACATCGCCGGCATCGACCTCATCCGCGATCCTGCCGGCAGGTTCCGCGTGCTCGAGGACAACGTGCGCACGCCCTCCGGCGTCTCGTACGTGGTCGAAAACCGCGTCGTGTCCAAGCGCGTCTTCCCGCATGTGCTCGACCGGGTGCGCGTGCACACGGTCGACCACTACCCGGCGCGTCTGGCCGAGACCCTGCGCGCGGTCGCCCCCGAAAACGTGGACGATCCGAGCTGCGTGGTGCTGACGCCCGGGCCGTACAACTCGGCGTACTTCGAGCACAGCTTCCTCGCGCGCACGATGGGGCTCGAGCTCGTGCAGGCGCCCGATCTGTTCGTCGAGGGTGACCGCGTGTTCGTGCGCACCACGCGCGGGCCGCGCCCGGTGCACGTGATCTACCGCCGCACCGACGAGGGCTTCCTCGATCCCGAGGTGTTCCGACCCGACTCCCTGATCGGCGTCAAGGGTCTCGTGCGCGCGTATCGCGCCGGCAACGTGACCCTCGTCAACGCGCTCGGCAACGGCGTCGCGGACGACAAGGCGGTCTACCCATTCGTGCCCGATATGATCCGCTTCTACCTCGGCGAGGAGCCCAAGCTCGAGCAAGTGCCGACGTTCGTGTGCGTGCGCGACGAGGATCGCCGCTTCGTGCTCGAGCACCTCGGCGAGCTCGTGGTCAAGGCCGTGGACGAGGCCGGCGGCTACGGCATGCTGATGGGCCCGCAGTCGACCGCGGCCGAGCGCGAAGAATTCAGGCGACGCATCGAGGCCGAGCCGCGGCGCTACATCGCACAGCGGCGCGTGGAGCTATCGACCTGCCCGACCTGGATCGGCGGCGGCACGCTCTCGGGCAATCCGGCCGCGGGCCACGTCGCCCCGCGGCGCGTGGACCTGCGCCCGTACATCCTGTCCACGCGCGCCGGCTCGTGGGTGCTGCCGGGGGGGCTCACGCGCGTCGCGCTCGTCGAGGGCAGCTACGTCGTGAACTCGAGCCAGGGGGGCGGCTCGAAGGACACCTGGGTGCTCAAGTGATCTCCCGGGTGGCGGATCATTGCTTCTGGCTCGGGCGCTACCTCGAGCGCGCGGAGAGCACGGCGCGCGTGCTCGCGGTGACCAAGAACCTGTCGCTCGACGCCGGCCTGCCACCGGAGCGCTGCTGGCTACCCGTCGTCATCGTGTCGGGCGAGCAGGAGCGCTTCCCGGCGGATCCCGAGGGCGGCTTCGACGGCGAGGCGGTGCAGCGTTACATGACCTGGGAGCGCGAGAACCCGACGGCCATCGCGCGCTCGGTCGGCGCCGTGCGCGACAACGTGCGCTCGATCCGGGAGGTGGTCAGTCGCGAGGCCTGGGAGACCGTCAACGAGCACTGGCTGTGGCTCGAGAGCGACGCCGCGCAGCGCGCGTGGGACGAGGACCGCGACGGCTTCTATCGCCGCGTGCGCGACGCGACGCAGCTCTGCCTGGGCGTCGTGGACGGCACCATGCTGCACGACGAGCCGCTGGACTTCATCTGGCTCGGCGTGATGCTGGAGCGGCTCTCGCAGACCGCGCGCGTGCTCGACGTGCACCACCACGCGGTCAGCGATATTTCATCCGCCTATGCGAATGAATCCCTTCATCAGAGCCAGAGCCAGAGCCAGAGCCAGGGCGGCTCGTCGCACCAGGTGGTCGAAACGGCGCTGTGGCTTTCGCTGCTCCGGGCGTGCTCGGGCTCCGAGGCCTACATGAAGCGCCACCAGGGCCGGGTGAGCCCGCAGAGCGTCGCAGCCTTTCTGTTCTTCGAGCTCCGCTTCCCGCGCAGCGTTCGCTTCTGTGCCCACGCGGCGCTCACGCGCCTTTCGCACATCCGGCCCGCGCACGAGCGCGATCTGCCAGGCGGGCGCTCGCTCGAGCGGCTCAAGGCCCTCGAGACGTGGCTCAGCGTGCGGACCTCGGAGACGACCGAGCGCGCGAACCTGCACAGCGCCCTCACGCATGTGGTGGACGAGGCGCACGACGTGTGCGACGAGATCTCTCAGGAGCTCCTGGGCGGATAATGCCGAATGTCCTCGCCATGTCCTTCGAGGGCGAGCTGTCGCCCTCGTTTCGCCTGATCTGCCTCGAGCCCGGGCATCGCCCGCCCGACGGCTGGGGTCTCGGCCACTTTCCGCGGGGCGAGCCGTCGGCCTCGGTGTGGAAGGAGCCCGCGCCGGGCACGGCGAGCCTGCGCGCGCAGCTCGTGGCCAACGAGAGCCTCGAGTCCTCGGTGTTCGTCATGCACGTGCGCTCTGCCACCTGGGGCGCGCTCACCGACGCCAACACGCAGCCGTTCTGCCGCAGCCACGGGGCGCGCGACTTCCTGTTCGCGCACTCGGGATCGCTGCGCTACCACGTCGCGCCGCCGTCCGGCGCTGCGTTCGAGCCGGTCGGCTCGACGGACTCGGAGCTCATCTTCTGCGTGCTGCTCGGCCGCATGCACGAAGCCGGCGCGCGTGCGCTCGGCGACGTCGTGCCGGAGCGCCAGCGTGAATGGTTCGACGAGCTCAACGCGTACGGCAGCCTGTCGAACGTCATCAGCGATGGCCGCGACCTCACGGTGTACGCGGATCGCCACGGCGAGGGTGAGCTGTGGGTGTGGGAGCTCGCGCCGCCGTACGGCCAGCTCGCCTTCGGCGACAGCGAGGTCGAAGTCAACCTCACCAAGCGCGACGTCAAGAGCCGAAAGGGCGTCATCGTCTCGTCGTCGCCGCTCGAGGTCACGGGCGGGATCGCCCAGTGGCGCCGCCTCGAGCCCGGCGCGCTCCTCATCGTGCGCCAGGGCGCCGTCCGCGCCGAGCTCAGGCCCGTCCCTGCCGCGCGCCACTCCACGATCCGGCCTGAATCGGGCCTGGTCGCGCGCGCCATCCGGGAGCATCCCCGCGTGCAACCCCCCAAGCGCCTCGAGGTCCAGCACAGCACCGTCTACACGTACGACAAGCCGGTCGAGCGCTCGACGCACCTGTTCCGTCTGGTGCCCGTGCACGACCGCCTGCAGTCGCTGATGGAGCACGAGCTCTCCATCACGCTCGACCACAAGCCGTTCACGGGGCGCTCGCAGCAGTTCGAGGACGTGTTCGGCAACCAGACGCTGCGCATCTTCATCGAGACGCCCTTCACCGAGCTGCGCATCGAGGCCCGCTCGGTGGCGCTCGCGCTCGACGGCGATCCGATGGGGCACCCGTCGCACAAGCGCTCGCAGATCCCGCTCGTGTGGATGCCGTGGCAACGCCAGGCGCTGCAGCCATTCCTGTTGCCGCCGGAGCTGCCGGAGACGCAGCTCGCCGAGCTCACCGAGTACGCGATGAGCTTCGTCGAGCGCAACGACTACGACCTGCTCGACACGCTGGTCGACATCAACGCGACCATCTTCCAGGAATATCGCTACCAGCAGGGCACCACCTCGCTGTCCACGACCGCGTTCGAGACGTACTGCAACCGCCGCGGCGTGTGCCAGGACTTCACGAACCTGTTCATCTGCGTGGCGCGCCTTCTCGGCGTGCCGGCGCGCTATGTGTGCGGCTACCTGTACACCGGCCCGAAGAACCCGAACCAGCTGCAGTCCGAGGCGTCGCACGCGTGGCTGCAGGTCTACCTGCCCGAGAGCGGCTGGAAGGGCTTCGATCCGACCAATGGCATCGTGACCCAGACCGACCACATCCGCGTCGCGGTCGGCCGTAATTACGTCGACGCCACGCCCACGAGCGGCACCATCTACGTCGGCGGCGGCAGCGAGACCCTCGAGGTCAAGGTCCGGGTCGACGTCCAGGACTGAGCCGTTGCCAGGGTATGCTCCGCGCGTGAGCTGGCGGCCGCTCGCCCTTGCTGTCCTTACGCTCGCGTGCAGCCGCGATGTCGCGGCCGTGCTGCGCGTGACGGTCGAGGGGACGGCGCAGACCCACGCGATCCGCCTTCGCCTCGACTTCGATTCGGGCAGCGGCAAGTCGTTCACGTTCGGCCACGGGGACGAGACGTTCTCGCTGCCGAGCAAAGTCGACCTCACGTTCGGCGAAGGCAAGGCGGGCCCGGCGACCCTGCGCGTCACCGTGCACGACGACCTCGGCGGGCTGGAGCTGTCGGCGTGCACGGGCCTCGACATCAAGGCCAACCAGCTGAACCAGATCACCCTCGAGGTCCAGCCCCCGACGGCCGACTGTCCTGCGCTGCCGGTCGATCCGCCGGACGCCGGCGCGGGCGGTGGTGGCGCGGGCGGTGGCGG
>JAHFDS010000001.1 GCA_023248855.1 Myxococcales bacterium
GGCGCTGTTGCAGCCGCTCTCACCTGCGCGCTTGCGCTCGTGAGCGCGTGCGCCGCCGCCGAAGGCGAGGGCGAAGGCGAGGGTGAAGGTGAAGGCGAGGGTGAAGGCGAGGGCGAGGGTGAAGGCGAGGGTGAAGGCGAGCCGTGCCTGACCGTCGACGGGTTCGTCACCATCGCCAACACGTTGGATGAGCGAGCCATGGCGAACGTGTGCGTGGTGACGGGCAACGTGACTGTTGCCCAGGGACTGACGACGCTCTCGCTCCCCGCGCTAACGACCGTCGGCGGGAAGGTTGATGTCGAATCCAACAGCACCTTGACCGCGCTCTCGCTCCCCGCGCTGGAGAGCGTGAATGCCTTGCAAATCCTGGCTAACACCGCCCTTACGTCTCTCTCGCTACCCGTGCTCGCAAACGTTGACGCGGACCTGTCCATCTCCTCGAACGACGCGTTGACCACGCTGGCACTGCCCGAGGTTCAAAGCGCTGGTCTCGTCCAGATCATTGCAAACGCCAGCCTGACAAGCATTTCATTGCCAGCGCTCGCGAGCGTCGGCGGGAACCCAAACCCCGACATTGCGGGCAACGTCATTATCCAAGGAAACGACACACTCACGACGGTGTCACTGCCGGAGCTTGCGATCGTTGCCGGCGACGTCACGATCGTGACCTGCCCCGCGCTCACGTCTTGCGTAGGCGCGCTCATCGTCAACGTCGGGGACTGCGTTCAGTAGGCCGTTGGCTCCAGGCGGCGGCCGTTGGCGAGCAGGGCCACCGGACGTAATCGTGGTCATTGGTCGAGAACGCTCCGGCCGTCGGGGTGTACAAAAACCCGCACGATCTTGGTGATCGCCTGCTGCCCGTCGACGCTCATGTGCTCGGCGGCCTTGCCATAGATCCGGTCGACCATCCGGCCAGCGGCGTCGATGCGCAGATGAGGGGGCGTGTTTGCCGCAACGTCTCGATGGGCGGCGGTCGTGATCCCATCGATCTCGACGACCTGACCCGTAGCCGCCGCCAGGAGGAGCAGCAGGGCGTCGGGCCCGCGGTCCTTGAACCAGTCTGGCAAGGGCTTGCGACCACCACCCGCCGGGTTGAGCGAGTTCCCGGGCAAGGCGCGCCCACGGGCATCGCGCTGCGGCATATATTCGGGTTTCACAGGATCGACCATATACACATCATAACGCTTCTATCCTCACCCGGGCAGTTTTGAGAAGGTGTGCAGTATGCCCAACCAGTCGATCCAATGCAGCCCGCGGTTGCCGAGCGCGGTTGCCAGAGTTGCAATCTCGGGGGCAGCTTCCGAGCGGTAAAGCACCGGCAGCCCGTGGCCGCCGGCCGACGTGCGCAGGTAGCTCAACTCCAACCCCGCCGCGTCGGCCAGCGCACCCCAGGATGGAAAGGGAGCCGGGGTGCAGCGCGGGCGGCCGGTTCCGTCCACGGGTGTTTCGCGAGTGCATGAACTGGCAAGAGAAGAGTCTTCTTCTGCCACTTCATGAACTCGCTCGACGGTGGTGGACACGCCTGGAATGTAGAACCCATCACGGTCCACGGTCCGTTGTGCCCGCCAGACACTCCCGGCACGCCCCGGCGGCGAGATGCCCAACTCATCGGCCACCAAGATGTCTGCGTCGATGTCTGTCGGCGCCCACCAGGCCGGCAGAGTGCGTCTGGTGCAGAACACGAGTTCCCTGGGGTGCTGCGCGGGCCGGACGCGGTACGCGGCCTGAAGGATCTCGGACCCCACCAAGGCGTGGGCCGCTTGCTGTCCCCAATCTACGGATTCGAGCCCGGGGTCGTCACCGGCTCGAATCTCGAGCGTCTCACCGGCTGCGCTGATGGCCTGCTGGGGCACAAACCAGTCGGCAAGCACAATGCGGGTGCAGGCCTCGAGGCGGTTTGACCCCACGGCGTCGGCGGCGCCGAAGTAGGTCACTCGATTTGCGTAGAGCGCGTCGGCGAGGAGGTGCCGCACCAACGGGTCGACGATCCAGGCCTTGTGCAGCACCCACGCTGTCGACGAGGTCTCCCACCGTTTGACAACCGCGCGAAGTCGAAGGCCCAAGACCTTCCGCCGAAGCTCGCCCCTGACAGCCTCGCCCTTCGAAAGGGAAAAGCACACGCGCGACACCCTCGTCTCCCGGTGGAATTGCACACGTATCCGTCTGAAGGCGGTGTCGCCGCCGAACATGGCCCGCGCAGACTCTCGCGTGGCCGAGCCATCGAGGTACAGAACCGCGCGCGCGGTGTCGGTCGGCAGTGGCCGCGCAGTCGTGATGCGGAGGACGCCCGTCTTGTCGACGTAACAGCCGGCCCAACCTCGGTCGCAGGCCGACGCGATGGCGTGCAGCGCGGAGTCCTCGGGGGCCCCCGCCAGGTCGGGATGAACCACTCCGCCGCCAGCGCTGGGTGCGTGCTCCCGGATGAGTCTCTCGCCGATGGTGTTCCACTCAGTTGCTCGTCGAATGGTTCCAGTTGGGGCGGCAGCGCCGAGCTCGCCGGGCCCCGCGCCGGAAGGTGCTTTCTCAGGCCCCCCACTCGCGGGCGGTTGGGCGGCCAGGAGCAAGATGAGCGCATCGTAGGTGTCGTCGTCGACATCGAGATCTCCGGCCGCTCTCCAGTCCCTGATGTCGCCGGCGCGGACGACGAGGTGCCCATCGGCCGCCTTGGGGCGCTCATCGAACACCAGCAGATCGACCTTCCCCGTGGCGTGTTCCTCATAGCGTCCACGTAGGCTGTCGTCGTCCTCGCCCACACCGCCCACAGCGGCGCACCAGGCACGGGCGGTTGCGGTTTGTTCGCAACCGTCGCCTTCAAGGGTCGGCGCAAGAGAACCCGCGTCCGAGGGAACGATCGAAAGCTCAAAAACGTCATCGACGGTGTAGGCCGCAACCACCGAGTACCGCGAGTCGGCTGTGGCCACGCTGGACGCCGCGCGAAACGCCGCCACGTCAATCACGACCGGCCAGGTTCCCGGGGTCCGCTCCACCTCAAGCGCGTGCGTCGTCACGGTGATCCGGTACTCGCGCGCCTTCACGACGGACTTGAAGAAGCTGCATTGGCCGACGGCCCCGTCATTTTGTTGCGGGTGAAGGTTACAAAGCCGACACACGTCGAGCGCGCCACGCGCACCCAGCGCCCTCTTCCCGGCGAGGACGCCATCGAACATGCGGCAGTTCTCGGAGGTACGTTTCGGAGCCGCGCCAACAGAATCGATGAACATGTTCGCGTCGTCGCCCTCGAGCGCGTTCAGGCCCTTCATCCTGACCTTGGCCAAGACCTCGGCAGCGAGCTTGTTCGTGGGCACGGAGATGCGAATCGTTTTTCCCGCGAGCCACCACGCCGGGATGGCATCGAGCAGCGCCTCTGTTTTCCCGACGCCCGGGTCCGCAGCTACGACGGTGGGCCGGCGAGAGACGATGGCACCACGGATGATTCTGCCGACCAAGGTTCGAGCTTCGTCGAGGACCATCGGCGCTTCTTCGTCGTCGTCGAGGATGGGGAGGGAGCGCTTCCGCTCGGCGGTATGGCCTCCGGCAAGGGCTCCGTCATCGTCGATAACGGCCGGGGTCGTCGACCCAGCAGCTACGCCGTTGTCCCACTGCCGTCTCAGATCGTGATCGTCGCCGCCCATCCGCGCTGTCGTCGTTTCGAGCGCTGCTTCGGCGTACGCCTCTGCGTCTTTGTCGCTGAGGATGCGCGCGCTCATCCACCGCCCTATCTCGCACCCCGCCCGGAACAATGCCGGGCGACGCTGCGACGCGCTCGCACACCAGTCCAGAGCCCGATCGCACGCCGCGTAGCTCAAGGCCGTTGCCCTCGACAATGCTGCGGGCCGGAGGTTCTTCGTTCGCTGCCGCAGCTCGGCGATCTCCGGCTCCGCCATCGCCTTCCGGCCGCCGCCAATATCGGCCGCCTCCGCGGCAGCCAGGAGCTGCCCGACCGTCGAGCCGTCGGGGAGATTGTCGGGGTCGAGGGCGGCGCCGCGGAACCGCTCGAACCACGGGTCCAGGTTGGCGTCCGGAGCCTTCAGACGCGGGGTGTAGAGCAACCGCGTGGCGTCGGTGCAGCTGGTGTCAACGCCGCCGCCGAGGTAGCGACCTGCCCACAGATAGAGCGCCTTGTACTCGGCTGGGGTGACGGAGCGAGCGAGCCGCCAGATGAGCCGGTACCGCGGTGCCGACCCTTTGCCCGGGACACCGTGGCTGAAGGTCGAATAGGCCAAGGTGTCGAGGTGAAGGAGTGGCCTGGCAACCGCACGCCAGTCCTCTTCTCTCTCGTCGAAGTCCAGTCCAAGCAACGACGTCGATGTGATCAGGTGCTCCTGCCGGAACCGCCCCCGCTTGCCCTTTGTCTTTCTTGTGCGTCCGTCTCCAATGTTGGCGTAGGCCGATACGCAAATCGCCCGGCCGTCCTTCTGTTTCCAGCGTCTGCCGTCGGATCGCAGTTCGGCTTCGAGGTCGTCGAACGTACCAGCCCAGGGGATCACGTTCTCCGCTGCGGCCATGGATGCGAATGCGGCGCGTAGGATGGGTGGGGGTGTCGCGCCATCGCAGGCAGCCGTGCACTGCGCCGGGGTCATGGCCGCTCCGATCGTGCAGGCAAGGAGCGGCAGGCGCTGTCGGCTGGCGTCCAAGGCCGTTGCGGGCGATCGACACGCTGACCTTGGTGGCGCCGGTCTGAAAGTGAGCCAGGGCGCCGGCCTGAAAGTGGGCCACCCGGTTTCGCACTGAATAGCAGGCTTTCGCCCGCGGTCGGGGGTCAGTCGGGTCGGGCGCTGTGGGG
>JAHFDS010000128.1 GCA_023248855.1 Myxococcales bacterium
CGCGCACCGCCGCCGCCACGGCCGCCTCGAGCCAGGCCACGGCCGCCGCGCCCGCCGCGTCGCTCGCCTGGCCGGGCGTGATCGCGCCCGCGTCGAGCTCCGTCACCTCGACCAGATCCAGCGGGGGCAGCGCCTGCCCGGCCGCCCGCGCCGCGCGTTCGAGCACCCCCCGATCGCCGAAGAAACGCGCTCGCCCCGGCCGCACCACCGCCAGCCGCACACACAGCTCGGGGCCGATCCCCGCCGGATCCCCGAGCGAGACGGCGATCATGCCTCTTCCCCCGGCTCCTCCTCCTCCTGCTCGGACACATCTTCGGTCGCGGAGCGCATCTTGTAGCCGACGTTCCGGACCGTCTGGATGAGGTCCTCACCCTCGCCGAGCTTCGATCGGATGCGCCGCACGTGGATATCCACGGTCCGCGAGCCGCCGTAGTACTCGTAGCCCCACACCCTGCGCAGGAGCTGTTCCCGCGTGAACACCTTGCCGCGGTTCTGCGCCAGGAACTTGAGCAGCTCGAATTCCTGGTGCGTGAAGTCGAGCCGGCGGCCCCGAAAGCGAGCCTCGTAGCCCGCGAGATCGATCGTGAGGTCGCCGGCCTTGAGCGTCTCCTCGCCCGAGTACTCGCCGAACCGGAAATCGAGCTGTCGCACCCGCGCGTAGAGCTCGGTCGCCACCACCGGCCGGAGCACGAAGTCATCGAAGCCCTGCGAGAAGTCCAGCGCGGCCAGCCGGGACACGGGGACGCACAGGAGCACGGGGACGTCGGACAGGCCCTCCACCCGTTTGACGCGGCTGATCACGGCGTAGGCGCTCTCGAGCCGCTCTCCCGTGTCC
This sequence comes from Myxococcales bacterium, assembly GCA_023248855.1. Taxonomy (GTDB): domain Bacteria; phylum Myxococcota_A; class Polyangia; order JAHFDS01; family JAHFDS01; genus JAHFDS01. The sequence continues at coordinate 836 of JAHFDS010000128.1, forward strand.
ACCACGACCAGCGTCGGCGGCTTGCGCAGGACGGACTCCTCGTCGAGCCCCTCGAGGTCGAGCCCCTCGAGCAGGAGCTCACAGCCGAGATCGCGCAGACATTGCGCTGGCGACTCCGGCTCGAGGTCGGCACCGCGTGGCTCCGGAGTCACCACCAGGACGCGCATGCCGGAACTCTACTCGACAAATGTTTCGATGCGGCAACCGCCCTCCCGGGTGCTCGCGTCGGCCCTGGTGCAACCCGGGGCTGGAATGCCTCTGGCGACGCGCTCGCCCCCGTGCAAGAATCTTTCCGATGGACGACTTCCACTGCTCCTTCTGTGGAAAGCGCCGGCGGGAGGTGCGAAAGCTGATCTCCGGGCCGCGCGTCTATATTTGCGACGAGTGCGTTGCCTTGTGCAACGACATCATCGCCAAGGAGGAGGCCGCGGAGCGCCCGCGATATCCGCGCCCGAAGGAGATCGTCGACGATCTCGAGAAGTACGTCATCGGGCAGGTGCGAGCCAAGCGGGCGCTCTCGGTCGCGGTCTACAACCACTACAAGCGCGTGGGCATGCGCGACAAGCCCGGCGACGTCGAGGTCCAGAAGGGCAACATCCTGCTCATCGGACCGACCGGCTGCGGAAAGACGCTGCTGGCACAGACCCTCGCGCGCAAGCTCGACGTGCCCTTCGCGATCGCGGACGCAACGACGTTGACCGAGGCCGGTTATGTCGGCGAGGACGTAGAGAGCGTCATCAAGGCGCTCTACCGGAACGCCGGCGGCGAGGCCGATCGGACCACGCGCGGCATCGTGTGCATCGACGAGGTCGACAAGATCGCGCGTCGCGGGGGCGGTCCTTCGGTCACGCGTGACGTCTCCGGGGAGGGCGTGCAGCAGGCGCTCTTGAAGATCCTCGAGGGCAAGCAGGCGTCGATCACCCCAGACGGTGCGCGGAATCGTCCCCAGCAAGAGCTCATCCAGATCGACACCACGAACATCCTCTTCATCTGCACCGGCGCCTTCAACGGCCTCGAGGACATCGTGCGTCGTCGCATCGGCGACCGCGGCATGGGCTTCGGCGCCAAGATCGGCAAGGGCGAAGAGGACAAGGACCTCCTGCGGGCCTGCGCCCGGACCGAGGACCTGGTCAAGTACGGCATGATCCCCGAGTTCATGGGGCGCCTGCCGATCATCGTCTCGGTCGACGAGCTCGATGTCGATTCGCTGGTGGACGTCCTGTGGAAGCCGAAGAACGCCCTCGTCAAGCAGTACCAGCGGCTGTTCGACATGGAGAGCGTCAAGCTGCGCTTCTCCGAGGATGCGCTCCGCGCGGTCGCCGAGGAGGCCCAGCGCAGGAAGAGCGGCGCGCGCGGTCTGCGTGCGATCCTCGAGGAGGTGATGCTCGACGTCATGTACGAGATCCCGTCGCTCACGGGCGTCAGCGAGTGCGTCGTCACGCGCGACACCGTGGTGACCCGCGGCCGCCCCGAGCTCATCCGCGAGAAGAAGGCCAGCTAGTTGACGATCGGTCGCCGCGGACGGCGACCGCAGAGGGGATGCCGAGCATCCCCCCCCGTTCGGACAAGTCCTCACGGGCCCCCACCCCTTGCGATTGTCAGCCGAGCGGCGTCGATCTGTGATTGCAGCGCCATCGGGGCGCTGGCTGGCCCACGGCGAGGAGATCAGGGACAGGCCCTAGTGCTCGGACCCGCCTATGGTGGCGGAAAAAATGGTTGCCTGACCGGCTGCAGCGGATTCCGTAGCCAGATCGATCCCTTGGATCGCGTGAGCCTGATCGGCGTCGACGTTGACGCTGATCGGGCCGTTCCAGGAAGTTGCGCCACGGATCACCTGATGATCTCGTGGTGCCGTGGCCCAGCGCGGTCGCCCCACGATTCGGGTGACGCTGTCGTCGGAACAGCGCGCCGAACTGCAGCGCCGCGTTCGCGCTCCGAGCAACAGTCAGCGATGAGCCGCGTTCGCAACATCGACGAACACGAGGCTGCTACGCGGATTCTGATGAGGCGCGTACCGTACTCGGATAACCGCATCCCTCCCCAAGTCAAGAATCGACAGGGCCACGCGGCCTCGCTACGCTCGTCGTCATGTTGACCGAAGAGCAGGCGAGCCAGCTTCGTGAGGCGCTCATGCAGGAGCGCAGGCGGCTCGTACGCAATGCCCAAGATGGCCTTTCGTTCAGCATGAACCGCGATCGCGACAAGATCGGTCGCGATTCGATTGACGAGTCCGCGGAGGAAGAGCTGTTCTCGACCGAGCTGCGGCTCCGCGACCGCGAGAAGTGGCTGCTCGGCAAGATCGACGGCGCCCTCGACCGAGTCAAGAGCGGGACCATCGACGACTGCGAGGACTGCGGCGAGCGCATCGGCTTTCGCCGCCTGATGGCGCGCCCGGTGACGACGCTGTGCATCGAATGCAAGGAGCAGCAGGAGAAGGAAGAGGACATCCACGCCACCCCGGCCAGCGGCGGGAACTTTGGCCTGGGCGGCGGTGGCGAAGAAGCGGCGCCCTCCGAGGAATGAGCCGTCGGGGTCTCGCCTTCGGTCCCCGCGATTTCGAGCGGCCCGACGTAGACACGACACGCACCCCCACCCTCTGCTAACATCTCTGCTCGGCGCAACCTGGGATGGCCCAGCAACAGCGATACCGGATCGTCGAGCGTATCGACGCAGGCGGGATGGCGGAGGTCTATCGGGGAGTCTCTGAGTCACTTCAGGGCTTCAAGAAGTCCGTCGCCATCAAGCGCATCCTGCCGTCGCTCGCCAAGAACAAGAAGTTCGTGGCGATGTTCCTCGACGAGGCTCGCCTCTCCCTGCACCTGCAGCACGCCAACGTCGTGCAAGTGTTCGACATCGGCGTCGGTGACGACACGTACTTCATCGTCATGGAGCACGTGGACGGCTGCAATCTCAAGACGATCGTGGACGCCAAGCGCAAGGCGAACGACCGGCTTCCGGTGTCGCAGTCCGTCTTCCTGATGATGGAGACGTGCAAGGGGCTCGGCTACGCGCACGACGCGGCCGATCCCGAGACCGGGCGCAGCTTCGGCATCGTCCACCGCGATGTGTCCCCGCCGAACATCCTGATTTCCAAGCAGGGGGAGGTGAAGCTGACCGACTTCGGGCTGGCCAAGGCCACCAGCCAGATCGAGGTGACCGATCCGGGGGTGGTCAAGGGGAAATTCTCCTACCTCTCGCCCGAAGCCGCAAACGGCCGTGAGGTGGACAACCGATCCGATATCTTCTCCGCGGGCATCGTCCTGTGGGAGCTCCTGGCCGGGCGTCGGCTGTTCTACGGCGACACCGATTACCAGACCGTGGAGCTGGTGCGGCAGGCGAATATCCCGCCGCTCGGCAGGGAGAATCCGGAGGTAGACGAGGAGCTCGACCGGGTCGTGGCCAAGGCGCTGGCGCGGGATCCGGCACGCCGCTTCCAGCACGCGGGCGACTTCTGCGAGGCGCTCGCGCACTTCCTGTTCTCACGCGGCCTCAAGGTCACGAACCGTGACATCGGCACGCTCGTCGCGGAGACGCGCGGGCTCGCACCCGCGCCCAAGAAATTCGGCGAGAGCCTGATCGACAACCTCATCTCCGAGGAGATCGTCCGCTTCACATCGCTCGACCAGCCCGACACGGTGGACGACGGCGCCCCGCTGGACGCGGGGGCGAGGCCCCTGTCACCGGACGACCTGGCGGGGGGCGCGGAGGCGCGGCCCCTCGTACCGGGCGAGTTCGTGGACACTCGCGCCTGGGCAGAGGACGCCTCCGGGCGTCGCTCGGTCCCTGCACCGGGGCGAAGGCCCTCGCAACCGCCACAGGCGAGCCGCGTGCAGACGCCCGCGCCGCGCCGCACGTCGCCGCCGCCGGGACAGAACCCGATCACCAGCACAGGCCGCACCCAGCGGCCGACTCCGAGCCCCAAGCAGATCGCGGACTCGGGCGGTCGTCAGGCCACGCAGCCACGAGACAGCGCTCGCATGAGCGCCGTCGATCGCGTGGAAGCACCGCGCGGAGGTCGTATTGCGAGCCCGCCCGGCGTCCCGCAGCGCATCACGGCGTCCGGCCGGCAGACCCAGCCGAGCCTCGAGGACCTCGTCGGTCCCGAGGTGGCGGAGCTCGCCCCCGATTCGCGCGCGTCGCAGGTGCCTGGCAGCGTCGCGCTCAAGCGACGACAAACCTCGCCGGCCCGGGCCGCGATCATCACGTTCCTCGTGGTGATCGTCCTCGGCGGAGCTGTGATCTTCGTGGCCCAGAGCGATCTCTTGCGCTGATGTCTGGCTCCCCCGACGCCTCCAGGCTGGAAGGGCCCACCGGGCGCCACATCTCCCGCCGGGGCCCCGCCCCGCGCGTGCTCACCATCGTGCTCGCTGGCGGCGAGGGCAAGCGCCTGTTCCCGCTGACTGCCGATCGCGCCAAGCCCGCAGTGCCGATCGCGGGCCGCTACCGGCTGATCGACATCGTGCTGTCGAACTTCGTCAACAGCGGCCTGCTCAAGATCAAGGTGCTGACGCAGTACAAGAGCGACTCGCTCATCACGCACCTGGCTCGAGGGTGGCGCCTGCCGCAGATGCTCGATTTCTACGTCGAGGCCGTCCCCGCGCAGCAGCGTATGGGCAAGGAGTGGTTCCGCGGCTCGGCGGACGCGCTCTACCAGAGCCTGAACGTGGTCACGGACGAGGATCCCGACTTCGTGTGCGTCTTCGGCGGCGACCACGTCTACAAGATGGACGTCCGCCAGATGCTCGATTTCCACCGTGAGGTGGAGGCGGAGGTGTCGGTGGCGGCGATCCCGGTGCCGGTCGAGGCGGCGACCGAGTTCGGCGTCATCGAATGCGACGCCGACGGGCGGATCGTCGCGTTCCACGAGAAGTCGAAGCAGCCGCCGGAGATGCCAGGCCGCGTGGGCTGGGCCCTGGCCTCGATGGGCAACTACATCTTCTCGACCGGCGCCCTGATCGAGGCGGTGCGCCGCGATGCCGAGGCGGCCGAATCGAAGCACGACTTTGGCCACAACATCCTGCCGCGCCTCGTCGAGACCGGCGCCCGGATCTACGTCTATGACTTCCAGCAGAACCTCGTGCCAGGACAGAACGATCGCGAGCGCAACTACTGGCGGGACGTCGGCACGATCGAGTCGTACTACGGCGTACACATGGATCTCATCAGCGTGCATCCGGTGTTCGATCTCTACAACGCGCGCTGGCCCATCCGAACCTGGGCGCGCCCTGCCCCGCCCGCGAAGTTCGTGTTTGCTGACGAGGTCAGCTCGCGGCTGGGCGTCGCGACGGATTCGCTGGTCAGCGAGGGCTGCATTCTCTCCGGTGGGCGCGCACACCGAAGCGTGCTGTCCCCGAACGTACGTATCAACTCGTACTCGGTGGTCGAGGAATCCATCCTCCTCGACGGGGTGAACGTCGGACGACGGGCCAAAATTCGCCGCGCCATCATCGACAAGAACGTGGTGGTGCCGGCGGACGAGCGAATCGGCTACGACCTCGACCGGGATCGCAAGCGCTTCACCGTCGACCCGAGCGGCATTGTGATCGTGCCGAAGGGCTATCGCTTCGACTAGGGCCGCTCGGCAAGAATGTTGACGACCCCAACCTAGGGGAGTCACGGGCGCCAAGCGGGCTCGTCGGCCTCGATGTACGTCGTCTGCAGGAGGTCCCGCGGGCGCTGGAAGGGCGGCTCGGCGCCGATCAGAGAGAAGAGCTCCACCGGCAGATACGGGAAGCTGGAGCGCCAGGCGCGCTCGAGGGCATTGGTCTCCCGCTCCACACGCAACGCGGCCTCGGCAGAGCGTAGCTGGGTGAGCTTGCCGTAAAGGGCCGGGCGCTTGGCCTCGGGTGTGATGGCGATGCTGCGCTCGAGCAGCTGGATGGCTGCGAGGAGCTCGCCCTCCTTCTGGAAGAGCGTCGCCGCGAGCGTGGCGGCGAAATCGGGAGCGGCCGGCAGGTCGGCGGCACGCGCTATCGCATTGGCGCCGAGCCGGCGAAAGTGCCTTTGCTCCACCTCGTTCACGGGGTGGATCTCGAACAGCAAGTTCGTGCCCAGGATGAACCAGAGCTCCCAGTCACGGGGGAACAGCTTCGTGCCCTGTTCCAGGAAGCGGTTGGCTCGGAGCACGTCGCCCCTCGTGACGCGGCCGGTGCGGTAGATGAACATCGTTCCCGCCCAGCGGTAGACGCTCTGGAACCAGGGATCGATGGCCAGGAGCGTGTCTAGGTAACGCTCGAGCTGTCGCGCGCCCTCGCGCGTCGGATGCATGAACATTTCGCCGAAGTACACGACCGACTTCATCCACAACAGATCGGCGACCAGCTCGTGGTGGCCGAGGGAGACGGCCCGGAACAGGGCTGGCCTGGGGACGTAGCGTAGCTCTTCGGCCGGCTCGCGATCTCCTCCTGCGGACAGCGCGGAGGAGCGCGCCATCGCAGTGACGGAGGCGAGCGTCAGGATCGTCGCCAGTCCGATGACCAGGCGAGAAGCGCGACCGAGCCGAATCGGCTGCGCGACAGTCATGTTCATGTCAGGGGCATCGTAGCGGCACGCTGGCGGATGTGGCCAGCGTGCCCGGAGGAGGACCGGAGGACTGCGAGGAGGGAGGGGGTCTACTCGAGCTCGTTGTCGATGTAGATACCCGACGAGCCCTTGACACTCGCCGAGCTATCCACGGAGGCCGCGCGCTCGAACGTGGAGTAGACGCCATCCGCGTCCAGGTCACCGTTTGCGCTCGCCGTGAATGCGGACGCGTTGGCCGTACCCGAGCTGGTGAACGTGTACACGTAGTAGTGGGGGTCGCCGATCGCAAAGCTCAGCGCCTGCCACGAGGCGGAGTCCCAGTTGCTCGCCACCGGGGTGATCTTCTGGCCGTTGACAAGGTTGCTCACTGCCGGGGTCGGGCCGACCGTCGCCGGGAACTGCTTGGACACCACGGTGCCGGAGCGAGTCGTGTGCTCGGCTTCGAAGTATGCAACCGCGCCACGATACATGGCGCCGACCTGCTGCGTCGCCTCCGCGGTCTTGGACCGCTTGATGTAGCGAAGGAACGCCGGGATCGCTACTGCGGCCAGAATGCCGATGATGGCCACGACGATCATGAGCTCGATCAGCGTGAAGCCCTTCATGTACCGTTTCATCATGTTTGACTCCTCCCTTGTCCGCACCTGGAAGCAAGCGCAGTGCCGGATTCTCTGACCGTAGTTTCATGGCGTTAGGGTCTTTCGACCGCGGTCGATGACAATTCTGGGCACTGGCCCGAGCGAAAAGTGTCCTCGCCACAGGTGCGCACGACATGATGCAACCCATGAGCCGCCTCATCGTCCTCGGCGCGATCGGCAACTGCAGGGACCTCGCCGAGGCGGTGCTCGCCGGTGGTGCGCCGGGATGCGAGCTGGTGGGCTTTCTCGATGACGCCCCCGCGCTTGCGGGCACCCGGGTTGGCGACCTGCCGGTCCTGGGCGGGCTTCAGCTGGCACGAAGCCTCGATGCGAGCACGGTCTTCGTCTGTGGGATCGGCAGCCCCCGCTCGTACCTGGGGAAAGCCACCCTCATCGATCAACTCGGGCTGGCCGACCACCGATTCGTGCGCGTCGCCCATCCGAGCGCCTGGCTGTCTCCGTCAGCCTCCCTCGGTGCCGGCTCGGTCCTGCTGGGCCATGCGAACGTCGCGGCCGGCGTGCAGCTCGGACGCCATGTGATCGTGCTGCCGGGGAGTGTGGTCGGGCACGACACGCGGATCGGAGACCACTCGATCCTTGCCGGTGGCTGCTGCGTCTCGGGCGGCGTGGAGATCGGCGAGAGCTGCTACATCGGCGCAGGCGCCATCCTGCGCGACGGAGTGCACATTGGCGCGAGGGCGCTCGTGGGCATGGGCGCGGTGGTAGTGCGGGACGTCCCGGCGTCGGCGGTGGTGATTGGCAATCCAGCCCGGCCGAAGGGCTGACAGGCATCAGAGCTGGCTGCGCTCTTGCCGCGCAGCGTCGGCCAGCTCGCCCTCGGGTACGAGCTTGAGGTAGCTGTCGTAGGCCTTGCGAGCACCCTCGCGATCGCCGGTCCGCTTGAGGATTCGAGCCAGCTCGAGGTGCGCAGGCGCGAAGGTAGGCTGTCGGGCAACAGCCTGCTCGAGCGCCCGACGTGCGTCGTCGATGCGTTCGAGCTCGATGAGCACCAGCGCCAGGTAGTAGTGGGCCTCTGCGCTGCCCGGATCCTCGGCGCGCGCGTCGTCGAAGGCGGCCGCCGCGCGGGCGAGGTCGCCGGCTTCGTAGTAGGCACGCCCGAGCAGGGTCAGCGCCTCGGCGACCACGCGCGGTGGGAAGTGGGCGGCCTTGAGGGCACGCGAGGCCGAAAGGGCGAGCGCGGGCTGCGAGAGAGCCGCCTGGGCAGCCAGGCGGGCACGGACGAGCAGCAGCTCGGGAGCCCGGGCGAACTTCTTGTTGAGGCGCCTTTCGAGCTTCTCGATCCGCCGCGCCTCGGGCGAGGTCGCCGCGAACGCCTCGAGGGCGAGGGCCTGCGCGCCAGCATCGTCAGGGCGCGTGCTGGCCAGCTGGGAGGCGAGCCGCAAGGCCTCCCGAGATCGCCCGGCAGCCAGGGCCGCCAGCGCCGAGGTCCGGAGCAGCCTGGCTGGCGCGACGCCCGCTGCGCGCGCCCGTTCGAGCAGGGCCTTGGCCTTGTCGGGTGCTCCCCCGGGCGCGATCTCGAGCTCGACCGCGACGATGAGGAGCCCTGGATCGGTCGCCGCCTCCGCGAGGGCCTGGGTGACGATCCGGCGAGCCTCCAGGAGATCTCCCACATCGATGAGGGAGGCCCCAAGCGCGGCCAGCACCGCCACGTGTCGCGGAGCCGCTTCCAGGGCTTCCCGGAGGAGCTTGAGGGCGTCGGCGTGGCGTCCCTCCTCGCGAAGCATGCGCGCCAGCGCGAGGCGCGCCTCGAAGGTCTGCGGCGACTCGGCCGCAGCCCGCTCCAGGTCCGAGCGCGCGGCCGGTTGCCCCGTCACGACCTCGGCCATGCCCAGGGTCTCCAACAGATCGGGGATCGGGCCCTGCTCTCCGAGCAGCTGACGCGCGCTCCTGGCGGCACGGGCCGCGGCGGCGCCGCCCAGCAGCGCATCGAAGCGCAAGGCCGCCAGCTTCGCAGACAGCAGGTGGGGCACGAGCGTCTGCGCAGCCTGGAGGTCCCGGCGGGCCAGGGTCGCCTCACCCAGAGCGTGGCGCGCGCGCGCTCGAACGACCAGCGCCTCGGCCTCGAGCGAGGGGTCGGAGGTCCGACCGGCCCGCAGCGCAGCCAGCATCTTCTCCACCTCGGCGCGTGCGGGACCAGGCTGGCCCTCGGCCAGAAGGGCCGTCGACAGAGAGAGTCGGGCCGCGTGATGCGAGGGAACGTGGTCGAGCGCCCGCAGCGCGGCCGAGCGGGCGAGGCCGGCAGCGTCGGCTGCCAGCGCCGCGTGCGCGAGCCGGGCCTGGTCCTCGGCCAGGCGCAGCTTCGGGGCATCCCCAAGGGCCTCCTGGGCCACCTCCTTGAGCTGCTCCCGCGCGCGCTCGCGCTCGCCGCGCATGGTCGCGAGCTCGATCGAGAGCAGCCGTACGCGCGACAGCTCGTTCGGTCCGAGCGGCGAGGCGAGCAGCCTGTCCAGGGTCTCCCCCAGCGTCTCGAGCCCCGTCCCGTGGACGAGCTGGAGGCGGACGCGCTCGATCACTGCGAGGGGCAGGTCGTGGCGCTTGGACAGGAGCGCGTCGAGGATCTGCTGCGCCCGGTCGAGGTCGCCCATGCGGGCGTTCGCGACCGCGAGCCCTCGCGCGGCAAACGCGTCGTCGGGAGCGGCCGCCAGAGCCTCCGTGAAGGCACGCGCGGCCTCGCCGGCGTCCCAGCGCAGGAGCGCGACGCGCCCGAGGAGGTAGGCCGCGCGGCCGATCGGGGCGGGCGCACCGGGGCGAGACCGCGCGACCAGCTCCCGGAACACGCGCACGCGGCGCTCTGCGGTCACGAGATCATCGGCCACGAGCGCCCGATAGGCCTCGACGAGCTCGCCGAGCGGACCGGCGGCCTGGGGCGTCGCCGGCCCCAGCGGATCGCCGAACTCAAGGGCCCCGATGGCGCGCGCCAGGCTGAGCTCGGCGTTCGCGATCGGGTCTTCGGGCCGATCGGCCGCCACCCGACCGAGCACGTCGATCGCGTTCCGAAAGCGCGGATACGCGCCCGAGGCAAGGTGGGACATGGCTTCCGCGCGCTGATGCGCGAGCGAGCGCGCGCGGTGCCAGAGCCAGCCGCCGCCGGCGCCGACCGCGAGGGCCAGCGAGAGCACCGCGCTCACGGCCAGTCGACGACGCCAGGTCCATCGCGCCCCCGGCGGTCGAGGTGACGAGGCGACGCGCGGCCGGCTGACCTCCGGCGACGGTGCGGACCGTTCGCGGATCACCGCGGGCGCGGCGGTGGGTCGGATTGGCTCATCCGTCGTGGCCACCACCGGACGCTCCTCGCGCGGCGCACGGTGCGGCGAGACGAAGGGGCGCGTCTCGAGCTCGCCATGCAGCGATCGCGACTGGTCAGAGTCAGTGTCCCGGAGCGGGGGCTCGCGCGCCGGGGCAGGCCCGCGTGACGGCTGGCGCACTTGCTCGCGCGCAGGCGCCGGACGCGGCGGCTCGACCGGCCTCTCGGGCTCACGGCTGGGCAACTGCGTCGAGGGGCGCGGCTGGATCGGCCGGACGTCACTCACAGGCTCGATCACGATCTCGCCGGAGGTCAGCAGGATCTCGCCCGAGGGCCCCCCGAGCTCGCCGGTGCTCGCGTCATCCAGCCCGCCGCCGCTGCCTGCGTCCTCCTCCCAGGGTGACGTCGGGCGCCGGCGAGCGTCCGCAGGCGCGGTCAGCAGGGGCGGCGGCGTGGGCGGCACGAGCTCGAGCCCGGAGGTCAGCCCGAGCGCTGGCGGCGGTGGGCCAAGGGTCGTGGGGACGCGGGGTCTCGGCTTTGCGCGTGCAGCAGAGGCCACCGCTGGTGCAGCGCCAGGGGCGCGCGCAGCCTTGCCCGTACCCTGCGCGAGTGGGTCCTCGTCCACGAACGTGTCTTCCGTGTCTCGGCTCTCCTCCTCGGTGATCTCCTCGAGGTCCTGGCCCTCGAGCTCCAGGGTCTCGGGCTCGAACATCGGTCCCTGATCGTCCGACGTCGCAGGGTTCATCACCGCCGGATAGACCTTCGTGTCCGTCACCTCGACGACGCCGCCGGGGCCTTCGCTCCAGTCGTTGCCGCGCACGGCGCGCTGCCGCCACTCGGCGCGCACCTCCTCGACGACGCGCGCGATCTTGTCGTTCTTCGGGTCCTGCGCCCTGGCGCGATCGAGCACCTCGAGCGCCTGCTGATGCTCGCCCTTTCTGAACAGGGCCTCGCCCTTGAGCAGCAGGCACAGGGAGTTTCGGGGCTCGCGCTCGAGGGCGATCCGCATCTCGCCGAGCACCTCGTCGTACTTGGCGAGCGCCATCAGCGCCATACCGAGCACGAGCCGCCCCTCGACGAGGGACGGGTGGGCGAGCAGGCCGAGGCGACACACCCGCGCCGCCTCCTGAAACTTGCGGCGCACGATGAGCACCTTGCCGCGCTGGATGAACTCGAACGAGTCGCGCTGCACGGGATGCCGAATCTATCCGCGCACGTGCGCGGCCGCCCGGATCGTATCAGAAGATCATGGAGTTAGAGACTCTCGAACGGCCAGGGGTCACCGCTGGTGCGTCGCGAAGCGAGCAAGATCCAGCGATCGGAGCGGCGCGCCCAGGTCATTTCCACGGTCGTCTTGTGGACGATCCAGTCCGCCTTGCCATGCCAGGTGAAGGTCACGCGGACCTTGCCGTCGTCGCGCGTCTTGCCGAGCTCGGCTCGGGCGACCTCGAACTCGGTGACCTCGACCTCCTCGCGCAGCTTGTCGTGGTGGTCGAGGAAGGTCCTGCGCTTCTCGGGCGGGATGGCGCCCACCATGAGGTCGACCTTCGCCCAGCGCAGCTGATCGGCGAACTGCGACGCGGCCTCGACCAGCGTGTTCGAGGCGGTCTGCGGCGGTGGCGCGAAACACCCGAGCGCCACGAGCGAGATGAGCACCACGCGCGTCATGTGGCCTCCGCCTGCGCTACGCCGGCGCCGCTCCTCGCGATCGCCCGGGCCTGCCTGAGCTCGGCGAGGGACAGCTCGCGGGTGGTCACGAGGACGGCCAGGAAGATCGCCTCGGCGACGCCGCAATCGACCAGGGTGAGCACCTTGCCGCCGGCCGGCAGGTAGTGTCCCACTAGGCCTGCGGCGGCGATGGCAGCCGTGACTCGCAGCACCGAGAGCGGCGGCAGGAACGCGCCGAGCGTCGAGCGCATCCGGATCCCGCCGACGGCGATCCCGGCCGTCACACCCGAGCTGGTGGCGATGGCCGCGGCCAGCGCCGGATTCGCCGCTCGTCCGACCGTCAGGAAGGCGATCACGACCACCACGAAGCAGGTGCACGAGACCATCGCGATGGCGCTGCCGGACCGGCTCGAGCCGTTCAGGATCGAGCCCATGACGGCCAGGATGCCGATGCCGATGCCCCCGAGGGACAGCACCCGCAGCGCCACCGCGCCCTCCTCGTAGCCGGCGCCGGACACCAGCCTGAGCGAGCCCCCAGGGTTCGCAAAGAACGGCACCGCGATCGCCGCGGCCAGAAGGAGCGTGTAGCGGAGCGTGCTCGCGACGTAGGCGCGCGTCTTCGAGGCATCGCCCTCGAAGGTCGACTTCGACACCAGCGGAAAGATCACGAACGTGATGGCGAGGACCCCTTGGAACGGCAGGAACGACAGGTTCTGCACCGCCGAGTAGATGCCCACCACCTCGTTGGCGTGCGTGCGCGCGGCCTCGACGGCCGTGCCCGACGCCAGCGCAGCCTCGCCGACCAGCTTCTTGAGGAGCCAGATGTCGAGCACGAGCACCGCGTTCTGCAAGAGCACGTAGACGATCATGAGGCCCAGGAACGAGTAGAGCCGGCCAAGCGGCAACCGGACGTCCGCCGGGGGCTTCGGGCCCGGGCCGATCCACAGCGCAGCGATCACGGTGATCACGAGCGCCGCCGCCACGAAGCCGCCGAGGGCACCGCGAAGGCCGAGGCCGAGCGCTGCGCCACCGAGCACCAGGGTGGTCTTGAGCGTGGAGAACGTGATGTCGAGGCCCGCCTGCTTGTTGAACTCGCGGCGGCCGTTGGCCGTGCCGATGAAGACGGTGTAGAGCGAGTAGCACAGGGTCACGCCGAGCGTCAGCTGCAGATAGGGCACGAGGTGCTGGTCGGCCAGGAAATGGCCGAACGGAAAGGCCAGGAGCGCCAGGAGCGCGACCAGCGCGGCGCCGACCACGCCTTGGGCGACGAGGGCCGTGCGCGTGACCACGCCGTGATGGGCCTCGTTCTGGACGACCATCCGCGCGATCGTCGCGATCGTCGCGGCGACGATCACGTTGTTGATCAGGGAGACGGTCTTGGTGACGAGCGAGTACTCGCCCCACACGGACTTCTCGAGCAGGCGAGTGAGCGCGCTCTGGGTGGCGAAGCCGGCCACCATGAACCAGCCCTTCGCGAACGTGATGTAGAGAAAGCCGCGGCCGGCGCTGGTCGCCAAGTGGTTTTGCCCTGCGTGGATTGTCGGGCCGCGCGAGGGGAAGTCAAGAACCCGGAGTATGCTCGGGTCGTGACCCTGTCCGCGCGGCTACGCCCGTGGCTGCGTCCCGCACCGGTGGCCTTCGTGATGGCGCTCTTGGCCGCGCTCTGGCACGGGGCGCTGTCGGCGCCGTGGTTCCCGCTCGACCACTACGTGCTGTCCGGCGGCACCACGTACTGGTCGGACGCGCTGGCCTATCACCAGGCGGCGCGCGATCTGGTCGAGGGCATGGGGTTGCGCGAGAACGCCTGGCCCGTGACCCTCTACGCTCTGCGCGCGCCTGGATGCGTGCTCTGGCTGGGGGGACTAGGGGCGCTCGGGCTCGACGCGACGGGGATGTGGATCGCGCAGTGTGCGCTCCTTGGAGGGCTCGCTGCGCTCTCCGCTGCGCTCTCGGAGCGGGCGTTCGGCAGGCGCGCCGGGTGGGTCGGCATCGCGATCGCGCTGTACCGGCCGATGCTGGATCTCGCCCAGCTGCCCATGTCCGAGGTGCCGTTCGCGTTCCTTTGCGCCCTCGGGCTGTGGATCGCGCCAGGGCGGCCGCTCGTCGCCGGGCTCACGCTGGGGATCGCCTCGACCTTCCGGTCGATCGCCCTGCCTTTCTCGCTGGCGGCGGCCGCGTTCGTGGCCCTGCGCGGCGCCAGGCGCCCCGCGCTGCGGCTCGCGCTCGGCGCGCTCCTGCCGCTACTCCTGCTGTGCGCCAGAAACGGCCTCAGCGCCGGGACCTACTCGCCTGCCGCGACCTATCACGTGTGGACCGCGTGGGCGGAGTTCCAGCCGCCCAGGCCAGACTCCGACGACGCGCACTTCGCTGCCTTCCTGCCGCTCCGCGAGGCCGGCGAGGCGGTGCAGCAAGCGTCGTTTCGGCACGCGTTCCTGCACCGGATCCGGACAGCGCCCGAGGCCTACCTCGCGCGCGTCTATCAGCTCGTGCGAAGCACGCTGCGACTGCCCTTCGAGGGCCCTGACTCGCTCGCGGAGCTGGCGCTCCTGCCCCTGCTCGTCGCGGCCGGCTACGGGCTCCGCCGGGCGCGCGATGTCGACGCGGCGGTCCTGCTGGGACTCTTCCCGATCGTCGGCGTGGTCGGGACGGCGGCGCTCGGTGAGGGTCCTGGCCGCTTCCGGATGCCGTTCGACTGGGCCCTGCTGGTGCTGGTCGCCGGCGGCCTCTCGGGCCTGCTTCCGCTCGAGCCGGCGCCCGCGGCCGCGCCACCGCACTCACGCTGGCTCCGGCGCGCGCCGTGGGTGCTGGCGCCGCTGGCGCTCCTGGCCATCGTGCGCATCGCCATCGCCACGCCGCCCGCCCCGCTGGCCGTGGCGGCGGCGGGACTGGATTTCTCCGACTACGCCCGCAAGGTGGGCGGCGATCCCGCGACGCTCGACGGACGTACCGTGCGCTGGGCCGGCATCGTCGAGCCGCTCGCGCATCTGGAGGCCGACAGGAGCGACCCCCGCAGCCCCTTGTTCGCATCACGTCCATACGCGCGGACCGTGGGCGCCTTCCTGGTCGATGGCCCGCACGGGCCGGCCGACGGCCAGCGCATCTGGATCGAGCTGCCGGACTCCCTGGGTGCGGCGCTCCCGGTCGGCAGCCGGCTGCGCGCCGTGGTGACGGCTCGCATCGACACCATGCGCGACAACCCGTCGCGCCACCGCGCGCGCGTCATCGCCACGCAGATCGAGTTGGTTCGGTAGCGCTCAAGCCCTACAGCGCATGAGCCGGGCCGGCGGGCTCACGAGAGAAGCGCCAGGTGAAGCGCACCGTCCGGTGCGCCGCCTGCAGCACGAGCGACAGCGAGCGGGTGCGCTCGGTCAGCATCGGGCCGCCTCGGAACGACACCAGCGCGCGCCGCTGCAGCATCTCCGCCGAGCGATCGGACGCCTGGTCGATCTGCATGTTGTAGCGCCAGCCGGCGCCCTTGACCTGCATGACCGTGACACCCGTGCGGCCGAGGTTCATGTTGACGTGCTGCGTGCGCGACGCGTCGGTGTCGATGGCGCTCGGCCGGAAGCGGCGGCCCTGATCGTCCTCGAGCCAGATCTCCTGTCGCGTTGGATCGGCATCCTCGACGTTCCTGTGGACGAGCTGTACCAGGAAGTCGATTCGCGCGGGCGAGCGCATCTCGAAGTAGGCGGTCTGAAAGAAAACGGGATCGCGCCGGACCGCGAGGCCTCCGCTCATGCGCGGCGCGGCGGACGGCTCGAAGCCGACCATCTCCACGTCCTTGGTGCGGATCGCGATCCCGTCCGAGACGATGCGGCCGTCCTCGTCGGGATCGGGATAGAGCGCGGGGTTCGGCATCTCCGCCGCGCCCTGGATCGTGCTGGCGCATCCTGCCGAGACCAGGCCGAGGACGAGCAGCGACTGCATGTCTTCATTCTACGCGCGCCACCTGGCAACGCCCAGCTGCCCTGCGTCTACAGGGTCTTGAAACGGTCGCGGAGCTCTCGCTCGAGCGTCGGGAACGCAGCATCCTTCTCGACGTCGGGGCGCCAGCACAGCCCACGCTCGACCATGTCGTAGCTCGCCTGGATGTACGCCCCAGGGATCGGTGAGCCCTCGGGCGTGCGATCGCGCCCGAGCAGCAGGAGCGTGTCGCACACGACCATCGCGGCCCGGATGTCGTGGGTCACGAGCACGATGGTGTTGAGCTCGTGCATGTTCGCCACCTCGACCAGGAGTGACATCACGGCGTCGAGCGCGGCCGGATCGAGGCCGGAGAACGGCTCGTCCATGAGCAGCGCCGTCGGCTGGCGCATCAGCTGCTGGGCGATCGCCACGCGCTGGCGCTGGCCGCCGGAGAGCTGCACCGGGTAGGCGTGTGCACGACTGACCAGATCGAAGCGCTCGAGCAGCTCGCGGGCGCGGAGGGCGGCCTTTGCGCGCTCGAGGCCGGCCATCTCGGCGGCGGCGATCAGGTTGTCGATCACCGTGCGGTGACGCAGGAGCGGGTAGTTCTGGAACACCACGCCGACGCTGCCGGGGCGGATGGGCTTGCCCGCGCCATCGACGACGGTCCCCGCGTCGGGGACGTCGAGGCCGGCGATGAGGCGCAAGAGGCGCGTCTTGCCGACGCCCGAGGGGCCGAGCAGGCCCGTGATCTGCCCGGTGACCTGCCCCGGGCGCACGCGATCGAGCACCTTGAACGCGCAGTCGCGCAGGATCTGGTTGCCGCCCAGCTTCTGTGACACCGCACGAACATCGAGGATGACGTCGCCGGCGGCCACTATGTTTGGCGCTCCAGCCTGGTCATCGCTGCACCTTCTCGAGGTGCGCGTAGGGGCAGATCACCCGCGTGAGCGCGCCCATCGCGTAATCGAGCACTAGCCCGACGACGAGGATCGACAACAGGAGCGCGTACACCTCGTCGAGCCTGAAGTGCTTGTTCTGGTTGAGCAGCAGCGCGCCGATGCCGCCTTCGGAACGCGAGATGCCCTCGACCATCGTGATCATCGCCCAGCCGATCGCGAGGTTCTGGCGCACCACGTCGAACGCCTTGTCGAGCGTGCCCCGGATGACGACCTCCCACAGGATGCGCCACTCGGTGGCGCCGAGGACGCGCAGGTGGTCGAACTGCTCGCGCGGGATGTCAGCCACGGCCTGGTACATGGCGGTGACGAAGAATGTCGTCATGCCGAAGGTCAGGAGCGTCACCTTGAGCGCGTAGCCGCCGCCGGTCAGCAGGGTGAACGGAAACACGAGCCCCGTCAGACCCAGAAAGCGCAGCTTGGAGATGGCCTGCACGAGCGGGCGCAACGCCGCGATGACCGACAGATACGACAGCGTCATCGAGAGGACGACGGTGAGCAACAACGCATGGAAGATGAGGTGCAGGGTCGTGTACAGCTCGGGGCCCATGCCCTCGACCCACCACAGGTGACCGAGCCCCCGCCACACGTCGCCGGGCCCCGGCAGCGAGGCGAACGGCGAGAGCAGCCACGCCAGCGCCGCCGAGCCGACCCACAGCGCCACGAGCGCGAGCGCCATCGTCCGGTCGATGGCGCGATTGGGAAGAAGGGCGCTGCGCAGCGAGCCCATCACTCCGCGTGCGCGATGCCGCCGGTGCCGAGCACGATCTCCACGCGCCGGTTCCTGGCGCGGCCGTCGGCCGTCGAGTTCGATTCGATGGGTTGCATCTGGCCGTGCGCGATCACCTTGACGCGGCCCTCGGGGAAGTTCGCGCTCGACTGCTTCTCGAGCCACTTCTTGACGGCGAAGGCGCGGTCCTCACTGAGCTGCTGGTTCTTGGTCGGCGAGCCCTGGTTGTCGGTGTGGCCGTGGATCTCGACCAGGGTGCCACCCGCGACCACGAGATCACCGAACAGGGTCCTCAGCGTTTCCTGTGCGTGCGGTGTGAAGGTCGCCTTGCCCGTGTCGAACTGGATGTCCCACGACTTGCGGCTGACCACCTGCTGCACCTTGTCAGCGGCCGAGAACTTCGGCAGATCGGCGTCGCTCTTCGACTTCTCGGTGGCGCTCGCGGCCAGGGCCTGCACGTAGGAAGTGTCGAGGATCTCGGCCACCGGTGGATAGCTCGGCACAAGGTCCGGGTACTGCGACTTCACGATGTTGCCGAAGATGGTGTAGGTCGCGGCGAAGAGGTTGGTCGAGCCTGGTGCGAGGCCGAACAGCTGCAGGTTGTCGGCGAGGTTGTTGACCGAGGAGCCGCCGAGCTCGACGTCGA
>JAHFDS010000129.1 GCA_023248855.1 Myxococcales bacterium
CTCGTCGCGCACCTCGGCCACGTGCGCTCGGCCGCCGCCGCGCGGATCCGCACGGCCCTTTCGCGCCTGCCCGCCGGCACGCGCCGCTTCGTCGATCACCTCGACGACGGCACGCCCATCGCCTGCGCCGTCACGATCGACGGCGCCCGGGCCAGCTTCGACTTCTCGGGTACGGGCCCGCCCTCGACCGGCAACCTCAACGCGAACCCCGCGATCGTGACGGCGGCGGTGCTGTATTGCCTGGCGTGCCTCGAGGGCGGCGAGCTGCCGCTCAACGGGGGCCTGCTCGAGCCGGTGCGCATCTTGGTGCCGCCGGGCTGCCTGCTCGCTCCGCGCCGTGGGCCCGACGCCGCGCACACCCCCGCGGTGGTCGGTGGCAACGTCGAGACCTCCCAGCGGCTGGTCGATGTCGTGCTGGGTGCGCTCGGCCTGGCCGCCGCCAGCCAGGGCACGATGAACAACCTCACGCTCGGCGACGGGACGTTTGGCTACTACGAGACGCTGCCGGGAGGCGCCGGGGCGACGGCCGATGGCCCGGGCGCGGACGCGGTGCAGGTGCACATGACCAACACCCGCGGCACCGACGTCGAGGTGCTCGAGAGGCGGGTCCCGGTGCGCGTCGTCACGCAGGCGGTGCGGCGCGGCTCCGGTGGCGCGGGCCGGCACGCGGGTGGCGCGGGCCTTGTGCGCATCCTCGAGGCGCTGGTGCCCCTCGAGGCGTCGATCCTGTCCGAGCGGCGGGGGCCGTATCCACCCTACGGCGTGGGCGGCGGCGCCCCCGGGGCGCTCGGCGAAAACGCCGTGCTACGCGCGGGGCAGGCCAAGGCCGAGCCCCTCGGTGGCAAGGCCCGGGTGCGGCTCCGAGCGGGCGACCGCCTGATCCTCCTGACCCCCTCCGGAGGTGGCTTCGGGCGCGCGGATGGGCGATGATGTCATGGGATGCGCATGAGCAGATGGATCAAAGGGAGCCTCCTTTCCGCCGCATTGCTTCTGGTCGCACCGGAGGCGGAGGCCGGCAATCCATGCCAGCAGGACGCGCGGCGCCTGTGTCCGGCGGCTCATACGCCCAGGGACAAGGCGCAATGCCTGGCGGGCAAATGGAGCGACGTCTCGCAGGCGTGCAAGGACAAGATCCAGAAGCGCAGCGGGGGCGGCGGAAAGCGCAAGCGCCGCCGCTGATCGCCTACCGCCGCGCGCCCGAGAACAGCGTCATCGAGAGGTACCGCTCGCCGGAGTCGGGCAGCATCACCACGAAGGTCTTGCCCGCATAGGCGTCCGTGGCCGCGAGCGACAGCGCGGCGTGCAGCGCGGCGCCGCACGACGGCCCCGCCAGGACGCCCTCCTCGCGCGCCAGCCGCCGGGCGGCGTCGAACGCCTCGTCCTCGGTCACCTGGATCACCTTGTCGATGACCGCTCGGTTGAGCACCGAAGGCACGAAGCCCGCGCCGATGCCCTGGATCGCGTGCGGTCCGATGCGGCCGCCGGACAGCGCCGCGGCGTTTCTCGGCTCGACGGCGACGATCTCGACGCCCGGCCGGCGGGCCTTGAGCACCTCTCCGACGCCGGTGATCGTGCCGCCGGTGCCCACGCCCGCGACGAAGACATCCACGTTGCCCGCCGTGTCGCCCCAGATCTCCTCCGCGGTCGAGCGGCGGTGCGCCTCGGGATTGGCCGGGTTCTCGAACTGGTGCAGCATCACCGCGCCGCGCTCGGCCGCCAGCGTCTTGGCCTTCTGCACGGCCTCGCGCATCAGCGACCCCGGTGTCAGCACCACCTCGGCGCCCATCATCCGAAGGAGCGCCACGCGCTCGGCGCTCATGGTCTCCGGCATCGTGAGGACGAGCTCGTAGCCCTTGGCGGCGCACGCGAACGCGAGGCCGATGCCGGTGTTGCCGCTCGTCGGCTCGAGGAGCGTCGCGCCCCGCTTGAGCACGCCGCGCCGCTCCGCGTCCTCGATCATCGCGAGCGCGATGCGGTCCTTGACGCTGCCGCACGGGTTTCGCGATTCGATCTTGCCGAGCAGCGTCACGCTACTTGGCGCCACGCGCCCGAGCCGCACGAGCGGCGTCCCCCCGATGGTATCGACGATCGAATCGAAGATCGGCATCCCAGCTCCGTCAGATCGAGTAGTCCATCACGAACAGCTGCGCCTTCTGCACGTTCACGAGCACGCGGTGGCCGGCCTCGATGCCGAGCGTCTCCGCCTCCTGGCGCGTGAGCTGCACGGCGATCTCCTGGCCGTCGTCGAGGCGCACGTAGGCCTTGACCGTCCAGCCGAGCCACACGAGGCGCACGACCTCGGCCGAGGTCACGCTCTCCCCGTCCCCGGCCTCCTCGACCCGGCCCACGATGGCGACGTCGTGCGGCCTGACGAACGCCTGGATGGTCGAGCCCGAGGCCTGCCCCTGCGCGGGCAGATCGATCTGCCCCATCGTCGCACGGTCGCCATCGACGCGTCCCTCGAGCACGGCGGCCGCGCCCACGAACCCCGCGACGAATGCGCTCGAGGGGTGATCGTAGATCTCGGTCGGCGAGCCGATCTGCTCGATCCGCCCCTCGTGCATCACGACCACCACGTCGGAGAGCTCGAGCGCCTCCTCCTGGTCGTGGGTGACGAGCAGCGTCGTCACGCCGAGCCGGGCCGTGAGCTGGCGCAAGAACTCGCGCAGCTCGCGTCGCACGCGCGCGTCGAGCGCCGCGAAGGGCTCGTCGAGCAAGAGGACGCCGGGCCTGGGGGCGAGCGCCCGCGCCAGCGCCACGCGCTGCTTCTGTCCGCCCGAGAGCTGCGTCGGCTTGCGATCCGCGTAGCCCTCGAGCTGCACCAGCGCCAGGAGCTCGTCGATGCGCGCGTCGCGCTCGGCGCGCGGCGCCTTGCGCACGTCGAGGCCGAACCCGATATTGTCGCGCACCGACAGGTGCCCGAACAGCGCGTAGCTCTGGAACACGAGTCCCACGTTGCGCTTCTGCGGCGGCAGCTCCGTGGCGTCGCATTCGCCAAGGCGCACGCGTCCGCCATCGGGCCGCTCGAGCCCGGCGATGATGCGAAGGACGGTGCTCTTGCCCGAGCCGCTCGGCCCGAGCAGCGTGGTGATGCGCCCCGTCGGCGCGGTGAAGTCGACCGTGCGCACGGCGTGGAACGCGCCGAATCGCTTGTCGAGCGCCTCCACCCGGATCATCGGCGCACGGGAGGGCTCATCGTCTCGCGTGGTCCTCGAAGTGCGGGACCACCTCGATGCCCTCGAGCAGCGGGATCGGTCGGCCCGAGTGGTCCGTGTCGAGGCGGACCACGATCGCGTCGGGGAAGCCCTCTCGGTAGATGTTCGCGTGCGCCGGCTCGTTGTCGAAGGCGGCGATCAGGGTGCCGCGCTCGCGGATCTGCGCCTGCACCTCGACCTTGTACTGGTCGTCGCTCTCCTCGAGCGTCGGCTTCATGAGCAGCACCACGCTGGCGCCGTCCGGTAGCAGAAAGCCGTGCCGGTCGAAGCACGCGACCGTCCCGCGTCGCATGCCCTCGTGGCGCCCGGTCACGTAGAGCACCTGCGCGCCGGCGTCGCGCACCGCGCGCACGAACGCGAGGGCGCCGCGGATCGGGACGTCGTCCACGCAGTACTCGCTCGTGAAGAACCGCTCGCGCCAGAACGTGCGGGCAGGATGGCTGTGGCGATCGATCTCCTCGGCGCCGAGACCCGCGTTCCGCATCGCCGTTCGGATGCTCCAGTCCACCCAGTGCTCTGCGCGACACGCGGCGAGCGCGGCCAGTCCCGCGCTGTCGCCATATTCCCGCAGGATCCGCGCCTGCCGCGGCCGGTTGTCGAGCAACGTCGAATCGAGGTCGAACACCACGGCGCCGTGGGTGCCGAGCCGGCGAGCGTGGTCGAGCACACGGGAGAACGGCATGAATGGATACGGTTACCGCGAACGCGCGGTGCATTCAAGCGGTCCCCCGAGAGCTGGCTTCGGTGTCCACTCTGAAGGACCGTCGAGCGCGGCCACGGAACAGAATGCAGGAAACAGGAGACTGGCAACGGGCATCACACCGCCCCGGCCGGGGTGGAACGTCACCCTTGCCGGTACATCGTCACCACGCACGCGCCGCCGAGGCCGAGGTTGTGCTGGAGCGCCACGCGTGCGTTCGGCACCTGGCGCTCGCCTGCCGTGCCGCGCAGCTGCCACACGAGCTCGGTGCACTGCGCGAGGCCCGTGGCGCCGAGCGGGTGGCCCTTCGACAAGAGGCCCCCCGACGGGTTCGTGACCCACTTGCCGCCGTAGGTGTTGTCGCCGTCCCAGATGAGCTTCTCGGCCTCGCCCTCCTTGGCCAGGCCCAGGCCCTCGTACGTCAGCACCTCGTTGGTGGTGAAGCAGTCGTGGAGCTCGATCACGTCCACGTCCTTGGGTCCGAGGCCCGCCTCGGCGTAGACCTTCTCGGCCGCCTTCTTCGTCATGTCGAAGCCGACCATCTTGATCATCGAGCTCTCGTCGAACGACGACTTGTAATCGGTCGTCATGGCCTGCGCGGCGATGTAGATCGGCTTGCCAATGCCGTGTTTCTTCGCGAACTCATCGCTGCACAGGATCGCCGCCGCGGCGCCGCAGGTCGGCGGGCAGCACTGGTAGCGCGTCAGCGGATCGAACACCTCGGGCGATGCCAGGATCTCCTCGACGGTGTAGGTCTCGCGGAACAGCGCGAACGGGTTCTTCGCGGCATGCTTTCGCGCCTTCTCGGCGACCTTGGCGAAGGTCTCGCGCCGGGTGCCGTATTTCCAGCGGTACTCGCGGCCCGCGCCACCGAACATCTGCGCGGCGCCCGGTGCGGCGTTCAGGCCCTGTACGGAGCTCATCACGCTCGCGTGGCGATCAAGCGGGTTCGTGCGGTCGTTCCACTTCGCCTGCAACGCCCCCTTTTCCATCTGCTCGAAGCCGACCGCGAGCACGCATTCGGCCAGGCCCCCCGCGATGGCCTGCCGTCCCAGCATGAGCGCGCTCGACCCCGTTGAGCAGTTGTTGTTCACGTTGAAGACCGGGATGCCGGTCTCGCCTACCTCGTAGACCGCGCGCTGCCCGCACGTCGAGTCGCCATAGACGTACCCCGCGTACGCCTGCTCGAGCTCCCCGAATCCGACCCTGGCGTCCTCGAGCGCCGCGCGGATGGCGCCGGCGGCCATCACGTTGTACTCGTCGCTCGCGCCCGGCTTCTGGAACTTCACCATGCCGACGCCGATCACGTTCACCTTGCGTCCACTCATGTCGCTCTCCTTCATTCCGGTCCCGGTCCTGATGCCGGTCCCGATCAGCCGAGGTTCCCGAGGAAAGTCAGCCGGCGCGCGACCGATACGTCGCCGTCCACGCGCAGCTGGCCGTGCTGGTAGAGGTGCTGGAAGCTCGCCTTGCCGCTCGCCAGCTCCGAAAGCGCGCCATCCCCGAGGGTGAGGGTCGCGGCCGCATCAGCCTCCTTGCCGGCCTTGACCGTGCCGGCGCCCTGGCGGAAATCGAGCACCCACGCTCCGTCCGGGTCCGTGACCACGAGCTGCACCAGCGCACGCACCTCGCCTGCCAGTCCTGCATTTTCGGCGAGTCGCTTGCCGAGCGCCTCGAGGATCCGCGCCGCCTGGGCGGGGCCGGTGGCCTTGGCGGCGGTGGTCTTCGGAGCCGCCGCCGTCGCAGGGGTCGCCGCTGCCGAGCCGCCCGCCCCGGTGCGCGACCCTCCGGTACGCGCTTGCATGGCCGCCAGCACGTCGCTCGGATCGACCTTCTTGAGGAAGTCGAGCTTCTGCGAGGCCATGACGTTGCCGGAGATCTTGAGCTTGCCGGTGGAGAAGAGCTTCATCGGATCGGACTTGCCGGCGCACATGTCCATGAAGTCCGCATCGGCGATCTCGAGCGTGCAGCCCGCGGCCGCGGCTTCGCCCTGCGCCACCGTGCCGTTTCCGCCCGCAAGGTCGAGCGTCCACGCGGCGTCCGGGTTCTTGAGCCGGAAACCGAACACCGTCTTGATGCGGTCGCCCTGGCCCGGGTTCTTGGCCAGATACGCCGCGATGCCCGCGAACACGTCGGCGCTCGTCGGCATGACGGCGGCGCCCTGCGACTGCGCCTGCGACTGCGCCTGCGGCTTCTCCTTGGGCCTGGGGATCTCGGTGAAGAGCTCGATCGCCGCGTTCGAGACCACGACCTTGCCGCGCTCCTTGCTGCTGACGCGGAACAGGATGCGCTGGTCGCTCTCCCTCCACATCTCGGTGACCAGCGTCTCGCCCGGCACGACCGGCTCGACGAAGCGCACCTTGATGCTGCGGAAGTAGCGGACGTCCCCGCTCGGCGCGAACCTCGACAGCACGTGCCGGGCGGCGTAGCCGAACGTGCACAGGCCGTGCAGGATGGGCCGCTCGTAGCCGAAGGCCTTCGCGAACGACGGGTCTGCGTGCAGGGGGTTCCAGTCGCCCGACAGGCGATAGAGCAGCGCCTGGTTCTGGCCGACCTTCTGCTCGACGACCGCGTCCGGTGCCCGGTCCGGCGGCACGTTCACCGGCGCGTCCGGTCCGCGATCCCCGCCCCAGCCCCCCGCGCCGCGCACGAACGTCGAGGTCTCGTTCCGAAACAGCCGCTCGCCGCTCTCGTCGAACGAGTCGATGGCGGTGACGACCACCGCGCCGCCCTTCTTGCCGCCGTCCGAGCCCTTGTCCCAGATCTCCTTGATGCGTGCTGCGTGCTTGAGCTTGGCCTTGAGCGGCAGCGGTCCGTAGACCTCGAGGTACTGCTCGCCGTGCAGGATCCGGTCGAGCCCGTAGCTCATGCCCGGTGCGGTCTTGCCTTCCTTGCCCATCTGCAGGATGCAGTTGACCGCCGGGATGACGCCGTAGGTCGGAAAGCCCCGCATCCCCTGGCCGTGCATCTCGTAGACGAGCGAGAGCTCCTTGTCGTCGAGGGGATTTTCCGCCGCGCCGATGCCGAGCGCGTACATGGCGAGGTCGCGCTCGTCGTAGCGCGACTGCATCTCGGGGAACTGGTAACCGAGCGCCGCGTCCACGTCGATGAACTGGTTCCCGCCCCTGGACGGCCCCGCCTCGACGTTCTTGATGATCGGGTCGAGCGAGCCCGCGATGTGCGTGGGGTGCGTCGCCTCGTCCCACGCGGTGACGTCCTTCCACGACGCGGCGACGTCCTCCGCCGACACCGGCCGGCCGAGGCGGAACACCTTGCCCCTGGTGCGCTCCCAGCGGAGGCGCGAGTAGAACCCGCCGCCCACCTCGTAGAGCCCCCCCGCGTCCTCGTGGCTCTCGTGGCACAGCTTGACCACGAGGGCGGTCACGTACTCGGGTTTGAGCGCGGCGACGAGGTTCGGCGGCAGCACCGTCTCGGTCATGCGCGAGCCCGCGATGGGCGCGATGGTGTTGACGATGATGTTGCTCTTCTGGCCCTCGATCGCGAGCGCGTTCGACATGCCCAGAAGGCCGAGCTTCGCCATCGCGTAGTTGACCTGGCCGAAGTTGCCGTAGATGCCGGCCGCGGACGCCGTGAAGACGATGCGCCCGTACTTCTGCTCGCGCATGACCGGCCACGCCGCGTGCGAGCACTTGAAGGCGCCGCGCACGTGGACGCGGTAGATGAGGTCCCAGTCCTGGTCGGTCATCTTGGCGAACGAGACGTCGCGCAGGATGCCTGCGTTGTTGACGAGCACGTCGAGCCGGCCGAACGCGTCGATCGCGGTCTTGACGATCTTGTCGCCGTCCTCGACCGAGTCGTAGTTGGCCACGGCCTGGCCGCCCGCCGCCTTGATCTCCTCGACCACCTTGTCGGCCGCCGAGCTGCTCTTGCCGTCTCCGGTGTGCGAGCCCCCGAGGTCGTTGACGACCACCTTGGCGCCACGCCGGGCGAGCTCGAGCGCGTGCGACCTGCCGAGCCCATTGCCTGCGCCGGTGATGACCACGACCTTGCCGTCGAACCGCAGCTCCTTGCTCATCGCGTCGTCCTTTTCTCCCGGCTCCGCCTTCGGCTGCGCGGAGGGACTAATAGTTTCTGGACCGAAGATTCGCATGCAAAGGATTCCTGGAGCGGCGCGGCGCGTCAAGGCCTGTCGCCACGCCCCCGGGAAGTCGCACAGGGGCTGGTCGGGCGCGCGGCAAGGCGTATATTGCGGCCAAGGACGCACTTCATGGGATTCGCCACGCTTCGAGATGCGCTGGTCGGGCGCGAGGTTCCGTGCCGCATGCGCGGATGCACGCGCACGTGGCTCTGGCGCAAGGAGGACCAGTTCAAGGCCGGCAGCGGCGGCAAGCCCGCGCTCGAGCCGCCCAAGCGCATGTGCGATCCGTGCGCCGCGCGCGCCCAGGCGGTCGAGGACCGCGAGCTCGGCTGCAGCAAGGCCGGGTGCGAGCACCGGTGGAAGTGGCGCAAGTTCGCGCAAGTCGAGGCGTGGCTGCGCGCGGGCGAGAAGGATCCGCAGGAGCCGAGGGGCTTTTGTGATGCGTGCCGCGTCGAGGTCGCGGAGAAGGGCGATCGCGAGGTCAAGTGTCGCGTCCGCACGTGCACGCGGACCTGGCTGTGGACCGGGCGCGCGCAGCTCCTCGCGGGCGAGGCCGCCGATCCGCCCGAGCGGATGTGCGAGCCGTGCGAGGCCCTCTTCCGGACACTGGTGCATCAGGAGCTGCCTTGCAAGATTCGCGGCTGCAAGCGCGCCTTTGGCTACAGCAAGTGGTCCCAGCTCGAGCACGCGGCGAGCGGCAAGAAGGATGCGCCATCGCGCATGTGTGATCCGTGCGCCCAGCGCTACGGCCAGCTCGCCGACCGCGAGGTGCCCTGTCGCATCAAGGGATGTGACAGGACGTGGACGTGGTCGCGTGGCAGCCAGCTCGAGGTCGAGGCGTCGGGGGGCGGCGTGGCGCCACCCAGGCGGGAGGGCCGGAGGCGCGGACCCCGGCGCGACGACGGAAAGCCGGCCGAGGCGTCCGCCGGCGACGGCGCGGCACCCGTGGACGTCGCCAGCCCCGAGCCGGCCGCCCCGAGCGCCGGGCCGACGATCCATCCGCCTGATCGCATGTGCTCGGAGCACCACCAGAAGTTCCAGCAGTTGCAGGACCAGCAGGTCCCCTGCAAGCGCCGCGGCTGCACCGGAACGTGGCTATGGAAGCGTGGCGAGCAGCTCGTGGCCAAGGGAGAGGGCACGCCCCAGCGCTTCTGTGAGGCGTGCATCCACGGCATGGCGCAGCACCAGGATCAGCCGATGCCATGCGAGCACAAGAACGACGGCTGCACGGGCCACTGGGTGTGGACCCGCCTGGCGCAATACGCCGCCGCGGTGCAAGGCCGGAAGGACCATCCGCCCCATCACGCGTGCCCGGCCTGCGCGGAGTTCCTGCGCACCGCGCAGACGGTCGACCTGCACTGCACGCGCTGCAACGCGTCCATCCACTGGCCGCCCGAGAACCAGCTCAAGACCCGGCTCGGCAAGTTCGTCGAGCCCAAGCTCTGCGGCACCTGCAAGTCCGCCGAGACCCACGCGCCCGCCGGGGCGTGACGAAGGGGAGGCGCGGATCAGGGGGATCAGGTCTGCGAGGCCTTGAGCTTCTTCACTTCCTCGATCAGCGCGGGCACGTTCTGCTCCCACGTGCCGACGAGGCCATAGTCGGCGACCTGGAAGATGGGGGCCTCCGCGTCCTTGTTGACGCAGACGATGACCTTCGAGTTCTTCATGCCGGCGAGGTGCTGGATGGCGCCCGAGATCGCGACCGCGATGTAGAGCTCCGGCGCCACCACCTTGCCGGTCTGGCCGACCTGGAGGTCGTTCGGGACCATGCCCGCGTCGCAAGCCGCGCGGCTCGCGCCCATCGCGCCGCCGAGGAGGTCGGCGAGCTGCCCGACGATCTCGAAGTTCTTGCCCTCCTTCATGCCGCGGCCACCCGAGACGACGACGCGCGCCTCTGCGAGGTCGGGACGCGCGCTCTTGGCGGACTCGACCTTCACGAAGGTGGCGCCCTTGGCGTCGATCGCCCCGGGGTCGAGCGCGGCGACCGCTCCCGGCGCCTGCGGCTCGGCGGCCGGAAAGCCCGTCTGGCGCACGCTGGCGACGATGGTCGGCGTCAGCACCTGCACCCGCGCGTTGGCGTTGCCGGCGTACATGGGCCGGCCGAAGGTCTTGCCGTCGACGACCTCGGTGCAGTCCGAGGCCATGCCGGCGTCGAGCAGCGCCGCCGCGCGCGGCAGCACGTCCTTGCCGGTCGAGGTCGCGGTGCCGCACACGACGACGGCGCCGGCGGCCTTGGCGGCGGCCACGAGGACCGGCGCGTAGGTCTCCGCGAGCGGCTGCGCGAGCGCGGCGCTGTCCACCACGTGGACCTTGGCCGCGTACTTGGCGGCCTCCTGCGCGGCGGCGCCGATGCCGGAGCCGATCACGAGCGCGTGCACCTCGGCGCCATGGTGCTTGGCGACCTGGCGCGCGAAGTTGAAGGCGGGCAGGGAGGCCGTGCGGAGCTTACCGTCGGCCACTTCAGCGAGAACGAGGATGGTCGGCATGATTTCTCCTGAGTGCCTCAGATGACCTTGGCTTCGCCGTGCAGCTTGGCGACCAGCTCTGCGACGTCCTTGACCTTGATGCCGGCCTTGCGCGGCGGTGGCGCGACGGCGGAGAGCATCTTGACCTTCTGCGACAAGGAGACCCCGAGGGCGGCCACGGTGGTCTCGGCGATGGGCTTCTTCTTCGCCGCCATGATGCCCTTCAAGGACGCGTAACGTGGGCCGTCATTGTAGGCGTGCGTGGCCGGCGTGACGCCATTTCTGACGCCGCCGGGCGCGATGATGCGCAGGTCGACCGAGACCACGGCGGGCAGGGTCACGCGCTTGGTCTCGACGCCCGCGTCGACCTCGCGGCCGACGTCGAGCGTGCTGCCCGCCTGGGTGATGAACGAGGCGAACGTCGCCTGCGGCCAGCCCAGGTATCCGGCGACCAGCTGCGGCACCTGATTGTTGTCGCCGTCGACGGCCTGCTTGCCCTGGAGCACGAGGTCGGGCTTCTCCTGCTCGGCCACCTTGGCGACGATGCGCGCCACCTGCTCCGAGTCGAGCGCCTCGTCGGCGCCGTCCACCAGGATGGCGCGATCGGCGCCCATCGCGAGCGCGCTGCGCACCTGCTGGGCCACGTCCTTGGGGCCGATCGCCAGCACCACGACCTCTCCCAGCTTCTCGGACGTGGCGGCGTTCTCGTTCAGGCGGAGCGCAGTCTCGACCGCGTACTCGTCGAACGGATTGAGCACCCAGTTGGTGCCCCCGAGATCGAGCCCCTCGCCCTTGAACTTGAGCTTCTGCTCGGGGTCCGGAACGCGCTTGACGGTGACCAGGATCTTCAAGGCAGGCCTCCTTGTGTCTGCGGGCACGACGATTGTCGCCGCTTGGTTACACGCGCTCCTAACACGCGGACGAGCGGCGGGTCAAGGCTGTGACGCACTGAGTCAGACCGATCGGTAGGTAGCAAGCTAACGGTCGTTAGGCAAGGGCTTCGGGCGGACGCCTTGACTGCGCGTGTCGTTTCCGCATGATACGCGACGAATGTCGTTCCAAGAGCGAGGCGGAAGGACCCCCGTTCAGGTGGTGCTGGCGGTGCTCATGATGGCGGGCGTCGCCCGCGCCGAAGAGGCTCCACCAGCCGGGGTGGACCTCTCGAAGCTCACCGAAGGCGAGAAGAAGATCTTCTTCTCGGTCGCCGGCAAGGCGAGCAGCGCCTGCGGCAAGGCGCACAGCCTGCTCGCGTCGGTGAAGCAGGATCCGCGGTGCAAGCGCTCGCCGTTCGCGCTGCGCTATGTCGCGCGCCTGGCGGGCAACGGCTACGTGGCCTCCGAGGTCGAGGAGGCGGTCGAGCGCCGTTACGGTCAGAAGCCAGTCAAGCTCGACCTCAAGGACGTGCCATTCCGCGGTGACGCCAAGGCGCCGCTCGAGCTCGTCGAGTTCGTCGACTTCCAGTGTCCGCATTGCAAGGGTGCGCAGCCGATGCTGCACGAGCTGCTCGACGAGTATCGGGGCAAGCTCAAGGTCTACTTCAAGCACTTCCCGCTGTCCTCGCACCCGAACGCCGCGCAGGCCGCCGAGATCGCGGCGGCCGCCTCGAAGCAGGGCAAGTTCTGGGCGCTGTCGGCGGAGATCTGGAAGAACCAGGAACGCCTCTCGATGGGGGACATCGAGCGGTACGCCGAGGGAGTCGGCGTGAACTGGAAGCAGCTCGACCTCGGCTTCGGCAAGAAAGTGGTCGCACGCGACCGCGCCGAGGGCGAGAAGCTCAAGCTCGAGGGGACGCCCACGTTCTATCTGAACGGCCGCCAGGTCGTGGACATCCGCGATCCGAAGGACTTTCACGAATGGTTCGAAGAGGAGCTCGCATGTCGCTGAGCGTGGTCGCGGTCCGATTCGCGATGATCTCGTGGTCCCTGGGTCTGTGGGCGGGGTGCGCGACGGGGGGGGCGGGCGGCAAGGCTGGCACGGCGGGCGGCAGACCCGCGCCGGATTTCGAGCTGCCGGGGCGCGCCGGCGGCACCGTCAGGCTGTCGGCGCACAAGGGCAAGGTCGTGGTGGTCGACTTCTGGGCGGAGTGGTGTGCGCCCTGCAAGAAGGAGCTGCCAGCGCTCGATGCGCTCGCGAAGAAGTACAAGGATCGGGGCCTCGCGATCGTGGCGGTGAACATCGACAAGGAGAGGGCCAACGCCGAGCGCTTCCTCCAGCAGAACAGCCTCGACGCGCTCACGATCGCCTTCGATCCCGAGGGTTCGGTGGTGGGCAGGTGGGAGCCGGCGACGATGCCGACGTCCTACATCCTCGACCAGGGGCACAGCATCGCGTTCGTCCACAGCGGCTTCAACCCCGGTGACGAGCTCGCGATCGAGCAAGAGATCCAGGGCCTTCTGAAGTAGCCCGCGGCCGATCGCTGCGAGTGTGAGCGCGCCGGTCCAAGGCGTGTCACCCTCAAGGGGTGCACGGGCTTCTGCAGGGTGAGGGGAACGTGTGCTCGCCTTCCGAGTGAGCCGAGCCTGGGCGATCGCCCTCGGGGTCGTGCTCCTCGGTGCCGTGGTCCTGTTCGTCGTCGACCACTCGTATTCCATCTACGACGACACGTACATCTACCTGCGCTACGTGAAGAACGTGCGCGCGGGCTGCGGCCTCCGGTTCAACTGCGGAGACGCCCCGGTCGAGGGCTTCACGTCGCCGCTCTATCTCGCCAGCCTCACGGCGGGGAGCTTCGTGGTGCCGGACCTGGAGGCGCTGACGCAGCTATTCGGGACGCTGTTTCTGACCCTGGCGCTCGCCGTGACGGCGACCACGACCACGCGGATCAGCCGGTCGGGCGGGCCTTCCACGGTGATCGCCATGCTCGGGGTGGCGGCGATCCTGGGGGTCGATCACCGCGTGCTCCTCAACGCCGTGACCGGCCTGGAGACGGCGCTGACGTGCCTCGTGCTTGCCCTGTTCGTCCGGGCCGCGTTCGATCCGCACCTTCGCGGTCTGCGTGTGCTTGCCGTGCTCGCCGTGTTGAGCCGGCCCGAGTGCCTGATCTTCGTGGGGTTCCTGCCCGTGCTGTCGCGCGCCAGGTCGCTGCGATACCTGGCTCCGGTGGCGCTCGCGATGGTCGCCATCGTGGCGATCCGGTGGGCCATCTTCGGCGCGCTGGTGCCGAACACGTACCTGGCCAAGTCGGGCGGCACGCTCGCCCACGCGCGCCTGGGCGCGGAGTACGCCCTGACGGCGGTGAGCGAGTTCCCTGCCATCGCGCTCGCGCCGCTTGCGCTCCTCGTGCGCGGCAGGGGCGCGACGGTGGCGTGGTTCCTGGTCTCGTCTCTGGTGTGGTTCGCTTTCTTCCTGCGTTCGGGTGGTGACGCCTATCGCTACAGCCGGCTCGCTCTGCCGCTCGTGCCTACCCTGACGTCGTTCGCCGTGGTGGGCGTCGCGGCGGCGTTCGAGCGGCTGCCCGAGGGGCTGCCGCGCCTGCGAGCGGCGCGCGTGCCCGCCCTGGCGCTGGTGCTGCTGGTGTTTTCGCTGCGCGTGCGCGCGGCTCACGCGACCGACCCCCAGCACGGCTTCGCCAACGTCCGGGGCTACGAGCAGGTGGGCGCCTTCCTGCACGCGTGGCATCCGGGCGCCAGCGTGGCCACGGTGCCGGTCGGTGCCATCGGCTACCTGTCGGAGGGCCCCATCTACGACCTCGTGGGCGTCGTGAGCCGGGAGGTGGCCTCCGCGGGTCGCGGGTTGCCGCCCGGGCAGCTGACGCGGGCGCTGATCGGGCATGAGCGCCACAACACCCGGTGGGTGCTCGCGCAGCAGCCCGAGATCATCGTGACCTCGATGTTCCGTCGCCGTGGCGCCGGCGCGCCGGCCCTGACTCGCGCGTGGTGGACCGATGTCGACCAGCTCGGCCTGGGCCTGCACTCCGAGGAGCTCATCCTGCGCGAGGTGCGCGCGGGCAGAGCCCCCTATCGCCTTTACAACGCCGAGGTGGCGCCCGGGCTCTACTGGGTGCTGCTGCTACGCGACGATCTGTCGCTGCACGAGCCCGAAAACCCGCCCTGGATCTAGTTCGAGCCCACATCGATACGCGAGCCCTTCGGGGCGCCGTGGACGTGGACGACATCCGGGTCCGGACCCGGGGAAGAGCCGTCCACGTCCACGTCCACGCAGCGAGACATGTCTCCGCTTCGCGGCCGGTCATCTAGCTTGGCGCCGCGGACGGCCAGGGCGGGCGACGAAGAGCGTGTGCACGGGGCCGGACCGTCCGTGGCCGCGCGCGGGAACGTGCTCGATCGTGACCGAGAAACCATGTCTCTGCAGGCGCTGTGCGAACGGCGCGTCGTCCGACGCCGACCACACCACCACGACGCCATCGCGCGTCAGCGCGCGCCCGATGGCGCCGAGACCCCCTTGGGCGTAGAGGCGCTGGTTCTGTGGGCGCGTCAACGCCGCGGGCCCGTTGTCGACGTCGAGCAGGATGGCGGAGAAGCGCCGGTGGGCGCCGGCGATCAGCTCGCCCACATCCCGAAGCTCGAGAGCCGCGCGGGGATCGTCGAGCGGGCGGCCGGCGAGGTGCGCGAGCGGCCCTCGATTCCACTCGACCACCGCGGGGACGATCTCGGCGACCGTGACGCGCGCGAGCGGTCCGGTGCGGTCGAGGGCCGCGCGCAGCGTGTAGCCGAGGCCGAGACCACCCACCAGCACCTCCGCGGGCTGCGTGGGCGCAAGGTGGTGGCAGCCGAGCTCCGCCATCGCGGCCTCCGAGCCGTGCACGCGGCTCGACATGAGCTCCCGTCCGTCGATGCGGATCACGAACTCCCCGGCACGCTCGGAGAGGATCAGCTCTCCGCCGCCGGGGGCCTTCGCAGTGCCGAGCCTCACCCAGGGCAGCACGTCACGCTCGTTCCTTGGATCGTTCCGCCGTCACTTCGTAGACGTCGAGCGCCGCCGCCTTGCCCTTGACCGTGGTCGGCGCCAGCGCGCGTCCGATGACGTGCGGCTCGACGATGGCCCACGTCGCGGCCGAGACGAGGAGCTGGGTGCCGAGCACCTTGTTGAGCTGCTCGATCCGAGAGGCGGTGTTCACGGTGTCACCGATGACCGTGTACTCCATCTTCCTCGACGAGCCGATGTTGCCCGCGAGCACCTCGCCCGTGCACAGCCCGATGCCGATCTCCACGGCGGGCTCGCCGGCAAGGGCCCGCTCGGTGTTCCATCGCGAGAGGCGCTCGAGCATCGCGAGCGCCGTGCGCACGGCGCGCAGGGCGTCGTCCGGGCGCGACAGCGGCACGCCGAACGAGGCCATCACGGCATCCCCGATGAACTTGTCGATCGTGCCGCCGTGCTCGACCACGATCTCGACCATGAGGTCGAGGTAGCGGTTCAGGAACTGCACGACGTCTGCCGGCGCCATGCGCTCGGACAGCGCCGTGAAGCCACGGATGTCCGAGAAAAGCACGGTCGCCTGTCGCAGCTCGCCGCCGAGCGCGACCCGGCCGCGCAGGATCTCGTCGCGCACCTGCGGCGTGACGTAGCGACCGAAGGTGTCCTTGACGAAGGCGGCCTGCCGCAGCGCCGCGACCATGCCGTTGAACCCCTCGGCGAGCTGCCCCACGTGATCGAGCGAGACCACCGGCGCGCGGGCTGCGAGGTCGCCGTCGCCGACGCGCTTGACCTGCGCCGCGAGCTGCGCGACCGGCCGGCTCACGCTGCGCACGATGAACACCGACTGGAACACGCCGAAGGAGAAGAACGAGGCCCCGAGGAACAGCGCCACCACAGGGCTCAGCGCGCCCACCGCCGACGCGGTGCTGAGCGCGACCGCCGGCAGCACGCACGTGAGCATCAGGAGCACGAGCAGCTTGAACGAGATCGTCACGGGCGCCACGCCCGTGGTGGCCAGCTGCCCCGCGGGAAACAGCAGGGTCACGAGCCGGTCGCGCACGAAGGCCTCGTTGACGTAGTAGATGAACACCGATGACACGCTGCCCATCACGACCACCACCATCACCGCGTGCACGATCGCGAACGGCTCGGCCCCGGGCGCCACGAGGCCGGCGATGACGGGCAGCGAAGCGGCGGCCGTCAGCCACAGCGAGGTCGAGGTGCGCGAGAGCATGACCGGCAGCTCGAGCGCGAGCCGGCGCGCCCGGGAGAGCTCGGACGCGTCGGGCGTCTGCCCCGCGCGGAGCGTCGCGGCGACGCGGTCGAGCACCCGGTGACGCAGCGTCACCACGGTTCCACCGATGACGTACGACATCCCCGCGGCCACGAGGCCCCAGCTGTAGATCCAGCGGCCAGGGATCGGGGCCCCTCCGCTGGCGAGTGTCAGCGCGCCGTAGAGGGCGCCGTGGAAGACCGCGAAGAAGTTGACGATGCCGGTTCTGACGAGGACGTGGGTGCTGTCACGCATCGCTCGACCAGGGTCGCACGCTGTGCGCCGAAAGCCAGGCCACCGCGGCCAGGCGGTCCAGCCGCTCGGGCCGGTCCGGGCCGATGTCGATCCAGTCGAGCTGCACGAGGTCGAGGCCGAGCGCAGCCGAGAGCACCGCGCCGCCGAGGCGCGCGCCGGTCAGGCTGGCCCGCTCGAGGTGGCTGCGGGCCAGGATGGCGCCGCGCAGGTCGGCCTTGACGAGGTACGCCTTCATGAGGTCGGCCCCGCTGAGGTCGGCCCCGCGGAGATCTGCGGAGGCGAGGCTCGCGCGCAGTACCTTGGCGCCTCGGAGGGAGCAGCCGACGAGGCTGGCTTGGTCGAGGTTGGACTTGGCCAGGTTGGCGCCCGCGAGCTCGGCGCGGTCGAGCAGGACCCCTGCGAGCTCTGCGCCGAACAGGTCGGCGCCGGGAAAGTGGCCGCCCACGAGGTTGGCCTCGCGCAGGTCGGCGTCGCAGAGGTTGATGCCCGACCAATCGACTCCTGCCAGGCCGGCGGCTGCCAGGTCGAGCCGCTCGCCCTGGCTTCGATCGGAGTCGAGCCAGAGGCGATGGCGTTCCATTCGTTGCTCGAGCTCGCTGAGGTCTTCGGGGGTCGGCACAGATCACGCCCCGGTCGCGGTCGGGCGACGCCCGCGGCGTCGGTGGTGCAGGAGCAAGGCTATGCCTGCGACCAGCATCACCAAAAGGAGGAGGACGTCGAGGTCCTCGAGCACCGGCAGGCTCGCCGCCATGCCTGCGATCCGGAGCGCGAGCGTCTCGGGTCGTGGCCGGAGCTGGAACCGGTTCGAGAGCAGCACGACGGTCACGTCATCGTCGGGCAGGGTGACCAGCGCGGACGAGAACCCGACCCAGTCTCCGGGATGATGGACGACGCGGTGGCCAAAGAGCCGGTCCACGAACAGCCCGAGCCCGTAGCGCTCTTGGTCGCGCAGCATCTCGTCGAGGCGAGCCGGGGACAGGAGGCGCCCCGAGAGCAGCGCCTCGGCGAACCGCGCGACGTCGCCGGCCGTCGCAGCGATGCCGCCGTCGCCCCGGTTGTACGGGGCGTGCGGCAGCGCCGCCACGACGAAGCCGCCCTCGTGCGCCGGATCGGCGTCGTGTCCGTCGACACCGTCGAGCCCGGGCGCGGGGAAGCGCGCACGGGTCAAACCCGCGGGGTCGAAGATCCGAGCCGCGAGCTCGGCGCCGTACGACTGGCCGGTCACGCGCTCGATCACGGCCGCCAGCAGCACGTAGTTGGAGTTGCTGTAGGCCCACCGCGTGCCGGGGGGGAAGACGAGCGGCTCCCGGCCGATGCGCGCGACGAGGTCGTCGAAGCTCCAGTCGCGATCGTCGATCCTCTCCGGTAGCTCGACAAAGTCGCGCACCCCGCTGCGCTGCTGGAGCAGGGCGCGCAACGGGATGTCTGCCGTGGGACCGGACAGCTCGCCGAGGTAGTGGCCCACGGAAGCGTCGAGCGAGAGCCGGCCGGCATCGGCGAGCTGCAAGACCAGCACGGCGGTGAACGCCTTGGTGATCGAGGCGATCCGCAGCGGGCTGTCCAGCTCGAGCGGCACCGCCGGCGAAACGCGGGCCAGCCCATAGGCGCGATGGAGCAGTGTGGTCTTGCGCACGCGCACGAGCACGACGGCGCCTGGATCGCCGGGCCGGAAGGTGCCCGCGAGCAGCGCGTCGATCCGATCCGCGAGCGCCGTCCCCGAGCGCGGCGCGTGGCGATGCGCGAGGCCCCCGAGGCACGCCACGAGCGCGACGACGAGCAGACGGTCCGGCCGCATCGCGCCGATCGATCGCGCCCGATGGCCTACTTCACGTAGCGCCGCTGGTCGAGCGCGCCGGCGATCAGGGGGCCGATCACGGCGAGCGCGCCCTGGACGTGCTTGGTCTGCATGTGCGCGTCGAGCGCCGCGTGGCTCTTCCACTCCTCGATGTAGACGAAGTCAGTGGGGTCCGCGCTGTTGTGGAACAGCTCGTAGGCGATGCAGCCCTCCTCCGCCTGGGTCGGCGCGACCAGGCTGGCCAGCAGCGTCCCGAGCGCCGTGATCTGGTCGGGCTTCGCCTTGACGTGGAGCACCACGTGCACCGTCTCTGGGTTTGCCATGCTCTGCCTCCGTCCGCCGACGGTCGCACGTCTCGGCCGTCAGGGCGAGCGTCTCGCGTCATCTCGCTGATGGCCACGCCGAGATGGCCGGCGCCTGCGTCAAGGCGCGGACGCCGAGGTGTAGCAGCTGCTCCAGTAGGGATCGCC
>JAHFDS010000130.1 GCA_023248855.1 Myxococcales bacterium
GACGTCACGATGCGCGCCGCCGCGCGCGTTTTCGGGGCGCGCACCCTGGGCGTCGTATTGACGGGGATGGGGCGGGACGGCGCCGAGGGCCTCCTGGCGATTCGCGCGGCGGGCGGCGCCACGATCGCGCAGGACCAGGCCTCGAGCGTCGTCTACGGCATGCCGCGTGCGGCCGCCGAAGCCGGCGCGGCCGAGCGTGTCGCGCCGCTCGACGACATCGCCCGCCTCCTCGGCGAGGCCGCCAGAAGGCCCTGATCACGCGACGCGAGCCGCTGCAAGGCTCGTCGCTCATCGAACTCGTGCCAATGAAAGGCGTTTGGGACGATGACCTCGCCTGCGAGGTCATCGCTGCTATGCTCAGTCCGTGGTCACCACGGGGCACGAGCTGGAGAACGACGCGGCGACCCCACTAGAAGGAACGAACGCGGCGCTGGCGCTGCACGCCGAGCTGGATCGGCTCGAGCACCTCGTGGCGGCCGAGCGCTCGCGGGCCGACCGCGCCACCGCGGAGCTCGCACGCCATTGCGCGCAGGTCGAGGTGCACGCCAAGAAGCTCGAGGAGGAGGCCCTGACCCGGGCGTCCGCCGAGAGCGGACGCGTGCGAGCCGCCGCGGAAGCCGCGCGCGCCGCCACCCGCGAGCGGGTAGATCTGATGCTGGCGGTGACGCACGACCTGCGGAGCCCGCTGTCCTCCATCCTGCTCAGCGCCGACATCATGCGGCGCGCACAACCAACGGCTGACCGCAGGGTCGATCGCAAGCAGATCGAGATGATCGCCAAGGCGGGCGAGCGCATGCGCCGGTTGATCGACGACCTGCTCACGGCGGCCGCGATCGACGGCGGCGAGCTGCTGCTGCAGGTCCGTCCGGCCGAGGTCGCGCCGCTCATCGAAGCGTCGGTCGCCACGATGCAGCCGATGGCACAGGCACGCAGGATGCCACTCGAGCTCGACCTGCCCGCCGGGCTGCCGGCGATCCTGGCCGACGGGGCGCGGTTCCAGCAGGTCCTCGTCAACTTCCTCACCAATGCGCTCGAGTTCAGCCCCGAGGACGGCAGCGTCCATATTGGGGCGAGCGCGCAGGACCGCGAGGTGCTGGTCGTGGTGCGCGACGAGGGCTCGGAGGTCCCCGTCGAGACCCTGCCGCACCTGTTCGATCGTCGCGCCGCCGCGTCGGCGAAGCCAGGCCGCACGAGCCTCGCCCTCTTCGTCGCCCGCAGCATCGTCGAAGCGCATGGTGGCAGGAGCTGGGCCACGAGCTCGCCCGACGCCGGGACCAGCCTGCATTTCACGATGCCCAGGGCGTAGCGCTGCCGCGGTCTTGAGCCGCGACGCGGTGGCCCCCGATGAGCGCGCAATTGCCTCGACTTGGGGACGCCACCGGCCCAAGGTGCGACACGAGCCTTGCGTCGAAAACACCAGCGTAGCGAGCCTGCCAGAACGCGCCCCCGCGCCGGAGCCGAGTCGAGCCGGCCCCGGTCTCTCGCGATAGTCGGCATCGGGGCGTCCGCAGGCGGCCTTGCCGCCCTCGAGGGCTTCCTCGGCGAGATCCCGCCCGGCCGAGGGTTCGCGTGCGTGATCGTGACCCACCAGGGCGCCACGGCCCCGATGCTCCTGCCCGACATCCTCCGCCGGCGCGCACAGATCCCGGTCGATGCCGCTGAGCACGGCCAGCTGCTCGAGCCCGATCACGTTTATGTCGGCCCGCCGGGCCAGCAGCTGGGGATCCTGGGCGGCAAGCTCCAGATGGTGCCGCTGGCGGGCGGGCACGCGCCGATCGACTTCCTGTTCCGCTCGATGGCCGCCGAGCTCGACCAGGCCGCCATCGGCGTCGTCCTGTCCGGTACCGCCACCGACGGCACCCTCGGCCTCAAGGCCATCCAGGCGGCCGGGGGCCTCACGCTCGCGCAGTCGCCCGAGAGCGCGCAGTACGGCGGCATGCCCGAGAGCGCGATCCGGGCCGGCGCGGTCGACTGGATCGGCGCCCCCGCCGAGCTGGCCGGGTGCCTCGTGCGCCACCTCGGCCAGCCGAGCGCCGCCGGATCCCGCGCCGGCGACGCGGCCCTGACGCCGAGCGCCCAGGACGCTCTCGGTCGCGTCGGCGTGGTGGTCCGGGCGCACACGGGCCACGACTTCTCGCAATACAAGCCGAGCACGCTGTGGCGGCGCCT
This sequence comes from Myxococcales bacterium, assembly GCA_023248855.1. Taxonomy (GTDB): domain Bacteria; phylum Myxococcota_A; class Polyangia; order JAHFDS01; family JAHFDS01; genus JAHFDS01. The sequence goes on from JAHFDS010000130.1 coordinate 2,170, forward strand.
CGATCGCCGCATGCGCGTGCACCAGGTCCAGGACCCGCTCACGTACGTGCGCCTCCTGCAGGAGCGCCCGGGCGAGATCGATGTCTTGCTACGCGAGCTCCTCATCGGCGTGACGAGCTTCTTCCGCGACGCGCACGCCTTCGAGGCGCTGGCCAGGCAGGCGATCCCGCGCATCGTCGCCGAGCGCACCGACGGCAAGCCCATCCGCGTGTGGGTGCCCGGCTGCTCCACCGGCGAGGAGGCCTACTCGATCGCGATCCTCCTCTACGAGGAGCTCGAGCGCGCAGCCAAGCGCGTCCCGCTGCAGATCTTCGCGACCGACCTCGACCCGCACGCGATCCAGACGGCCCGCACCGGGCGCTATCCCGAGGGCATCACGTCCGACGTCTCCGCCGATCGCCTGGCCCGCTTCTTCATCAAGGAGGAGAGCGTGTTCCGCGTCGCCCGGGAGGTTCGCGAGGGCGTCGTGTTCTCGCAGCACAACCTGGCCCAGGACCCGCCGTTCACCCGCATCGACCTCGTGTCGTGCCGGAACGTGCTCATCTACTTCGAGCCGACGCTGCAGGCCCGCGTCCTGCCGCTGTTCCATTACGCGCTCGTGCCCGGCGGCTGGCTCCTGCTCGGGCCGAGCGAGACCGTGCGCGGCTTCGAGGAGCTGTTCCATCCCGTCGATCGCAAGGCGCGCCTGTTCTCGCGCCAGGCGTCCAAGCGCCTGCCGCCCTCGCTGCCGAGCACCCCCGCGGTCCGGGCCTCGGTGCCGCCGACCCCGCGTCCTCCCCCGGCGCCAACGCCCGGGATGGCCGAGCTCGCCCAGCGCGCCCTCATCGACCGCTTCGCGCTGCCATCGGTGATCGTCAACCGGCGTGGCGAGGTCGTCTACTACGCGCACGGGGAGCTCGGCGACTACGTCGAGCCGCCCGCGGGTCGGCCCACCACGCAGCTGGTCGAGCTCGTGCGCGAGGGGATCCGGCTCGAGCTGTCGGCGGCGCTGCGCCAGGCCGCGGGACAGGACGCCGAGGTGGTGCGGACGCACCTCGAGATCCGCCGCCGCGGCCGCGGGCGCTCCCCGCTGCGGGCGAACCTCCGCGTCCGACGCATCGCCGATCCGGAGGCCCTAAAGGGCCTGCTCCTGGTGTCGTTCGAGCCCGTCGCGAACGCGAAGCAGAAGCAGCCCGCGGCGCGGGCCACGCCGGTGCGCCGGGTCGCCGCGCTCGAGGAGGAGCTCGCGCACACGCGGCTGACGCTGCAGACCACGGTCGAGGAGCTCGAGGCCACGAACGAGGACCTCAAGTCGAGCAACGAGGAGCTGCAATCGACCAACGAGGAGCTGCAGTCGAGCAACGAGGAGCTCGAGACGACCAAGGAGGAGATGCAGTCGCTCAACGAGGAGCTGCAGACGCTCAATGTGCAGCTGCAGACCAAGCTCGACGACCTGTCGCAGGCCAACGACGACCTCGCGAATCTGTTTGACGCCACCGAGATCGCCACGGTGTTCCTCGACCGCAACCTGTGCGTCCGGCGCTTCACGCCCGCCGTGCGCAAGGTCATCCGTCTCATCGACAGCGACCTCGGCCGGCCGATCGGCGATCTGGCGACGGACCTCGACTACCGCGGGCTGCTCGAGGACGCCCAGCAGGTCCTGCGCACGCTCGTCCCGAGGCGGGTGGAGGTGCGCGCGCTCGGAGGCACCTTCTATGTGGTGCACGTCCTGCCCTACCGCACCGGCGAGGACCGCATCGACGGGCTGGTCCTGACCTTCGTCGACGTCACCGAGATCAAGGAGGGCAACCTGCTCCAGGAGGCCATCGTGCAGACCGTGCGCGGCGGCCTGCTGGTGCTGGGGGGGGACCTGCGGGTCGTGGAGGTCAACCCGGGCTTCTGCCGCATGTTCGGCGTGACCGCGGCCGAAACCATCGGCAAGCTGGCGTACCAGCTGGGCAATGGCCAGTGGGACATCCCGCGGCTGCGCGAGCTGCTCGAGGAAGTCCTGCCCAAGCAGACGACCCTCGAGGATTTCCGGGTCGATCACGTGTTCGAGCACGTGGGTCGCCGCGTCATGCTGCTCAATGCGCGTCGCCTGGAGGCGCGCACGCGCGGCCCGGCGTGCATCCTTGTGGCCATCGAGGACATCACGGACCGGCACGCCTGAGCATTTGCGCGCATACTGAGCGCGCTTGGGAAGGGCGTGAAGGGTGGCAGCGCAGAGCGAGCTACGAACCAAGAAGGGCCAGCACCTCGTGACGACGCGCGCCGACGTGGCCGTGATGTCGCCCGAGGAGGTGCAGCGCCTCGTCTACGAGCTGCAGGTCCACCAGGCCGAGCTGCGCGCACAGAACGAGGAGCTGCTGCGCCTCGAGGCCGAGCTCGTCACCTCCCGCGATCGCTACCGCGAGCTGTACGAGCTCGCGCCGCTCGCATACCTGACAGTCGAAGAGGGTCGGGTCTCCGAGGCCAACCTGTGCGCCGCGGCCCTGCTCGGGGTCGATCGCCAGGCGCTGGTCGGTGCGGAGCTCTCGCGCTGGGTGATGGGGCGCGACCGGACGTTCCTCGAAGAGCACCTGCGCACGGCCGCGGGGCAGGACGGGCGCGCGGCGTGCGAGCTCGGGATCCGTCGCGGCGACGGCACGGCCCGCGTGGTGCTGGTCGAGAGCGTGCGGGTCATCGCAGCGGACGCGCGGGTGGCGCTGCGCGTGGTCCTGAGCGACGTCACCGAGCGACGGCGCGCCGAGGACGAGGTCCGCCGCCTCAACGCCGGCCTCGAGCAGATCGTGTCGGCGCGGACCGCGGAGCTCGCGCGCACCAACACGCGCCTCGAGGCCGAGATCGCGACCACAAAGGACACCGACGTGGCGCTCAGGCGCGAGCGCGACCTGGCGGACCGGGTGATCGAGATCGCCCCCGCGATCGTGCTGGTGGTCGATCGCGCGGGCCGGATCCTGCGCGGCAACCGCACGCTCGAGGAGATCTCGGGGCGGCGGCTCGAGGACGTGGTCGGGCGAGACTGGCTCGAGGCGCTGTTCCCGGCGAGCGAGCGCGCCGTCCTCGGCGTCCTGCACGCGCGGGCGCTCGAGGGCCACGCGATGCCGGCCAAGGCCCACGCGATGCTCACCGCCGCGGGCCTCCTGCACACCGTCGAGTGGCGCGCGACCGCGCTCGCGGGCCCCGAGGGCGTCGCGGCCGGCGTCCTGGTCCTCGGCATCGATATCGCCGACTGGCTGCAGCTCGAGGCCGAGCGGTTGCAGGCGCAGAAGATGGAGGCCATCGGCCAGCTCGCCGGCGGCATCGCGCACGACTTCAACAACCTGCTCATGGGCTTTTACGGCTGCGCCGAGGCGATCGGTATGCGGTTGCCACCGCGCAGCGAGGCGCAGGCGTCGGTCGAGCAGCTTCGGCAGGCTGTCCTGCGCGGTCAGACTCTGACCGGCCAGCTGCTCGCCTTCGCGCGCCGTCGCTCGAGCGCGCCCTCGGTGGTGAGCGTTTCCGAGGTCGCCACGCGGACCGCCGCGATCCTCCGGCACCTCCTCGACGCGGACATCACTCTCGAGCTCGCGGTCGAGCCGGACGCGTGGGTGCGCGTCGACGCGGGGCGGCTCGAGCAGGTGATCGTGAACCTTGCGATCAACGCGCGCGACGCGATGCCGGGTGGCGGCAAGCTCCGTATCGGGATGTCGATCGAGCGCATCGAGCCCGACGAGGCGAGCCGGCATGGCGGCGTCGCACCCGGGGAGTTCGTCTGCCTGTCCATCAGCGACGACGGCACGGGCATGGACGAGGAGACGCTGGCGCACGCCTTCGAGCCCTTCTTCACCACCAAGGCGGTCGGCAAGGGCACGGGCCTGGGCCTGTCGATGGCGTACGGCACGGTGCGCCAAGCCGGCGGCTTCCTGCGCGTCCGGAGCGGCGTCGGCGCGGGCACGACGCTGTCGATCCAGCTCCCGCGCGTGCAGTACGAGCCGCCTGCGCCCGCGGTCGCCCTCGCGGTGGCGGGTCGCAGGGGCCACGAGACGGTGCTGGTGGTGGACGACGAGGCGCTCGTCCGCATGACCGTGCGCAACTACCTCGAGACCTGGGGCTACCGCGTGCTCGAGGCGGCCGATGGCGTCGAGGCCGCGCAGATCGCGGCGGACGCGGACCGCGCGATCGATCTCCTCGTCACCGACATCGTGCTGCCGGGGATGCCCGGCCCCGTCATCGCCGGCGCGCTGCGCGCGCAGCGCCCCGGCCTGCAGGTCCTCTTCATGTCGGCTTACCCGACCGAGAGGCTGCGCGGCGAAGGGCGCATCGAGCCCGGCGCCAGCTCTCTGCAGAAGCCCTTTTCCGAGGCCGACCTCCTCGCCGAGTGCTGGGCCCGGAGGCGTCCTGCCCCGGACCCGCGACCCGCGACCGGAGCGTGCTGCTCGTCGAGGACGACGAGCTCGTGCGCGAGGTGCTGCGGGACCTCCTGGAGGGCCAGGGCTACACGGTCGAGGAGGCGGGCACCGGCAAGGGCGCGCTCGCGCGCTTCGCGTCGGGCGGGCTCCCGGGCCTGCTGGTCACGGATCTGGGCCTCCCTGACCTGCGCGCGGCCGATCTCGTCGCGCGCCTGCGCGAGCGCGATCCGGGCCTCCCGGTGCTCCTGATCTCGGGGCGTCCCGGGAGCGATCCCGACGTGCAGCACCTGCTCGGCGCCGGGCGGACCCTGCACGCCCAGAAGCCATTTCAGCTCGACGCGCTCCTCTCGACCCTCGCCGCGCTCCGCCACGCCTGATGACTTCGCCATATCTGCTGAAGCGAGTGTGACCAATCGTCAAGCCGTGCGCGGGCCGCAGGCCCCAGGAGCGGCGGGGCGCGATACCATGCAGCTCATGTCGGTGTGGCTCTGGGTCGCAAGTGGTCTCGGCGTGGTCGTCTTCCTGGTCGCGCTCTACGACGTCACGCAGAAAAAGCGCGCGATCATCCGGAATTTCCCCGTGATCGGCCACTTCCGCTACTGGCTCGAGACGGTCGGTCCCGAGCTGCGCCAGTACATCGTCACGTCGAATGACGAGGAGCGACCGTTCTCGCGCGATCAGCGCCGCTGGGTCTACGCGTCCTCGAAGAAGGAGAACAACTACTTCGGCTTCGGCACGGACAATGACATCGAGCGCACCTCGAGCTACCTCATCGTCAAGCACGCCGTCTTTCCGCGTCCCTCTCCGCACGAGGGTGAGCCCGGCTACGATCCGCGCTACCGCGTCCCGTGCACCAAGGTGATCGGCGGCCCGCGAGGCCGCAAGAAGGCCTTCCGGCCGGCGTCGATCATCAACACCTCCGCGATGAGCTATGGCTCGCTCTCCTACGCCGCCGTCGAGGCCATCAACCGGGGCGTCAAGATCGCCGGCTGCATGCAGAACACCGGCGAAGGGGGCCTCGCCCCGCACCACCTGCACGGCGGGGACCTGGTGTGGCAGCTCGGCACCGGCTACTTCGGCGCGCGCGACGAGCACGGGCGCTTCTCGATGGAGCGCCTGGTCGAGCGCCTGGAGGGCAACCCGGTCCGGATGATCGAGCTCAAGCTGTCGCAGGGCGCCAAGCCCGGGCTCGGGGGCGTGCTGCCCGCCGCCAAGATCACCCCGGAGATCTCCCGGATCCGTGGCGTGCCGATGGGCAAGGACTGCATCAGCCCGTCCGGCCACTCGGCCTTCCGCAACGCCGACGAGCTGCTCGACTTCGCCGAGTCCATCGCCGAGCGCACGGGCCTTCCGGTCGGCATCAAGTCGGCCATCGGGGAGATCGAGTTCTGGCAGGACCTCGCGCGCTTGATGCAAAAGGGCGATCGCGGCGTCGACTTCATCACCATCGATGGCGGCGAGGGCGGCACCGGGGCAGCCCCGCTCGTGTTCTCCGACCACGTCTCGCTGCCCTTCAAGATCGGCTTCTCTCGCGTCTACCGCGTGCTGCACGAGGCCGGCCTCGAGGACCGCGTGACGCTCATCGGCTCGGGCAAGCTTGGCTTTCCCGAGGTGGCGCTGCTCGCGATGGCCCTCGGTTGCGACATGGTCAACGTCGCGCGCGAGGCCATGCTGTCGATCGGCTGCATCCAGGCGCAGCGCTGCCACACCGGACACTGCCCGACCGGCGTCGCCACGCAGAACGCCTGGCTGGTGCGCGGCCTCGATCCGACGGCGAAGTCCGCGCGCCTCGCGAACTACGTCATGGCGCTGCGCAAGGAGATGCTCCAGCTGGCCCACGCGTGCGGCGTCGCGCACCCGGCCCTGGTGCCGCTCGACGCGTTCGAGGTGATCGACGAGGGCTTCGGCGCCCGCCCTGCGCGCGAGATCTTCGGATACCCGGAGGGGATCGGCCGTCGCTCGCCCGAGACCTACGCCGCGGCGGAACAGCTCATGGCCAGCCTGGACGCCTGACAGCTACCTGACTGTGCGGCATCGCTTCGAACACCGACGGACCGACGATCCGGCCCGTCCGCTGCGTTGCCGCTGCGCTTCCGGTCCTCAAGTACCCATGTACGTTCCGGTCCGGTTCTCGCGGCAGGCGCCGCATGGCACGCACTCGACCATCGCGTTGGCGCGACTTGCTTCGTGGGCGCAAACGCTCCGAGCGTTTGCGGATCGCGGGATTGGCTTCGCCAACCCCGCTCGGACCGGCTTGTCGGTCCGACGCACGGCCGGAACGAAGTGGCACGGTAGAGCTACTTGTCGTTGGCGGCGAGCGGGGCGCGGACCATGACGTTGCCGACGGCCTGACCGAGGTCGAGCTCGATGGTGTAGTCGCGGAAGCCCAGCTTCTTCACGGTCACTCGGTGCAGGCCCGGGGCGACGTTGGCGGTCGAGATCTCCACCGGCGTCATGCCTTTTTCCTGGTCGTCGAGCATGACCGTCGCCTGCTCCGGCGCCGACTGCACCATGAGCTTCGACGGCTGTCGCGCCTCGGCCTCGCCGCGCTTCTTGAAGATGAGCGTCCCGGCGAGCAGCACGAGGGCGGCGGCCGCCGCCACGCCGAGCCCCGCCACCCAGCGCTGCGAGGCCTGCGGCGCGCCCTCCACTCCCGGCATGTTCACCGTGGCGACCGCCTGCGTGGCAGCCTGCGCCCTCGGCGGCGCCACGAACAGGTTGAGCGAGCGAGCGCCCATCTTGCCCTTGGCGAACAGCTCCATGTCGAACAGCGCCACCACCTCGGTGGCGTTCTTCGGCGACAGGTTGAACACCAGCTTGGACACGCTCTTGAGCACGGTCAGGAGGCCGAGGCCCGCACCTCCCGCCTTGCGCTCGATGTCCTGCGCGTCCGCCTGCGCGGCCCGCGACAGGTACTTCATGATGGTCTCGCGCGTGAGCGAGCCGAAGCTGTCCTTGACCGCGATCGCGAAGTAGCGCCCGTTGCAGGCGTACTGCACCTGGATCGGCGGCACCTCGAGCGCCGTCATGTCCTTGCGTGGAACGTTGCGATAGCGGCTCTGCCCACCCTCGTCGATCGGCGCGTGGTAGAGCGCGTTCATCATGAGCTCATCCGCCACCAGCTGGATGCGCTCGCGCACCGGCCCGCGGCAACCCGCGAGCCGGCAGTACTCGTTGATGACGTCGATCGCGAGGAGCTTTTCGTCGTAGGTCTTGAGCGTGAGCGAGTAGCTCGTCACGCCCCACGGCAGGTACTTCGCGAGGCCAAAGACCTCGCCGCGCAAGAGCTTGGTCGCCGTGATGATGAACTCTTCCTCGTCGAACCGATCGTCCCGGCACACGAAGCCCGCTGACTTCGGGTGCTGCAGGTGCTCGATCACGCTCGCGAGCTCGTGCTCCGAGGTGATGTAGAGCAGCTTGGTCCGCTCCGGCAGCCTGGCCAGCATGGACGGAGGCGGCGGGGCGGCCCCCGCGCGCACGTCGCACACCATCAGGTCAGGCAGCTGGTCACCCGTCTCGAGATCGACGTGGGTCGGGTCCGCGACGAAGACAGGCGTCGAACCGGTCGCCGTGCTCAGGCGCTTGATGTCGCGCTTGAGCCCGGCGTCGCTCGTGACGGTGACGAGGTTGAATCTCAGCATCTTTGCGCCCGCTCCCCACGAAACCCGATCGTCGGAGTGGGGGCAACCACTACGTACCGGCTCCGAGACGCGCGGGTGTGGTGAGCGCCTCCTCGCCGGTCTGCTTGCCTTCTGGGTCCTGCAACGGGGGTGGAGCAGGCGGCTCGGAGCCGCCGCCGCCCGGTTGCTGTGCCTGCTGCCCCGCCCACGCGAGCTGCTCCGCGAGCTGGAGGCGCTCCTTGACCGTCGTGGTCTCCGCGCGGTCCTTCTGGTGCCGCTCGATCTCGGCCTCGCGCACCTGGATCTCGCGCTCGAGCTCGCCGATCTCGCGCTCGAGCTGGCCCACGCGCGCGTCGAGGTCCCGCTCCTTGCGCGCTGCGTCCTCGATGATCTTGGGGACGCGGATATTCGTCGACTCGAGCGTCTTCTTGACGACCTGCACCACGAGCTCGGTGTTCGCCTCGTGGGGCAGAAGGCGCATGAGCGCGATCGCCTGCTCGATGCCGTAGTCGCGCAGAGCGCGCTCGGCCTCCTCCGCCGCCTCTCTGGCTACCCGATCCGACCGATCGTCGCGCTTGGGCTTCGCCGCGGCTGCAGAGAGCGAGACACTCTCCACCGGGGAATCGAAGTCGCTCGCGTCCGCCGCCTTTCCTCCGGAAGCGACGGGTTGCTGCGTGGGGGTCTGCTGCGGCTTGCTGCCCTCTTTGTCCTTCTTAGGACCAAACAGCGCCATCGCGCTCCTCCTCGTGAGCCCTCGTGGGTCGAAAAGATTCCGAAGCTCAAGCAGTTTAGCGCGTTCACCAGGCGCGTGTCACGCGTCACACCGGAAAGTTGGCGGGCAGCACTAGCGCAAGCTGGCGACGCGGGTGCCGAAGAGGCGTTCGAGGCGCACGAGCAGGTCGTCCGTGGGGCTGACGCTCCACTCGGGGGGAAGGACCAGCGTGGTCTCGCAGCGCTTGGGGATCTCGAAGCGCAGCCACGTGGTGCACCTGCCCTGCGGCGACGCGCTGCGGTGCGCCTCGAGCAGGGCCTTCATCTGGTCGATCTGCTGCAGCTCGACGAGGTCGGCATTCAGGCGGATCTCCAGCCTGGAGGACTTTTCGAGCCGCACGCTCGACAGGAGCTGCGCTTCCTCGAGCAGGAGCTTGGCCTTGACCGCCTCCTCGCCCGCATCCGCATCCTTCCCGAGGCCCGCGCGCTTCTCGACGCGCGCAGTGATGAGCAGCGGCTCCCCCGACTTGAGCACCTCGGCGTGCTTGGCATAGGCCTTCGAGAACACCGTGACCTCGACCTGCCCGGTCGCATCCTCCAGCACCAGGAAGGCCATCAGGCCCGCGCCGCTCTTGAGCGGCCGCTCGCGCAGCTCGGCGATCATCCCACCGACGTGCACGGTCGTGCCGTGGGCCTTGTCGTCCAGATCCCCGGTCGTGGCGTCTGCGAAGCGCTTGAGGTCCGCCGCGTAGCGATCGAGCGGATGCCCCGACAGGTAGAATCCGAGCGCCTCCTTCTCGAGCGCGAGCATCTGGCGCGGCGCCCAGTCCTCCACCACGGGGTAGCGTTCGTCCTCGCCCCGTGGCGCGCCCGACGGCGCGGGGGGCGGCGCGAACACGTCGAACAGCGAGGTCTGCCCGCTCTCCTTCTCCTTTTGCAGCTTCTGCGCGCGCTCCACGGCCGATTCGATCGCGGCCATCACCCGCGCCCGCTGCGGGATCATCTGCTTTTGCCCCCGGACCGCCACCTTGGGCCCCAGGCTGTCGAAGGCCCCGCTCTTGGTGAGCGCCTCGAGCATCTTCTTGTTCACCTTGCGCAGATCCACGCGCTCGCAGAACTCGTACAGGCTCGAGAACGGCCCGGCTTCCGTGCGCGCCGCCAGCACCGACTCCACCGCGCCCTCGCCCACGCCCCGGATCGCGCCCAGACCGAAGCGGATGGCCTTTTGCACCCCGGCGCCGGGCTTGTGCCGCCCCTTCTTCTTGTCGGTCTTGTCGGTCTTCGGCTCGCTTCCGGGCTCGCCGGCGGTGCGGACCACGTTGAAGTCGGCGTCGGACTCGTTGACGTCGGGGCGCAGCACGGCAAGGCCCATGTCCTTGGCCTCGGCGATGAACTTCACGATCGCGTCGGTATTGTCCTTGTCGCACGTGAGCAGGCCCGCCATGAACTCCGCGGGGTAGAAGCGCTTGACGAACGCCGTCTGGTAGGTGACGAGCGCATACGCGGCCGAGTGGCTCTTGTTGAAGCCGTAGCCGGCGAACTTCTCGATGAGATCGAAGATCTCCTCCGCACGCGTCTGGTCGACGCCCTTGCCGAGGCAGCCCTCGACGAAGCCCGCCTTTTCCTTCTCCATCACCTCCTTCTTCTTCTTGCCCATCGCGCGGCGGAGCAGATCCGCGCGTCCGAGCGAGTAGCCGGCCAGCAAGCTCGCCGCCTGCATCACCTGCTCCTGATAGACGATGACGCCGTAAGTCTCCTTGAGGATCCCCTCGAGCGAAGGGTGCAGGTACTCGACCTTCTTGCGCCCGTGCTTGCGTTCGATGAAGTCGTCGACCATGCCGCCCTCGAGGGGTCCGGGCCGGTAGAGCGCGACCGCGGCGATGATGTCCTCGAAGCAGTCCGGCTTGAGCTTCTTGAGCAGCTCCTTGAAGCCCGAGGATTCCAGCTGGAACACCCCGGTCGTGTCGCCGGCCGAGATCATCCTGTAGACGTCGGCGTCGTCGAGCCGCAGCTTGTCGAGCGCGAACTCCGGGCTCTCGCGGCGGATGAGCTTCTGGGCGATGTCGAGCACCGTCAGCGTCTTCAGGCCCAGGAAGTCGAACTTCACCAGGCCCGCCGCCTCGACGTTCTCCATCGAGAACTGCGTGACGAGGAGGCGCTCTTCCTTCCCGGCGGAAGAACGCGAGGAAGCGCCCTCGCTCGCTGCGCTGCGATCGATCGCGGTGAAGCACGGCACCGTCTCCCACACCGGGCCGTCGGCGATGACGACGCCCGCGGCGTGCATGCCGGCGTGGCGGTTGAGCCCCTCGAGCACGCGCGCGTAGTCGAGCAGCTGGTGGACCTTCGGGTCCGTTTCGTAGAGCTCCTTGAGCCGCGGCTCCTTCTCGATCGCCTCGGGGATGGGGGTGGACTTGCCCTGCACCGGCTCGGGCACGAGCTTCGCCAGCTTGTCGGCCTCGGCGATGGGGATCTCGAGCGCGCGCGCGACGTCGCGCACGACCGACCGGCTCTTGAGCTGGTGGTAGGTGGCGATCTGCGCGACGTGATCGGCGCCGTACTTCCTCTTGACGTACTCGATGACCTCGCCGCGCCGGTTCATGCAGAAGTCGACGTCGAAGTCGGGCATCGACACGCGCTCGGGGTTCAGGAAGCGCTCGAACAGCAGGTGCAGCGGGATCGGATCGAGGTCGGTGATGCGCATGGCGTAGGCGACCAGCGAGCCGGCGCCCGAGCCGCGGCCCGGCCCGACCGGGATGCCCTTGTCCTTGGCGTGGTTGATGAAGTCCCAGACGATGAGGAAATAGCCTGGAAAGCCCATCTTCTCGATGACCGCGAGCTCGTGCGCGAGCCGCTCGCGGTACAGGTCGGGATCGAGCTTCTCACCGCGGCCGGCCTTCTCGGCAAAGCGCTTCTCGAGGCCCTCGCCGCTGATCTTGCGCATGAACGACGCCGCGTCGTGACCCTCGGGCACCGGGTAGCGCGGCAGCATCGACTTGCCGAGCTTGAGCTCGACGTTGCAGCGGCGTGCGATGTCCACGGTGCTCTGCAGCGCCTGCGGCACGTGCGAGAACGACGCGTTCATCTCGGCTGGCGTCTTGATGTAGTAGGCGTCGGTCTCGTGCTCGAGGCGCCCCTTGTCGCTCATGGTCTTGCCGGTCTGGATGCACATGAGGACGTTGTGTGCCTTGGAGTCCTCGCGCCGGACGTAGTGGCAGTCGTTGGTGGCGACGATCGGGATCCCGGTCTGCTGCGAGAGGCGCGGCAGCTCGTCATTGACGATGTCCTGCTCGGCCAGGCCATTCGGCTGCAGCTCCATGAAGAAGTCGCCCGGCGCGAAGATCGACGCGTACTCCTTGGCGACTTCTCTTGCGCGCTCCTTGCCCTCCTTGACCAGCGTCTGCGCGAGCTCGCCGCCCAGGCAAGACGAGAGGCCGATGAGGCCGCCCGAGCGCGCCTTCAAGATCTCCTTGTCGATGCGCGGGTGATAGAACATGCCCTCGACCCAGGCCATCGACGACAGGTAGGTGAGGTTCCGGTAGCCCTCCTCGTTCTTGGCCAGGAGGATGAGATGGAAGGTGCGGCGGTTGGTCTTGTCCTTGCGCGAGCCGGCCGAGACGTAGGTCTCGAGGCCGAAGATGGGCTTTATGCCCGTGTCCTTGGCCTTCTTGTAGAACTCGATGGCGCCGAACATGTTGCCGTGGTCGGTCATCGCCACCGCGTCCATGCCGTGCTGCTTGACCGTCGGAAACAGGTCCTGCAGGCGGATCGCGCCGTCGAGCAGGGAGTACGCGGTGTGAAGGTGCAGATGCGCGAACTCGGCCATGCGATCCTTATATAGGATCCGGGTGACAGGTGGAGCGCCGGACGTCTAGGCAGAGCGCATTGATCCGGCGCCATCCGAAGCCGGTCCCGGTCCCGCTCCCGGTCCCGATCCGAGTCCGGTATTCGAGCTGGCTCAGCCGCTGCGGTCTCGAGGAGCCGGACGCTCGGGACCGGGAAGGGGACCGGGACCGGGACCGGACCCAGAGCGCTGGCGCGGGGTCTACGCGTTTCTGCTAGAGCGCGTAGCCGAGGCCGAAGACCCAGGCGAAAAAGCCGTCGGAGCCCTCGCGCGCCTGGCCGGTCGTGGGGGCTGGCTGCCCGGGCTGCGGTGGCGGCGGCAGCGTGGGGCCGCCGGCGGTGATCGGGGCGCCCTCGAACGACAGCGCGAAGTAGCTGTACTGCATCGCGGCCGAGAGCTCGAGGTTCCAGGGCAACCGCACCAGGAGGCCAAGACCGACGTCGGTGCCGTGCGAGCTCACGTCGCGGGCGAAGCGTTCGAGGCCCGCCTGGCCGGTCCCGATGTTGATCGTCAGCTTGCCGGTCGCCGTGAAGCGCCAGAACAGAGGCAGCTCGAGATCGGCGCCGGCCTGCACGTAGCTGTAGGTCGTCTGTGGCAGCGGCGACGTCGAGCCGCCGATGTCGAACGAGCGCCGGCCGTAGGCGATGCCGGGACGGACGATCGTCGGGCGCGCGCGGCTGCCGACCAGCACGCGATAGAACGGCCCCACGGCGAGGCGCGTCGAGCTCGTGTCGACCAGGGCTCCGGTCGCGGCGATCTTGCTCTCGCTCGGGAGCGCCCGCGCGTACTGGAAGCGCAGGCCAATCGCGCGCACGTCCTCGCTGCCGTCGAGCAGCTCGCCCGGCATGATCTCCGTCGTCAGCGCGAGGGTCGGCAGGAGCGCAGAGTCGTACTTGGGCAGATCCGTGCCTGCGTCGCCGCGGATCTCGAGCGAGCGCGACTCCAGCGCGTACCCGAGGGCCACCCGGAAGGGACGATAAGGGTCGTCCGGACCACCCTTCGGCACGTGCTCGGGCGCGCGCTGCTCCACCTGGGGCTCGGCGGGCGTCGCGGCCTTCGGCGCCTCGTCATCGAGGCCAGAGGGCCGAACGGCGGTGACCGCGGCCGCGGGGGTGACCGCCGGGGCCGCCGCGGGGCCGACGATGAGCGCCAGGAGATCGGTCTCCACCTGCTCCTTGGTGTCCGGATCCACCTCCGCCCTGGCGAGGGCGTAGCTCTTGTCGCCCTTGCCACGGACGCTGAGCTTGAGCAGGTACTTGCGCTTGCCGCCGGGGGTCACCTGGCCGTCGACGATGGCCTGCGCCCCGACGAAGCCCGTGAGCTCGACCTTGCCTTCGAGGGCAGAGAGCACGCCCTGGCGGATCGGTCCCGAGAAGGGCCCGGTGAAGGCGTTCACCGCCACCTTGGGGACGCCGGCCGCGCGCGCCTCGGCGCCGCCACCGATGAGGACCAGAAAAAAGAAGAGCGTGTGCCAGGGGTTCGTGCGAAGGGCCCGTTCGAGCATCGGGATCCTCCTTGCGTGTCACCTGATCACGCGCCGTGCCAGCGCCAACTGGTCAAATTTTCTAGGTGGGAGAAGGTGGGCACTGATGAGCGCGGGCCCCAAGGTGTGGGGTCGGGTCCACAAGGGGACTAGCGCGGCGCCATCGCCACCATCACCGGCGCGGCGAGCACGATGGCGTACGGGTCGAGCACGGGGGCGGTGCGCAGGTAGCGCTCGGGGTTGACGTGGCGCAGGGCGTCGCCGCGGCCTGTGCTGATGGCGAAGTGGAGGTGCGGGGAGGCGTGGCGGACGCCGGTACTGCCGAGCGTGCCGATGCAGTCACCGGCGTTGACGGTCGTGCCCACGACCAGGTCCTCGCGCACGGCGTCGAGGTGCATGTAGTAGGTGAGGACGCCGCGCTCGTGGCCGATCTGCACGTAGCGGCCCCCTCGTTCGCGTGCGCCACGCACCACCTTGGTCACGACGCCCGAGGCCACTGCCACGACCGGCGTGCCTGGGGCGGCATAGAGGTCCACGCCGCAGTGCCCGCCGCGGCATTCCGCCGGCCGGCCAGGCGAGCGCGGGGCGCCGAAGTGGCTGCCCTCGAGCTCGGGCAGTGTGCGCTCGCCAGCCGCGAGTGGGTGCAGCCAGCCAGCACCGATCCGCTCCGCGAGCGCGACGCGTGGACCCAGCGTGCCGACCAGAAGGAACAGGCTCAGGGTGAAGTGCTTCATCCCCGGCGTGCAAAGCAGGGGCTGGGCCATGCGGCGGGAACACGTGATTCCCGGTGGTTCGACGCGCTCGCGACTGCCTGGGGAGCCCGAAGGCTCCTTGCGCAAGCGGTGCGGGAACCGATCGGCTCCGGTGCAGGTGGGTGCGTCGCCGAGAGGCGCCGGAGCGCCCGCACAGCGACCGCCAGGCGCGCACAGCAGGCCTAAATGACCGGTCGCAATTCGGAGGCATCGTGAACGTGGACGTAGCCGTGGACGTGGACGAAATCCGGGTCCGGACCCGGGGAGGAGCCGTCCACGTCCACGTAGCGAGACATGTCTCCAATTCCGGGCGGCACTAACTTAGCGCGGTCCCTTGAGCTTGTGCATTAGCGCGCGCACCGGCTCGCGCACCTGCACCACCTCGTCGATCGTCAACCCCGCCTCGCAGAGCACACCGAGCGGCACGGCTGCGGCGCGCGTCTCGAGCTTGCGTCCCGCCGCCGTGAGCCGCGTCTCCACCTCGCGCTCGTCGTCGCGCCTGCGCGCGCGGCGCACCAGGCCCAGCCGCTCGAGCCGCTTGAGTACCGGCGTGAGCGTGCCCGAGTCGAGGTAGAGCCGCTGGCCGATCTCGCGCACGGTCATCCGGTCGCCCTCCCACAGCACGAGGAGCACGAGGTACTGCGCGTAGGTCAGACCGAGCGCCTCGAGGTGCGATCGATACGCCTGTGTCACCAGGCGCGAGGCGGCGTAGAGCGCGAAGCAGAGCTGGTTGTCGAGCGCCAGCACCTGGCGCGCGAACGCGCGGTCGGGCGTCGGCACCGACGGGGGGGTCCGCTTGGCTCGCGACTCGCGCATGGGGCTCCAGTCTACGCGAGGGATGCCAGCATCCAGTCTATCCTCGTGCTCGATGCGGACCGCGCTCGTGGGGCTGTCGTTGCTCGTCCTGGCCGGTGGCGCGCTTGGCGCCAATGCAGGGAGCCCCTGCAAGCCGAGCGAGGTGCCCTATCTCGAGGCCGGTTGTGACGGCGCGGAGCGGGTTCGCTGCTGGCCGGCCCACGTGCGACCCACGCCGGCCCAGTTCTGCGGCTGCGATGGGCGCACGATACAGTCGTCGCTGCCCACGGCGCGCTGGCGCTTCGCCGGGACGTGCGAGACCACGATCGGTCTGCTCTACGTGCCGAAGAGCTTGCCTGGGTACCAGGCGGAGACCCTGTACCTCCTGGGCGCAGGCCAGCGCGTCCCGTTGCGCACCTACGCCAGCTGCGCGGCGCGGTCGTCCGGTGCAGCGGTGCTGACCGCTGCGCGCTGTCAGGTCGACGCGAACACGATCGATGAGGTGCGGGTGGAGCGGAGAGACGGCGCGATCGTCACCACGGTCGCGCGGCTGGGATCGAACGCCCCACGGACCGTGCTCTTCACGGTGTCACCGCCGTCGGAGCAGCGCATCCAGGTCCAGCCGTTCCAGGTGCTCACGCCGCCGCCGCCGAGCCCTGCGGTCGTCCATTTCAAGGACCTCGCCTACAGCAAGATCGGCGCGCCTCCAGGCCTGCGACACCTCCTGCTCGACGTGGATCGGGCCTGGTACGACGTGGGGATCTTCGCGCGCTGCCGGGAGACCAGCCCGGGTCCGCGCGGGCTCCTTTCGGTGGAGTGCGAGGAGGGCTCGCGCAAGCACGAGCTCACGCTCGGCCGTTCGGGCGACACCCTCATCGTCACCGATGCGATCGATGGCCAGGTCGCGCGTGAGGTGTTGCGCGCGCCATTCCCCCAGGGCCGCCAGATGCAACCCAGCCCCTTGCGCCGCGACTGACGGCGGCCGCGGTCGCCCTCAGAGGCACGAGCCGGCGAAGCAGGCGTGGCTGCCGCTGCAGACGTTGTTCACGCAGCAGGGCTGGCCCACCGCGCCGCAGGGTGCGCAGTTGCCGCTCGGGTTGCAGGCCTCGCCGAGCGAGCGGCACGGGATGGGGCCGAAGCAACACAGGTCGCCGGTGATGCCGCAGGCCTGGCAAAGGCCGAGGAAGCACTGATTGCCGAAGCTGCACAGGTTGCCCTGGCAGCACAGCTCGCGGTCACCGCCGCAGTGCGTGCACAGGCTCGAGAAGCACACGGCGCTGGGCTCGCAGCCGACGTCGCCCGTGCAGCAGCCCTGGCTCACGTGGCCGCACGTTCCACCGATGCCGCTGCCCGCCATTCCTCCGCCCGATCCAGCACCGCCGCCCGTGCCCGCGCCGCCACGGCC
>JAHFDS010000526.1 GCA_023248855.1 Myxococcales bacterium
CCGCGGCGCCGGCGCTCGCCTCGCCTATCGCGTGGCGCTGCCCTCGTCGCCGGAGCTGGTCGAGGCGCCCCTGCTCTACATCGACGCCTCGGACGGTCGCCTCCTGCACCGCGAGGACGGTGTGCGGTTCGCCAAGAAGGCGCGCGTCTTCGCCGAGAATCCGGTCGTCTCGCCGATGCTCAGCGAGGTCACGCTCGACGCCGCGCGCGACGAGGCCTACCCCGGCAGCCCCGTGTTCGACGTCTACAACTGCCTCGACACCCACGGCACGGTGATGACCGCCATGGACGGCACGAACCGGCAGATCCACGTCTGCAGCCGCACCCGGACGGCCATGCGCGACGCTGCCGGCGACTGGCTGTTCGACGCGTCGGTGGCGAACCAGCCCGACGATAAATTCGTCGAGACGCATATGTTTTACCACGCCACGCGCATCTCGGACTTCTTCCACGGGCTCGGCTACGGCGGTCGCGCCGAGGCCATCCAGCTGATCGGGAACTTCCGCCTCGCGGTCGACACGGCCAACCCGGTGCGGTCGACCGCCTGGGACCCGATGGGGCCGCTGTTCCCGTTCGACAACGCGTTCTTCACGCCGCCAGGCGATCTGTTCGGGATCTACCCGCTCGATCAGCCGACGCTCATCTTCGGCCAGGGCGCCGCCGACTTCGCGTGGGACGGCGACGTCATCTACCACGAGTTCACGCACTCGGTCGTGAACCGGGCCACGATGATCAGCTGGGGGCGCTACGACGCCGCGGGCATCGACGTCTCCCAGGGCGCGATGAACGAGGCCTTCGCCGACTACTTCTCCTCGGCGCTGGCCGGCGATCCGGCGGTGGGCGAGTACGCAGGGATGGCCCTTGGCCGCGCGTTCGTGCGCAACCTCGAGGGCACGGAGCGCTGTCCGACGGCGTTCTGGGGCGAGGTGCACCAGGACGGCATCCCGTGGTCGAGCGCCCTGTGGGCCTTCCGAAAGCGCGCCGCCGAGCTCGGCAAGATGCCCGCCGACCTCGATCGCGCGATCTACACCGGCATGACCATGATCCCGGGCGACGCCGATCTCGCGCAGGCGGGCCAGGTGATGACGGCGACCGTACGCACGGCGCTCGGCGACGCGGCGGCCGCGGCGCTCTCGGAGTCGCTCACCGCGCGCGGCGTCACCGGCTGCAAGCGCTACATCCCCTACGACGGTGCGCGGGACCGCGTGTACTTCGAGATGTGGGGCATCCAGCCGTGGACCCCCGGCAACGTGCAGCTCGTCTACACCCTGTCCGAGACCGCGACGGCGCTGACGGTACACGCCGACAAGGTCCTGGTGGACCGCTACGCGGCGCTGTTCCGCGACCCGGGTCGGGTGGCGCCGATCGTGCTGGTCAAGCGCGGCAGCGCCATCGCGTTCACGTACACAGGGGACTCCACGGTCAGCGCCGATTCGCGCTTCGAGGTGCCGCTCCAGATCGCGGCCGACGGCACCGGCAGCGCGACCATCGCGGGGGGCTTCGTCCCCGGTGACTACTACATCTCCATCGCCAACGCCGGCGAGGAGCGTGGCGTGCTCCGCGGGGTGACGCTCGGCCACGTCGGCGGCGCGCTGCCACCGGACGCCGCGGTGCCGCCCGATGGCCCGCGCGACGCGGGGATCGGCAGGCCGGATGCCGCGGTGGCGGATGCCGGCACCGGCTCCGGCCCCGCAGCCGCCGACGCTGCACCCCCGCGGCCGCCGGCGAGGTCAGGGGGCTGCCAGGCGGCGCCCGTGGGCTCGATGCGGTGACCTGATGACTCGGGTAAAGTGCGCCGATGCTCCAGTACATCGATCCGCGGCTGCCCAGGGACGTCTTTGGTTGGAGGAGCCCCCGCCTCGGGCTCCAGATGCCGATCGTCCGCTACGGGAGCTGGGGCCGTCCGCTCCTCCTCTTCCCGACCGCGCAGGCTGACTTCCTCGAGAACGAGCGCTTCTTCCTCATCAAGGCGATCGAGAAACACATCTTTTCGGGGCGCGTGCAGGTCTTCTCGATCGACAGCATCAACCGCTACGCCTGGATGAACCGCGACGTCGCGCCGCCGGAGGCTGCCCGACGTCAGGCGCTCTACTCGAGCTACGTCGAGGAGGAGGTGGTGCCGCACATCCGCCGCTGCCTGCTGTCGCCGCACGCGCGGGTGGCGGTGTCGGGCGCGAGCTTCGGCGCCTTCTATGCCGCGAACGCGTTCTTCCGCCGGCCGGACCTGTTCGACACGCTGATCGCGATGAGCGGCTTTTACGACCTCGGCTGGAGCTACCTCCAGGGCTACGGAGACGAGAACGTCTACTTCAACAACCCGCTGTCGTACCTGCCGAACCTGCAGGACCACGGTCTGCTCGAGGCGTTCCGGCATCACAGCCAGATCCACATCGTGTCGGGTCAGGGCGCGTACGAGGCGCCCGACGCGTCGCGCCGGCTGTCCCAGACCCTGTGGGACAAGGCGATCCCGAACAACCTCGACCTGTGGGGCCACGACGTCAACCACGACTGGCCGTGGTGGCGCAAGATGCTGGACCACTACGTGGACACGCGCCTTGGCTGGTAGCGGCACGGACAACCTGGAAGCCGGAGGACACGGGAAGATGGCCGAGAAGAAGACGGAGCTCGCGAGCGTGATCCTGGCGGCCGGCCTCGGCACGCGCATGAAGTCGGACCTGGCGAAGGTGCTGCACCCCGCGGCAGGTGCGCCGATGATCGTGTGGGCCGTGCAGGCCGCGAAGGACGCCGGGGCCAGCCGGATCATCGTCGTGCTCGGTCACCAGCACGAGCGCGTCAAGGCCGTGCTCGATGCGGAGCTCGGCGCCGGGGTCGTCGAGGTCGCGCTGCAGCTCGAGCAGCTCGGGACGGGGCACGCGGTTGCGCAGGCGATGCCGCTGCTCGAGAGCTGGAAGGGCGGGGTGCTCATCACCTACGGCGACGCGCCCGCGCTGCGCCCAGAGACCCTGCGCGCGCTGGTCGAGGCGCAGGCGGCCGGCAAGGCCCCGCTCGCGATCATCACGTCGCGGTTGCGCGTACCGACCGGCTACGGCCGCATCGTCCGCGACGCCAAGAAGCGCGTCCTGCGGGTGGTCGAGGAGAAGGACTGCACCGAGAGGCAACGCAAGCTCGACGAGGGCAACGCGGGCATCTACGCGGTGGAGGCGGGTTTCCTGCGCAAGACGGTGACCCGGCTCGACACCAGGAACGCCCAGAAGGAGCTCTACCTCACCGATCTCGTGGAGAAGGCGGCCAAGGTCAAGGCGGTGCCGACGGTGCTCGTGGACGAGGAGGAGATCCAGGGCGTCAACGACCGGGCGCAGCTGGCTGCCGTGGATCGCGTGCTGCAGCGCCGCATCGTGGAGCGCCACCTGCGCGCGGGCGTGAGCATGCGCGCACCGGACCAGGTCTTCATCGATCGCCAGGTCGAGATCGGACGCGACAGCGTGCTCGGGCCGGGCGTGCACCTGCGCGGCAAGACGCGGCTCGGCGCGGGCGTCACGATCGACGCGGGCAGCATCCTCACCGACGCGGAGCTCGCGGACGGCGTCCTGGTGCGGGCCTACTGCGTCATCGCCGAGTCGCACGTCGGCGCCCGGGCGCAGCTGGGGCCGTTCGCGCACCTGCGACCGGCCTCGGTGCTCGCGGAGGACGTGCACGTCGGAAACTTCGTCGAGACCAAGAAGACGCGCATCGGCAAGGGCTCGAAGGCCAATCACCTGAGCTACCTCGGGGACGCGATCATCGGCGAGGGCTGCAACGTCGGCGCGGGGACCATCACCTGCAACTACGACGGGGTGAACAAGGACGAGACGATCCTCGAGGACGGGGTCTTCATCGGCTCGGACACGCAGCTCGTGGCGCCGGTGCGGGTCGGCCGCGGGGCCTACGTGGGCGCGGGGACGACCGTGACCGAGGACGTGCCCGCGGGTGCCCTCGCGATCTCGAGGGTCAAGCAGGAGAACCGCGCCGGCAAGGCGGAGCAGTTGCGCACGCGCGCGCTCGAACGCAAGAAGGCCAAGCAGGCCGTCCGCGCCTGATACATACGAAAGAGCGAATATGACGATGCGCGGGAGCTGTCTTTGTGGAGCGGTGCAGCTCGAGGCCGGCCCCAGCAAGTGGTGCGCGCACTGCCACTGCTCGATGTGCCGGCGGGCCCACGGAGCCGGCCACGTGCTGTGGGTGGGGTTCGACGAGGGAGCGTTCCGCATCGTCAGCGGCGCGGAGGCGCTCGGGCGCTATCAGTCGTCGCCCGGGGCGGAGCGGTCGTTCTGCACGCGCTGTGGCACGCCGATGCTGTTTCGCTCGCAGCGCTGGCCGGGGGAGGTGCACGTCGCCGGAGCGCTGCTCGACGCGCTCGATCGCGCGCCGCAAGCGCACGTGTTCTGGGACGACCGCGCGCCGTTCACGGTGTGCGAGGACGGCTTGCCGCGTCGCGGCGGACAGACCGGCGTCGAGAAGTAGTCTCCGCTGACTACAGCTCGATGCCGTCGTCGCGGCAGGCGCGCGTGACGGCGGCGCGGTCGCGGGCGGCGACGCTACGCAGGGCTGCGCGGGCGTTGCCGAGGTCGCGCAGCTTGCAGTGGGCGCGGGCGAGCAGCGCGTGGGCGCGGAAGGAGGGCTGCATGATCAGCGAACGCTGGGCCAGGCGGCGAGCCTCGGCGGCCCGCCCTGCTCGAAGGGCCCTCTCGGCCGCGTCGAGATCAGCGATGACCTCGGGTGGAAGCGGCGCTTCCTGGCGGGGGCGCGCCTC
>JAHFDS010000131.1 GCA_023248855.1 Myxococcales bacterium
GCAGCGCGCTCGGCTGCCGGAAGTGCAGCGCCGCGGCGGCCCCCGCCAGCGCGACCCCGAGGCCGCCGATCGCCCACAGCCGGCCCGACGATCGCGCCCGCGCCTTGCCGTGCACGCGCGTCTGCCCGAACATCGTCATCGACGGCGACAGGGCCGGCTGCTCGCGCGTCAGGTGCCTCGTCCCGAGCGCGACGCCGGCCGTCGGGCCGACCGCCTCGAGCGCCGCCAGCACCTCGCTCGCGCTCTGGAACCGGTCGTCGGCAGACTTGGCGAGGAGCCGCTCGATCACCGCATCGAGCGCGCGCGGGAGGTTCGCCTCGGGCGCCACCTCCGACGCGATGGGCGGCGGCTTCTGCAGGTGCGCCTGCAGGAGCTCGAAGTAGGTCTCGCCGTTGAAGGGCAGCTGCCCGGTGAGCGCCTCGAACAGCATGATGCCGACCGCGTACAGGTCGGCGCGGGCGTCGATCTTCTTGCCGAGGCACTGCTCGGGCGACATGTAGAGCGGTGTGCCGACCGGCACCCCCGTCTGCGTCTTCGACACCCCCGGCGCCTGCTCGCCGAGCAGCTTGGCCACGCCGAAGTCGAGGATCTTGATGGTCGGCCGGTCGCCCGGCTCCTCCACCACGATGATGTTGTCGGGCTTGAGATCGCGGTGAACGATGCCCTTTTCGTGCACCACCTCGAGGGCGCGCAGGATGTCGTGGAAGATCGGCAGCGCCAGCGCCGGCTCGAGGCGCCTATGGTTCTCGATCCACTTCGACAGCGAGCTCCCCTCGAGGAGCTCCATCACGTAGTACTGCCGGCCATCGGGCAGCTGGCCGAACCCGAAGATGTCGATCAGGCTCTTCTGCTTGATCTGGTTGACCGCGCGCGCCTCCTGCACGAAGCGGCCGTGCGCGTCTGGATCCCCCGCGAACGCGCCACCGAGCACCTTGATGGCCGCGGTCTTGCCGATGAGCGGATGCACGGCGCGATACACGACACCCATGCCGCCACGGCCGAGCACGCCCTGGATGACGTACTCGCCCACTTGCGTGCCCGGCGCGAGCTCGACCGAGGTCGACGACGGCGCGGGCGTCGCCCCCGTCGCCTGCGGCGGTGGCACGAGCGCGGTCGCGGCCGTGCTGATCTCGGCGCGCTGGGGCTCCGCGGTCTCGGCGTGCTCGACACAACGCCCCGACCCGGCCATCGCCTGCCGGTCGCAGAGCTCGCAGGGTTTCGCGTCCACGGCAGGAAGCTAGCGCATCCGCATCGCCAAGTAGATACCTGCCGCCACGACCGCCGCCAGCGCCGGCAGCACGATGGCCCAGGGCACGCCCGCCTTGTCGGGCTCTTTTCTGGCCGAACCCATCTGGGTGCGCTGAGTCGACGTGAGCTTCGGCGCGGCCTCGGCCGAGGGGGCCGGCCGCGTCGCCGCCATCATGGCGCCCATGCCCGGCGCCGCGCGCGACGTCATCATCTGGGCGACGGGCGAGTGCCCGGCCGGCGCAGGCGCCGCAGGTGCGGGCTTTGCCGGGGGCGCCACGGCAGCCGGCTCGGAACCGGGCAGCTTGCCGTCACGTAGCGCCTGGTGGAGCATCTCGCGCGCCGTCTTGGCCCCGGCGAAGCGCTGCTCGATGGGCTTTCGCAGCATCTTGAGGATCCACGCCTCGAGCCCCGGCGGGATCTCGAGATCGGTCCGCCGCTGCGACGGCGGGGTCGCCTCCTCCTTGACCTGCTTGGCCATCACCTCGTGGGCCGCGTTCCCGGTGAAGGGCGGCTGCCCTGTGATCATCGCGTAGGCGACGCAACCGAGCTGGTAGAGGTCCGTGCGGCCGTCGACCTTGCCGCCCGCGATCTGCTCGGGCGCCTGGTACTCGGGCGTGCCGAGCGTCGCCCCGAAGCGCGTGAGCGCTGCGCTCTTCTGCTCCTCTTCGCCGCCGATCTTGGCCGAGCGGAAGTCGGTCACGCGCAGGATCTCGACGCCGGTCGGCGACGGCGCGAACACCAGGTTCTTGGGGTTGAGGTCGCGGTGGACGACCTGGTTCTCGTGAAGGCTCTCGAGCAGATCGAGCAGCCAGTCGAGATAGGTCACCGCGTGCTCCACGGGCATCCCACCCTGACGCGCGAGCCGCGCCGCGAGCGTCTCGCCGGCGCACATCTCCATCACGACGAAGGGCTCGTTGCCGTCAGCGCCCTGCTCGAGCAGCGCAGGCACCGCCTGGTGGTGGATCTTGCCGAGCACCTCGGCCTCGCGCTGGAACCGCCCCCGGTGCTCCCGGTCGCCCGCCAGCACCGAGTTGAGCAGCTTGATCGAGACCGGGACCTGGTCCGCCAGGCGAATGCCCCGACAGGTGGAGGTCGGCGGCCCCGGGTCCATCACCTCGTCGATGCGGTACTTGCCACCGATCACCTCGCCCGGAGCAGCCTTCGCCATGCGCACATCGTACCGCAGCCCCAAACGGGGCGCGAGTTGACGGCTCGCCGCGTCAGCGAGGGTCAGCGACGGTCGTCACCCGGAAACGTGGTCTCGAGGCGATCCTCGAGCCCGCGCTCGACCTCCGGCCGCGGTGCCGGTCCGACGCAGGCAGGGCATGGCAGCCGCATGGCGACCCGGCCGGTGCCGCCGCAAGGCAAGCATGTGTTGCCCAAAAGCTGACCCTTGCCCTCGCACGCCGCGCAGTCCACGCGCAACGTCTGGTGGCCCATGCCCTGACACGCCGAGCAATTGGCTCGAGCCATCGACTGCCTCCAAGAATGAGTCTACCACCGGTGGCGCTGGTCGGCGATCTCGAGCAGATCGCGGGGCCTGGCGGTCGAGTTGAGAGATGAGCGGAAATACAGGGGCGCCCGCGGTTGCAGGCGCCCCTCGGATCGTCTAGTTGGCGCCCCCGGCCTTGGCGCCTTTCTTGGCCTTCTTGTCGCCCGCGCCCTTCTTGTCACCGGCGCCCTTCTTGCCCTTGACCTTCTTCTCCTTGACCGGCTTGGCCGGCAGGACCTTGAAGTCGATGCGGCGGTTCTTGGTGCGGTTCTCGTCGGTGTCGTTCGGGAACTTCGGCTTGTCCGGACCGAAGCCGATCGCCACGATGCGCGTGCCCTTGATCTTCTTCTTGACGAGGTACTTCTTGACCGCGTTCGCGCGCGCCTTCGACAGCGCGAGGTTGCGGTTCTTCTTGCCCTTGTTGTCCGTGTGGCCCGAGACCTCCACGCGGACCTGCGGGTTCTCCTTCATGACCTTGGCGATCTTGTCGAGGATCGGGTAGGCCTCAGGCAAGAGGATCGCCTTGCCGCTCTTGAAGGTGATGCCCTCGAACGTCCCCTCGAGGTACTTGTCCGGCGGGCAGCCGTCGTACTCGGCCGGTCCCGGCTGGTCCGGGCACTTGTCGTTGGCGTCGAGCACACCATCGCCGTCGCGATCGGGCGGCGGAGGCGGCAGCGGACAACCCTTCTCGTCCACCTTGGTCCCTGGCGGCGTGCCCGGGCACTGGTCCTTGTCATCCATCACGCCGTCGCCGTCCGAGTCCTTCGGCAGCGAGCAGCCCTTCTCGTCCACCTTGTCGCCCGGCGGCGTGCCCGGGCACTGGTCCTTGTCGTCCATCACGCCGTCGCCGTCGGAATCCTTCGGCAGCGAGCAGCCGCTCGCGTCCACCTTGTCGCCCTTGGGCGTGTTCGGGCACTTGTCCTTGTCGTCGGTGACCCCGTCGCCGTCCGTGTCCTTCGGCGCCTCGGGGATGACCTCCACCTTCTTCTTGCCGAAGGCGTAGGCCACGCCGAGCTGCGCATGGAAGTCGTCCGTGCCGTGCTTCGAGCCCGACCCGTGGGGATCGTCGATGATGTAGCGGAGGTCGACCCGCGCGGACAGCGGCGTGTCCTTGAGCAGCTGGTACTTGGCACCGAACCCAAAATCGAGGGCCGTGCTGGTGTCGCCACCGTTCGCACCCCCGCCGCCGACCGTCGGCTCGTCCGACGTCAGCCGAATGAGGCCGCCACCGAGCAGGACGAAGGGCGTCAGCCGATCCTCCAGGATCGGCACGCCGAGGTTCACGTTGGCGAACCCCCACCAGTAGTTCATGTTCTGGTTGACCGCCGGCAGCTTGGCCGCCGTCGGCGACAAGCTGGCCTCGATCTCCAGCGACGGAACGATCTTCCAGACCCTGGCGACGGGAAGGTTCACCCCGGCGCGCAGGCCGAGCAGGAACCCGAACTGTTTGGGCTGCACCCTGCCGCCCGGGAACGTCGCCTCACGATCCGGGCTGCTCTTGCCGAGCTCGTGGGGGCCCTTCTGATCCTGCTGCACTGCACCGATGAAGCCACCGACGTCGACGCTCCACTTCTCGTCTTGAGCGCTGGCAGACCGAGCGGCCAAGGCCACTCCGAACAACAAACCTAGGCAAACGAGCTTACGCGTCCTCAATGTCGCCCTCCGGCGTCTGCAGATCTGCGGCCTCTCCCGGGCGATCCCGAGAGTTTAACCGCCGTCCGGACCCCCCTCCGGTGGTTGGGCGCAAGCAAGATGCTGCGGAGCCCCCCACCGCAGGCAATACGATAAAACCGAGTGGCCGAATGTATAACCTAGTCGGGCGGGCGGCACAACATGTGCGTCACCCCGCCGCGCTCCTGCCAAAGAGGGTTTGACGCCCCCGGAATCGCCCGGCTACGATCGACCCAAGGTGGCCTCTCTTTCGGTGGTTCTGCCGGCCTACAACGAGGAGGCTGCCCTCGGGCCCGTGCTCGACCGCCTGTTCGATGCCCTGCCGCAGATCCTGGCAGAGGGCAGCCTCGATCGCCTCGAGGTCCTGGTGGTGGACGACGGCTCTACCGACCGCACGGCGGAGGTGGCAGCCCGCTACGCCGGCCGGATCGTGCTTTGCCGGCACCCGCATAACCGCGGCTACGGCGCCGCCCTCAAGACCGGCTTCGAGGCCGCGACCGGGGATCTCCTGGCCTTCTACGACGCGGACGGCACCTGCCCTCCAGCGGCGCTCGGAGAGATGGCGCAGCGCCTCCAGGCCGTGGCCCCTCGGACCAAGGGCGAAAAGGGCCAGCCCGAGCGTCCCACCGACGTGGTGGTGGCGGTGCGCCTGCACCGCGGCCGCACCGAGATGCCGCTCTTCCGGTGGCTGGCCAACAAGGGGTTTGCGCTCCTCTTGCGCGCGCTCTCGGGTGAGCCGGTCACCGACACCGCGAGCGGCATGCGGATGTTCCGCAAGGCCGACCTGGGGCTCCTCTACCCCCTGCCCGACGGCATGCACCTGACGCCCGCGATGAGCGCCAAGTGCCTGGTCGAGGGCCTCTCGGTGGCCGAGGTGCCGATCGACTACGACGAGCGGATCGGTGAATCGAAGCTCGCGCCGTTCTCCGATGGCCTGCGCTTCGTCGGCATCATGCTCGACACGATCCTCGTCTATAACCCCCTGCGCGTCTTCTGGTCGATCGGCTTTCTGTGCTTCTTCGTGGCGCTCCTGCTCATGATCCAGCCGACCATCGACTGGGCCACCAAGGCCAAGCTGCCCGACGGTGGTTACTACGTCTACCGGTCGATCTCGGCGTTGACCCTGGTCGGTGCAGGCGTCAACGTGCTCACCCTCGGCCTTCTGGCCTCGCTCGTCGTCACCCGCCTGTTCCCCGAGCGGCCACGGCGCAGCACCTGGGAGAGCGTGATGCTGCGGCTGCGGCTGCACGGCGCCCTCGGCTGGTCGGGCCTGGGCATGCTCGCCATCTCGGGCGGCATCGCGGGGACGCTGGCCTGGGAGCAGTTCTTCGGCGCCGGCATCCGCGCGCACTGGTCCGTCCTGGTCGCGGCAGCCAGCGTCGGCCTCGTGGGGGTGCAGCTCACCGTGGCCTCGCTCCTCGTGCGCCTCATCAACAGTGTCCACCGTGTCCGGCGTGTGGCGATGCCCGCGGCCGCGGACCGGTGGCCTGGGGAGGCGCGCCCCCCGGAGCGCCGCCCGACCGCGTGAGGGTCCCGCTCTCCCAACCGAGCCTTGGCCCGAGCGAACGGGCCGCGATCGAGCGACCGCTCGAGTCCGGCTGGGTCGTGCAAGGGCCGGAGGTGGCGGCGTTCGAGCGCGAGTTCGCGGCCTGGGTTGGCGCCGGCAGCGCGATCGCGACGACCTCCTGCACGACGGCGCTGCAGCTCGGCGCGCAGACCCTCGGGCTCCGCCAGGGCGACGAAGTCGTCGTGCCGGGCTTCACCTGGATCGCGAGCGCGAATGCGATCGAGCACGCCGGTGGGCGTGTGGTGTTCTGCGACGTCTCGCTCGAGACGTGGAACCTCGATCCGCGATCCCTCGAGCGCGCGCTCGGGCCGCGCACCGTGGGCATCGTGCCCGTGCACCTGTTCGGCCGACTGGCGCCGATGGAGCCCGTGCTGGCGCTGGCACGATCGCACGGGCTGTGGGTGCTCGAGGATGCGGCCTGCGCGCTTGGCGCCACGCGAGCCGGTCGTCACGCGGGGACGTTCGGCGACGCAGGCTGCTGGAGCTTCCATCCGCGCAAGTCCATCACCACCGGTGAGGGAGGCATGCTCGCCGTCGCGCGCGAAGGTGCCGAGGAGGCCGCGCGCAGCCTGCGCGATCACGGTGTCGGCGGGCCCGCGGCCCTACGCGGCCAGCTGCCGGACTACTCGCGCGTGGGGTTCAACTTCCGCATGACGGACCTGCAGGCCGCGCTCGGCCGCGCGCAGCTCGGGCGGGCAGAGGCACTGATCGCGCGCCGGCGCCTGCTGGCGCGGCGCTACCGCGAGGCCCTCTCGGAGGTGGGTTGGCTGCGGCTGCCCAGCGAAGCCCCTGATGGCGAGACGCATGGCTGGCAGGCGTTCGTGGTGAGCGTCGAGGTCGAGCCGCCGCGGATCGACGCTCTCGACGCGCTGACCAGCCGGCGCGACGCGCTCATGTTCGCCCTCGCAGATGCGGGCGTCGAGACGCGGCCGGGCACGCATGCGCCGCCCCTCCTTTCAGCATATCGAGGCCGCGGCACCACACCACGATCGCTGCCCGGCGCCGCTATCGCTCAGGGGATCTCGCTCGCGCTGCCCCTCTACCCCGAGCTCGGGGACGACGCTCAGGCCTACGTCTGCGAGAAGGTGCGAGCCTTCGCGCCTGGCTGAGGGCAAGCCAGCGCGCGAAAAGTCGGCTACGATCCCGTGAGATGCATCCAAGCCGCACGCGCGTGGTGCGATCGCTGCTGCGCCGCGAGCTCGCGGCGCCCTCTCCCCGCAGATGGATGGGCGCGGTCACGTGGGCCGTCGGTGCGGCGCGTCGGCTGCCGGTGGTGTCTCCACCGCTGCACCTCCACCTGGAGATCACGACGCGGTGCAACCTCGCCTGCACCATGTGCGAGCACAGCGTCTGGTCCGACAAAGGGCGCGATCTTCCACTGTCGGAGTTCGTGCGCAGGCTCGACGCCGCCGGGCCTCAGCTGCGCTCGGTCGACCTCACCGGCATCGGCGAGCCACTGCTGCACCACGAGTTCGAAGCCATGCTGACGGAATGCGCGCGGCGCGGCCTGCGGGTGCGCTTCAACACCAACGCCACCCTGCTGACCGATCGGTGGGCGGAGCGCATCGCCGAGCTCGGGGTCGACGAGGTGCACGTCTCGTTCGACGGGGCCAGAAAAGAGACCTTCGAGCGGCTGCGCGTCGGCGGCCGCTTCGAGAAGGTCCAGGAGGGCGTCAGGCGCCTGGTGGCCGCCCGGGGCACCGCCGGAAGGCGCACGCCCTGGATCTCGATCCAGATGGTGCTCCTCGACGACACGCTACCCGAGGTCGTCGAGCTCGTGGAGCTGGCCGCCGCGCTCGGCGCAGACGCCGCGAGCTTCCAGGGCCTCCTCGGCGATGTCCTCGGCAGCGGGGCGCAGAACCCGTTCATCACCCGTCCCGGCGAGGTGGCCGCGCACCTCGCCGCGGCCGAAAGGCGCGCCCAGGCGCTCGGGATCGAGCTCGCTCGGCCTCACCCAGGCAAGGGCCCGAGCGTTTGCCCGCTGCCCTGGACACAGGCTTTCGTCCAGGTGGACGGCACCGTGCTGCCGTGCTGCCTCTATACCCAGGCCGACCAGCGCGCGCACATCGCGAGCCACTTCGGCCTCGGCAAGCTGGGCGAGGAGCCGCTCGCGACCTTGTGGAACGAGGCGCCCTACCGTGAGCTGCGCGGAGCCCTGGCCAGCGGCCAGCGACCCGGCCCGTGCGCCGGCTGCCCGCTGCCGCGAGGGATCTACTGATGATGCGATCCGGTCGCTGATGTCGCGCTACCCGTTCAAGCTCGTGGTCTCCGAGGGTGCGAACGTCGCGCGCGCGTGGGCGTCACACGCGCTCGGCCGCGCGCTGTCCCGGCCGATGACGGCAAACCTCATTCTCACCGAGAGGTGCAACTCGCGCTGCACCACTTGCGACTACTGGAAGCGCAACGTGCGCGCCAAAGACGAGCTGTCGCTCAAGGACATCGAGCGCATCGCGGGCGACCTGGCCGCCATGGGGACGCGGATGGTGGCGCTCTCCGGCGGCGAGCCGACCCTGCGCGAGGACCTGGCCGCCATCGTGCGCGCGTTCAAGCAGCGCGACTTCCTGGTGCAAATCACGACGAACGGCCTGCTGCTCGACACGGAGCGCGGCGAAGCCTTGCTCCGGAGCGGCATCGATCGCATCACGGTGTCGCTCGATTCGCACTTGCCGCCACGCTACACGCAGATCCGCGGCGTGGACGCGGCCCAGGACCTGCTGCGGCGGCTGACGACGCTGCTCGCGCGCGCGCCGAGGCCGATCGTCGAAACCAACACGGTGCTCATGGCGCAGAACCTCGACGAGGCGCCCGCCACGCTGGAGCACCTGCTCGGCCTTGGCATCGACGGGGTGAACCTCTCGCCCGCGGTGGTCGAGGGCGACAACAACGTGCTCGACGGGGACAAGCCCGACCTGTTGCCGACCGACGACACCCGCGTCATGCGCACGGTGGAGCGCCTGATAGAGCTCAAGCGACGCGAGCCCGTGCGCATGCGGCCGTCGGTCGCGTTCCTCGAGGGGATCGTCCCCTACTTCCGAGACCCGCGGCGCCCTGCGTTCGACTGCTGGGCCGGCTACGTGTCGATCGACGTCTACCAGGACGGCACGGTGCGCCTTTGCGGCTCGACGGCGCCGATCGGCAACGCGCGTGACGGCCTGCGCCGGGTCTGGGAGGGCGCGCTGGCCGAGACGCGCCGCCGCGAGATGCTGGCGGGCAGATGTCCCGGCTGCCACGTGTCGTGCAAGGCCGAACCGTCGATCGTGGTGGCGCCACGGACGGGCATGCGCGCTGCCCTCGGGAGGTTGCGCGGGTGAGATCGCGCGCCGCCACACGCCGCTGACCGACGCCCGATGGAGCTCTCTTGACTGCCCGACCGCCGCGCGTTTCGGTCCTGGTCCTGAACCTCGACGGCCGCGAGCACCTCGACGAGTGCTTGGGGAGCCTCGCCGAGACGACGTTCGCCGATCGCGAGGACGTCCTCGTCGACAACGGCTCGAGGGACGGCTCGGTGGTGCACGTGCGCGAACGGTTCCCGACCGTTCACGTGGTCGCCTTCCCGACCAACCTGGGCTTCGCGGGCGCGTACGATCGCGTGATCCGCGAGCATTGCGAAAGCGAGCTCGTCTGCCTGCTCAACAACGACGTCCGCGTGGCCCCCGGCTGGCTGGGAGAGCTCGTCGCGGCGCTCGACGCGGACCGGGACGCCGCGATCGCGGGCGCGCGACTGCTCTCCTACCCAGACGGCGCGCGCGTGGACCACGACGGCGGGCTCATCTCGCCGATCGGCGCGGGTGTCGACATCGGCAAGTTCCATCCGCCCGGACCGTCTGGCCCACCGCGCGCCTCGGGCTTCGCCTGTGGCGCGGCGCTCCTGGTTCGTCGAGCCGACTACCTCGCGCTCGGAGGCTTCGACCCCACCTACGTCATCTATCACGAGGACGTCGAGATCGCCTGGAAGGCCTGGCGCGCCGGGCGCCGCGTTCTGCACGTCCCCGAGGCCGTCGTCTACCACAAGGGCGGCGCACTCATGGGCCGTCCGGACTCACCGCGCCGCCTCTACCTTTCGCAGCGAAACCGGCTACGCAACCTGCTCAAGCACCGAGGCGCGGTCGGTCTCGCAAGGGGGCTCGCGCTCTCGCTTGGCTTCGACGCGGTGCGCTCGGCGCGCTTTCTCCTGTCAGCCGACCGGGAGCGGCTCCGGTCCCTGTGGCGCGCGAACCGCGACGTCCTCGCAGAGCTCGGGGCGCTCATGCGAGCCCGTGCTGCCTTCTCGCCTTCCGCCGATGACGAGGCACTCTGCGCAAGCGGCGTCTTCGCGTCGGTGCGCGCCTCGGTCACGGCGTTTCGCGACCAGCAGCGCGCGGCCAGGCTGCCGTGACGGACTGCGACGTGCTCGTGGTGGGCGCAGGACCGGCGGGGCTCGGTGCCGCCGTCGCCGCCAAGCAGAGGGGCGCGCGCGTCATCGTGCTCGAGCGCTCGGCTTCGATCGGGGGCCTCGCCGGTGGCTTCCAGTTCGCAGGCGCCTCCCTCGACCTCGGTCCCCACTTCCTCGAATCACGATTCGGGGACACGGCCGGGGTGCGAGATCTCCTCGAGGAGGTCCCATACGTCGAGGACATCTACCTGCGGGGGCGCCGCTATCGATTCCCCCTCGGCCTCCTGCGCGAACCTCGCTACGTGGTGTCCGTGGGTACTGGCGCCATCCGGTCTCTCCGGCATCCAATCGCCGAATCGCCCTCGCTCGCAGATCATCTGCGACGCACGTACGGCTGCGCCTTCGCCACCGAGGTGCTGGAGCCGCTCATCGGGAAGTGGTCGGGGCGTCCCAGCGGGGAGCTGTCGGCCGATCTGGCCGAGCGTTTCGACCCCCCGAGCCCGAAGGTCGTCCTCCATCACGCGAAGGTCCTCTTGACGCGACGAAGCCATCACCTCGCAGGGGATCGCGTCGTCTGGACGCGCGGCAAGGGCGGCATCGGGCGCGTGATGGAGGCCATCGCAGCGCGCAACCAGCTCGACGTCCGAACAAGCTGCGAGGTCACCTCCATTGTCCCCGACCGGGGGCAGGTCGCGCTGGCAGGCGGGGAAACGCTCTCGGCGCGCGCCATCGTCGCCACGCAACCGTGGCCCGTACTGACCAGACTTTGCGTCGATCCGCGTCTCGCACCCTTCGCCACGCTGCCCTACCGCTCGATCGTCCTCGTGTTCCTGCTGATCGAACGCCCGCGCGTGCTCGCGCACCAGTGGACCTGGTTCCCTGCAGAGGACGTCCCCTTCTATCGGGCCAGTGAGCCGACCAACTGTGGCCCGATATCGGGCGCGCCAGACAGCAAGGCCGTGATCGTGCTCGAGCTCGCCTGCACGGCCGACGATGGTGTCTTCCGGACCGACGACCCGGCGCTCGTACGGACCAACTGGGAGGCGTTCCGCGCGCTCCACGACCTGCCCGCCGATGGCCTCATCCAGGGCGCCGTGCTGCGAGCCCGCTTCGGCTACCCGGTCTACGCCCGGGAGCACCGGGAGCAGCGCCGCCGGCTGGACGCGAAAGCACCCGTCCAGGGCCTCTACCTGGCCGGGCGCTTTGCGCTACATCGGCACATCCAGAGCGAGGCGAGCTACGCCGCCGGCCAGCGCGCGGGCCGGCTGGCGATCAACCGCGGATAGCCTCGCGCACCAGCGAGAATGCCTGCCGCGGGTGCGTGAGCCCATACACCACCTCCTGAACACCCGCCCGCCTCACCCGCTGCCACAGGTTGTGCCGACGCCACCGGCCTTGCGCCTCACGCAAGATGTCTTCCAGGTCCCTCGAAGACAGGGTCTCGGTGCGCAGGGGCGAGGTGCTGTACCCGTCGTACTGCGACGGATCGTCGGAGACGAGCAGCCCTTTCTCCTTGACCTTGCGATAGAGCTCGGAGCCGGGGAAGGGCTGCATGAGGGAGAATTGCAGCGAGGCCGGCGAGAGCTCGAGGGCGAATTCGATAGTCCGGCGTGCGGTCTCCCAGGTTTCGCCCGGATGTCCGAACGAGAACGTCAGGTGCACGGCGACGTCGAGCTCCTTGGCCCAGCGTACGGCATCGCGGACCCGGCCCAGATCGAGGCTCTTCTCGATCGCGTCGACTATCCCCTGATCACCCGACTCGACACCGTACTTGATGAACTTCAATCCCGATCCCACCAGGGTCTCGAGCGTCTTCTGATCGAAGGTATCCGCGCGCGACATCGCCCCCCAGGCCAGCCGCAATCCCTGGTCCCTGAAAGCCTGGGCATAGCCAGCAATACGATCCTTGCCGATATTGAAGGTGTCGTCGTCGAAGTAGAACGACTTCATCCCATACCGCTGAGTTGCGTCCTTGACCTCGGCCACGATGTCTTGTTCGTCGCGCACGCGATAGTTCCGGCCTCCGTACATGAACTGAGGCCAGATGCAGAAGTCGCACTTGAACGGACACCCGCGACTTGCCCACATCTGCAGGTTGGGCGCCGGGAGGAACGGAAATGCCTCCACGTACTTCGTCATCGGCAGCGGATCCCGGTCCGGCCAAGGGTATTCGTCGATGTTCTTGAGGAGCTTGCGCTGGGGATTCGTGATCGTCTTTCCGCTGCCGTCGCGATGGAGGAGGCCCGGAATGTCACTGACGGGTCTTCCGTCCCGCAAGGCCTCCACGAGCTCGAGCAACGTCTGCTCGTACTCCCCCTTCATGAAAAACTCGACCTGTGGATCCGTGACGAGGACGTCCTGCTGTTCGGGCAACCATGAATGCGCGCCCGCCCATGCGATGGTGACGTCCCTCCCGGCGAGCTCCCGGACACGACGCACGATCTCGCGATCTGTCTGCAAGGAAGCGGTGGAGATCTCGAGGACCACGACCTCGGGTCGGAAGACCGCAATGCGGCGGAGGAATTCGGCGGCCGACATCCGCTCGGCGCATCCATCCACCTGGGTCGTCTCGTGCCCGTGCTTCTTGAGCGTCGCCGACGCGTATGCCATGTGAAACGGAAAGGGCATGTACATCGTGCCCTCTCGCTCGAAATGGGGCCAGCGAGAGCCGGCCCGCACGCCATACCATCCGGGACGCTGCCACGGCGGATTTCCCAGGAACACGCGCATCAAGCTCCTCCTCGGATCAGGATAGCACCCCGCGGTGCCGCGTGGATCTCCCCATGCTATGCTTGCCCCATGTCTCGTCGCACACGCCGCCTCGTCGTCGAGCTGCTCTGCTTGGTCGCTGGCGCCGGGATCCTCTTCAGGGCAGCCACGCGCGCCATCGAGCGCGCGCGCTCGGGTGAGCAGATCTAGCGGCCTCGCCGTGGCGCCGCAACGTGGAGGCCGCCGGTGCGCATCCTGTGGGTAGTTCCATACGACATCAGGACCGTCCCTTGCATGACGCGGGCTGTCGAGCTCAGCCGCGCGGTGACAGCTCTCGGCCACTCGGTCCGTTTGGTGTACTTCCACGATCTCGATCGTCGTCGCCGCTTTGGAGCATTGCGACCCGAGCCAACCGAGGTCGAATGTCACGAGTTGGCGCCCCCCCTGTTGGGTCTGACGAAGGTTCGAAGGCAACTCGATGAGCTGGCCAGCGACGTCGATCTCGTGCAATTCCAGAAGTGTCATCCACATTGTGCGCTGCCCGCATTGGCGGTCGCTGCCAAGCGTCGATTGCCAGTTCACTACGACTGGGACGACGACGAGGTCGCTATCAACCGTGAAACCTGGCGGTCGAAGACGGGACGCGACTCACCGCTTTGGCGCGGTGTCTGGCTGATGGAGCGGGCCCTGCCCGCGCTCAGCGACTCGCTCAGCGTGTCGTCGGAAGCTCTACGATCGCGGGCGATCGCCTACGGAAGGGAGCCGGGTAGTATCGGGTGGGTGCCGGTGGGTGCCGACCTCGAGCGCTTCGACCCCAGGGCCCGCGGACTCCCCTTCCGTGCCCGAGAGGGGCTCGACGGCCCGGTGATCACCTACCTCGGCCAGCTCGAGGGGGTGAGTCACGTCGATGGATTGCTCGAGGTCGCGGTGCTCGTGGCCGCCCGCAAGCCAGAGGCGCGCTGGCTGATCGTCGGGGGCGGGTTCCAGCAATCCGACCTCGAGCGGCGCGCCGCCGATCTCGGCCTCGCGGGGACCGTAAGGTTCCTGGGTTACCGTCCGGCCGCCGAGGTGCCGGAGATCCTTGCGGCATCGGACGTGATGGTGGCATGGTTCGAGGACACTCCCGCGACCAGGGCCAAGAGCCCGCTCAAGATCGCGGAATACCTGGCCGCGGGCCGCCCGGTCGTGGCAACACCTGTCGGCGAGCTCCCGCGGATGCTCGAGGGCGCAGGCATCCTTGCGCAGCCGAACCCACCTGTGTTCGCTGCGGCGATCTTGCAACTCCTGGCTGACGACGAGGCTCGCGTGAGACTGGGTCGCGGCGCGCGGCGGGGCGCCGAAGAGGTCTTCAACTGGCGCGCCAGCGCAAGACGTCTCCTCAACGCCTATGGGACCGGCTCCGCGGCAAGGAGCACCGGCTCCCGTGCCGGGGATTGACCGATGGAGCTTGCCGGGCCTACCATAGATAGTCGCGCATGCTTGCTCGTTGCGCGGGGCTGCAGCGAAGGCGCCGCTTCGGGTGCCCGGATGACTGGTTCGATTGACTGGTTCCATGTAGGCGATCCCTGCGCGCCCGTCGCAGGAAAGAGGTCGTCTGGAGGTCCGCATGAAAGTGCTCTTGTGTTTCGCCGGAATCAGGAACATTGGCTTCAACG
Source organism: Myxococcales bacterium (assembly GCA_023248855.1). Lineage (GTDB taxonomy): Bacteria > Myxococcota_A > Polyangia > JAHFDS01 > JAHFDS01 > JAHFDS01. Next base: position 14,715 of record JAHFDS010000131.1, read on the forward strand.
CCTTCTACGATCGCTACCAGTCCGAGTCGTTCGGACAGCTGGACAGCTTCCTCGTACCCACGGGCCTGACCACTCTCGGAGGCCACCTGCGGGAGCGAAAGCACGAGGTCGAATACCTCGACCTGCGGATGGTTCGCGGCTGGGAGGAGGCCGAGCGCCGCATTCGTGAGGTCAACCCTGCTCTGGTCGGGGTCACCTTCCAGACCCCGGCGCGTGAGTACGCCATCGAGCTCTGTCGCAGGGCCAAGTTGATGGGGATTCCCACGATCTGCGGCGGCGCCCATCCCTCGTCCATCCCCGAGGACGCCCTCGCCTGCCCCGAGTTCGATCACGTCGTCGTTGGCGAAGGCGAGGTGACCCTGCCGGACGTCTGTGACGCCTACGAACGCGGCGAGAAGCCAGAGCGCCTGCTGCACGGCAAGGTCCTCGGCGACAAGGATGTCAGCTCGGGCCCGCTACCGTACCTTTCGCCGCTGTACGAGAACATCGTCAAGCTCAAGAAGGTCGGCATGCTGGTAACGAGCCGCGGATGCCCCGGGCGATGCGCGTTCTGTCAACCGGTTCTCGAGAAGCTCTACGGGCGCAAGCTGAAATTCCAGGATCTGGACATGGTTTTTCGCCAGATCGACCACTACATCAGTGCGTATGGCGTCAACAAATTCTTCTTCATGGACGACATGTTCGTGACGAGAAAGAAGCGTATTGCGGAGTTCGCCCGACGAATCAAGCAAGGAAACTACAATATCCAGTATGACATCAATGCGCGCGTCGACTACTTCGACGAGGAGATGGCGGAGCACCTCGCGACCTCCGGATGCAACCTGGTGAGCTTCGGATTCGAAAGCGGATCGGACCGCAAGCTCAAGATGATGGAGAAGAACACCACCCGCGAGCGCAACCTCCATATCGGCAAGGTCTGGAAGAAGACGGGCAAGCTCGTCCTGGCCAACATTCTCGTTGGCATCCCGGGCGAGACGGAGGCGGATCTCGAGCAGGACCTCTCCTTCATCGAGGAGCTCGAACCTCACCTCTTCTATTACAACGTCATGGTGCCGTACCCTGGGACGACGTACTGGGATCAACTGCTCGACACCAACATGATCAAGGATTTCGATTTCGCCAGGTACGAGATGAATCTGAACAAGCAGAGCGGGCTCATCAAGGGAGTGGACTACGATCTCGTCCACCGTTTCGAAGAGCGCTTCGAGAACCTTCGACGACACCTGGACCGGAAGCGCAAGGTGAGCTCCATCATCGCCAATCCTCGCGAAGTGGCTGACCAGATTTCGCGGATGCCGCTGCGCGAGCTCGTGGGGCAGGTCAAGCGACTGCTCCCCGGCGCTCGCGCGTGAGCGGCGCCACCACGCGACCTTGCTCGAGCCTCAGGAGCGCTGGGGTCGGTTGATCGCTCTTTCCTTGAGATCCCGGAACAGCGATTCGAGATCGATCGGCTCTTCGAGTGGCAGCGTGACGAAGGCCCGGCGCTGGGAAGATGCATAGACCGCATTGACCGCTTCGATCGCCGCGCGCCCGTCGGCGCCCGACGTGAGTGGACGCGCACCGGTTTGCACGCACTCGCAGAAATGCTCGAGCTCCTTCAGATACTGACCGTGTCTGCGGATTTCGTCGTCAAGACATGGCAAATTGTAGGGCGTGATGTCCTCCGCCGTCCTTCCACCTCGATGCAGGGTCATCCGGAACGGCTCGGGCGAAAGGAAACTCCACCCCGGACCAAACTCCACGTCGAGGGCGGCCTTCGTCCCGAGGATCTCGTACGCCTCGATCACGGGCTTGTGATAGACGCGCGTCATCTGGTGAATGCTCACCGCGCCCGATCGATGGCGATAGGTCGCCACCACCCGATCCTCGACTTCCCTCTGGTGCGAGTCGATGATGTCGACCTCGCCAGAGACCGTCTCGATGTCGCCAAGCCACCAACGGCAGAGGTCGACGGTGTGCGACCCGTGGTCTTGATAGACGCCCCCCCAGGTCCGAAGGGCGTCCCTCCAGGCCCGCTCGGGCGTGAAGAAGCTCCAGAGCGCACGGACCTGGAACACGTCTCCGAGAGTGCCGTCATTGATCAGCTCCGTGACGCGGCGAAAGCACTTGTTGAAGCGCTTCATGAACGCGACCATCAGGACGACGTCTCTCCGATCGCAGGCCTCGATCATCCGAGCGCATTCCTGGGGTGTCCGTGCCATCGGCTTCTCGCACAGGACGTGCTTGCCGCGCTCACTCGCTTGGACGACCGTGTCGCAATGCGCCCAGACTGGAGATCCAACGATGACCGCATCGATGTCCGCATCCCTGAAGAAGGCATCGACATCGGTGAACGTCTGCTTCGCTCCATACTGCTCCGCCGCCCATTTGGCCTGCCCCTCGTCTGGATCGCATGCCGCGACGAAGACGCCGTTTCTGAGGAACCTGAGGATCGGTCCGTACATGATCCGCGTCGTGGTACCGCAGCCGACGATGCCCAGCTTCACTGGCTTCAATCTGATCTCCTTTGGGCGACGTGCCGGAAGGCGTGGAAACCCCTGACTCAGCTGACTACCGAGCTCATCTTTGACCGATGCGAGAACCGGCGCGGTCCGCGGGCGTGCGACCACCAGACGAGCTCGCGCAGAGCGCCTGGCGAGCAGTGCAGGAATGTCGTGCAGCGCGTTCAGGTTGCCTCGCAGGACGCCGCGCGCCAGGTCGCCCTGCCGCGTCACGGCGAGCCAGGCAATCCGCGCTGAGTCCCGGGCCACAGAGACAGCGATCCCACCCAGCGCGTCCAGGATGCTCGCGTTCTGGATCAGGTTGGCGAGCCCATTGCGTCGGATCATGGACTCGCGTTCGGGCGAATCGGGCGTCTCGGCGGTGTGGACGTGGACGATGGAAGACCGCACATGCAGCACCCGCAAGCCGAGGCTTCTCGCACGCCACGCAAGATCGACGTCCTCGAGCTCGCTCCCATAGCTCGGATCGAGCCCGCCCAGGTCGACGATCTGCTGCCGTCTTGCGCACAGTCCAGACAGCGAGGCGAACTCGGTCTCGATCACGACCGCTGCCCCCGCGGGCGCTGCCACCCGATGATCGCGCGCACGACCGGTGACCGCGATCTTGCCGCCCGCGTGCACCGGCTGACCGTTGGGGCCGAGGATCAGAGCTCCAGCCATCCCGACACTTGGCCCTTTGGCGAGGGCGGATAGCAACGGCTCCAGCCAGCCAGCCGTCACCCATGAGCGGCTGGGCAGGAAGGCCACGATCTCCTCGGTGCGCTCGCGAATCGCGCGCTCGTAGGCGGCGGCCCTGCCAACCCCGCCTGCCTCGATCACATCGACGAACGGAAACCGGTTGCGCACGAACGCGGCAGACCCGTCCGACGATCCGTCATCCACGAGAACGTCCTGGTGATCCAGGAACGTGGACTTGCCGAGGGTGGCGAAACAGTGCTCAAGGAACTCCCGACCATTGAGATTGTAGACCAACACCGCAACTCGGTGCATTGGCCGCACTGGGCGCCCAACCACGCGCCTACCGGCCTTGGCTATGGTCGCGCGCGATCTCGATCACCGACTTCAGCCGAGGCCCCAGAGCAGACAGAGAAAAGTCTTGTTCCACGCGCTGGTGTCCAGCCTCTCCCATGCGGCGTCGCAATGAGGGATCCTGGGCCAGTTCGGACATTCGCTCCGCCATCACATCGTCTGCCAGAGGAGGGACGATGAAGCCGTCCACGCCGTCACGCACGACGGTCACGGCCTCACCGATGGCCGTTGCGATGACGGGCCGCCCGACGGCCATGTACTCGAAGAGCTTGGTCGGGCTCTTGCACTGATTGAACAGGCTGTTGTCCGCCAGCGGGTAGAGCCCCACATCGGTCTGAGCAAGATACTGCCCGATCGAGCTCGGCTCGATCCAGCCCCGATAGCGAATCTGAGCCTCCGGGAACTGCCGGGCCGACATCTGTTGCACGCTGGGCAGGGCCGATCCCGTCCCCACGATCTCGAGGACTGCATGCGGGCTCTGCTTCTGGCACTTCGCAAAGGCGCGGATGACGAGCATCAAGTTGTCCACATTGTCGGGACGCAGCAGCGTGCCGATCCAGGAGAAGACCACCTCTCGAGAATCTCGCGCGGGCGCGTGCCTGAAGATGTCCGTGTCGACGCCCGTGGGAATATAATGGGTCTCCGAGTTACGCTCCTTCAGGTAGCCCTCCAGGCCGTGACTCGAGGCCACGCAAGCGTCCGCTCGGCGAGCAAGCCAGTCGTGCCATGCCATCCCGCGGAAGGGCGGCAACCCGCTCGTCGCGAAGTACGGGTCCTTGT
>JAHFDS010000527.1 GCA_023248855.1 Myxococcales bacterium
ACTGCCCGCCGTCCACGGCCTGCGGCATGCGCGGCATGGGCGGCGCGGGCGCGGGCGGCGCAGGCGCGGGCGGGGCGGGTCTGACGGTGCTGGTCGGCGGCCAGGCCGATCCGGGCCTCCTGCACATCTCGAGCGGCCGCCTCGTCTGGGCAACCTATGGCACGGGGGCCGAGCGCGCCATCCGCGCCTTCCCGCTCGCGGGCGGCGTCGTCCAGACCCTCGTCGCCGATCCCGGCCTCGTCTACGGCCTGGCCGTCGACGCCACGCGCGTCTACTACGCCACGAACGCCTCGCCCGGCGTCGTCGCCTGGGCGCCGCTCGCCGGGGGCGCGCCCACGCCGCTCGTCTCGGAGACCTCGTTCTTCGCCGGTCTGGCGGTGGACGCCACGCACGCCTACTACGCCAACCATGGCGGCATGACGGTGCGCCGCGTGCCGCTGGGCGGCGGCGCCGCCGAGACGGTCGCGATGGACCCGCGGCCCGACGCCCTGACCTTGAGCGCGACCCACGTCTACTGGGTCAACCGCACCGCGGGCACCGTCAGCCGGGCGCCGCTCGCCGGCGGCACCCCCGAGCCGCTGGCCACCGGACAGCAAGGCCCGCTGCGCGTCGTGGTCGACGCCTCGAGCGCCTACTGGGCGAACCTCGACGATGGCACCGTGCTCAAGGCCAGCCTGACGGGGCAGATGCCGGTCGTCCTCGCGCGCGTCAGCTCGCCCACGGACCTCGCCCTGGACGCGACGCACCTCTACGTCGCGACCGGCCTCGGCGGCGAGGTCCTGCGCGTGCCGCTCGGCGGCGGTGCCGTGCAGCTGCTCGCCTCTCGCACCACGGATCCGCGCGTCGGCTCGCCGCAGGAGCTGGCCCTCGATGCGACCTACGTCTACTGGGGCGACAAGGCCTCGAACGGCGCCATCGTGCGCCTCGCCAAGCCGTAGGACCGGCGCCGCTCTCGCGCAGCACGGCAGGCGCCAGCCGTGTAGCGCGGAGGCGACAGGCCCGGTGACCACCTCCACGGCCGCCAGGGCCTCGAAGACGCGTCCCTATCGGACGCTGCGCGGGGCGCCGCCGGCGCGCGGACCGAACCGCCGGCGCGCAGTACAAATGTCCTACGCACCGCGATCACGTCCACGTCGCGTGCGCGCGTCACGTGAAGAAGAGTCGCACCGCGCTCGCCCACCGAAGCAGGCGGACGAGGGCCGCCATCCTCCACGGGTAGGTGACCCGCGCCGGCTTCCGTTCGAGGCAGCGCATCACGACGTCCGCCGCGCGCGTCGGCGAGATCATCATCGGCTTCACCTTCGACTTCGCCATCTTCGTGTCGACGAAGCCGAAGCGGACGTTCGAGACGTGGACCCCTCGCGGGCGCATCGCGAGCGCGAGCCCGGCGAGGTACGAGGAGAGGCCCGCCTTCGACGCGGCGTACGCCGGCGCATCCGCCGACAGCATTTCGTCGCCGATGCTCGAGAGCGCGACGAAGTGCCCCCGCCCCGCGGCGAGCATCGGAGGAAGGACGACCGACGCCGTGTCGACGGCGCCGACGAGATTGACGCGAAAGACGTCGGCCTCGCGGGAGAGGTCGCGCACGTCGAGGAGGTCCCCGATCCCGGCGCAGTAGACGCAAAGCTCGAACGGACGGCTTCGCGCCGCGAGGGCGCGCAGGGTCTCCGCGTACCCGGGCGCGGCGACGTCGAGCACGGAGTGGTCGTACGACGCGTCGTCGATCGGCGACGCGCGGCGCGATCCCCCCGTAACCGCCCAGCCGCACGCGAGCAGGCGTCGCGTCAGCGCGAGACCGATGCCGTCGCTGTTGCCGATCACGAGCGCGCGCCGAACGTCTGTCTGCATCGCGCCGGAGCTTGCCACACGCGGGCCCGTCACGCTCGCCGCGCGGGCGCACGCCAGGAGCCTACGGCTTCTTCCAGCAGACGTGCCGCCGCACTGCATCGCCAGGTTGTCGTTGCACGACCAGCCGCCGCGGCAGGCCTACCCTTCGTCGCCGCAGTGCTCGCATGTGCCCGACGCGGCGCGACACCCAAGGCCATCCAGGAGCTCGCGGGCCACACCGACCTCTCTGTCACGCTCCGCTACATGCACCTCGCGCCGGCGCACCTGACCGATGCGGTGCACCTGCTCGACCTCCGCGGATCAGAAACCCCATTCGGCGAGCCAAGAAAAATGCCGGCGGAAAATCAGCGGCCGAGAAAAATGGAATCGCTGCGCAATCCAGAGTGGGCCCACCAGGACTCGAACCTGGAACCAACCGGTTATGAGCCGGCAGCTCTGACCAATTGAGCTATGGGCCCGAGAAACCCCATGCTGGCGCACGGATGCTTGCCGATCAAGGGCGTCACGCGTGGATGGCGATCGACGCTTCGGCGGCTCGCTCGGCTCATGGCGCGTACTCGTGCTCGAGCCGGATGACCTCGCTGCAGGGGCGGCAGATCGCGTTCGGAATACCGGTGTTGCGGCGCGTGCGCCCGGCAATGGCCTTGAAAACGGGGCCGCTCTCGCGCTCGTCGCAGGCGAGGCAGGGATTGAGCGTCCCGTCGGGCGCATTGTAAGGATCGAGGAAGCTCGCCGCGCACACGTCGAGGCAACGTGCGCGCGTGTGTCGGGTATTGTAGGCCCAGATCTGCGCGCACGGCCGCGAGAACCCCAGCGCTTCGAGGCAGGTCACGTTGCCCGGAAGGTCCTGGTGCGCGACGCCGCACTCGCGTACCGGCTGCCCGAGGTCCGGAATCCCTGCGTAGACGGCCAGATCGTGCAGCGTCGAGCACAGCCCGCACGCGCCGTCGTGGGTCACCATCGCGCCGGCCGCGCGCGCGGCGGCCACCGTGTCGAAGCTGCGCAGCCGGTAGCGCCGCGCATCCACGCGCTCGACCGCGCACACCGCCGTGCGCGCCGGGGGCACCGGTGCGTCGTAGGGATCGGCCGCGAGCTCCAGCGGAGGCTCGAGGAGCTCGAACGCACCGAGCGACGCCACCCGCTCCGAGGGCCAGTCGCGCGCCGTCCACAGGTCGGCACATGCGCCGCAGCTCGGCCGGCACTCGGCGGCTGCAAGCCCCGTGCGGTCGGAAGGGCGGCCGAACAGCGCCACACGAGCGTCCGCGCCGGCATCGACGGGGGCGTCGCGGGCCCGTGGCGCGTCCGCGGAGGTCCGGTGCGAAGCCGCATCGCAACCAAGGGCGGCGAGCACGACGAGGGGCGACCAGTACGCATGGGCGAGCGACACGCCGGGAGCATACGTCGTAAGATGGACGCATGACCCCCGTGCGCGCGATCCCCGTGTTCGCCCTCCTGGCAGCCGCGGCGGTCGAACCGCGTGGCTGCTCGGAGCAGAGTGCCCGCAGCCCGATCGTGCAGTCCCAGGTCGAGCTCGCGAGCCGCCGGTACGAGCCCGGCCCCGCCGGCTCGGGCTGCTGGTTCGTGCCCTTTCAGATCGACGCGCTCTACCGCCAGGGCGTCGACGATGGCCTGCGAACCGCACGCGTGTGCTGCAACCAGGTCGATTCGCAGCAGATCTGGATCGAGGCGACCGACCCCAGCCTCCACCTCATGGTCTCCGAGCACGGTCCCTTGCGCCGCTTCATGGCCCACTGGTGCCTCGATCCGTCGCGCGCCACCAGCGATCACATCGTCGCCGCCCCGGACGGTACGATGTGCGCGGGCGCCCGCTGCGCTCGCCTGGAGGTCAGGTAGAAACCTGATGGCTATCGCGCGCCGGGGGCGCCCCCTCGGAACCCCGGCGCGAGCATGCCGAAGAAGCGGTGCGGCGCCACGACGCCCTGCCGGATCGCCACCGCGGTGGCCTCGGCGTGCAAGGCGGTGCCCTCCTCGCCGCCCACGAGGGGGGCCAGGAAGTGACGCGCCGCCGCGGCGAACATCCCCAGCTCGGCGCGGTCGAGCTCCCCGATGGCCACCTGCAGGTGTGCGCGGGCCGCGCCGAGCTCGCCGGCGAGGGACTGTGCGCCCGCGAGCACCAGGGCACCGAGGCCGCTTGCATAGGCTGTCCGCTCGCCGCCGAGCTTGCGCCCGAAGGTCGTGGCTTCGCGCACGAGCGGCCTGGCCTCGGCGGGCCCCAGCTCCTCGGCCGCGCAAAGGAGCGCGCACGCGCGCAGGTGGTGGGCCGACACGCGAAAGATCTGGACGCGCAGCAGGAGCGAGTGGGAGAGCGCCCGCCAGCTCTCCCGCACGAGCGAGAGGGCTCGCTTCCCCTCGCGCTGGTAGAGGGCGACCTCCACCTTGGAGACCAGCGCCCAGAAGTGCTCGGCGTGAAAGCCTGCGCGCGACCACGAGCGAATGGCGCGATCGACCCTCCGCTCGGTCTGTCCCGGATCGTCCGCGGCCAGGCTCGCAACTGCGGGCAGACCGATCCGCATGTTGGTCGCCAGGAAGACATCGCCGCGCGAGCGCGCTTCGTGGAGGCTCTCGCGCACGCGAGTCGACAGCGCCACGAGCTCACCCAGAAAGTAGAGGCTCGTCTGGGCCATGGTCTCGGCGAAGCCGAGCTCCCAGTGCACGCCGGTGCAGCGATCACGTCCGTAGGCCATCGCCCGGTCCAGCCCTTCGACGGCTTCGCGCCAGCTGGCCAGCAGAAAGTCACATACTCCCTTGGTTCCGGCCAGGTAGAGGTGCAGGTAGGGCTCGTCGAGGCGCTCGACGAGCCGGCGCGCCTCGGCGAGCAGCTCTTCCGAGCGGCGGGCGCCGGAGGGCCCGGCCGAGGCGCTGTAACCGGCTT
>JAHFDS010000528.1 GCA_023248855.1 Myxococcales bacterium
CCTCGGTGCCGACGCGAACGCCGTGCACGCAGTCGGGATCCGGTGCGACGACGTCGCTCGACGCAGGCGGCGTACACGCCGCGGGGATCGTCGGGGGGTGCACGCAGTTCTCGACCCGCAGCACGTGCTCGCCCGGGGCGAGCACGCCGTGATTGGCCACGAAGCGCGAGCGGTTCTGGGCGCACGAGACCTGGTCCAGCACGGCCTCGACCGTGGCCCCGTCGATGAAGTGCCGCGAGCGCTCGAACCCGCTCGCCACCTCGTACGCGATGCGCCCCCCGAAGAGGCCGCCGTTCTGGCCGATCACGGTCAGGTCCGCCGGCTCGGCCGGCCGCCTGTCCTCGAAGCGCGGACAGAAGAGACGCGCGCTCGTGCTGTGAAGCGCGTCCTCCACCGGGGCATCGAACGTGTGCAGATCGAAGCGCTGCCGGCTGGGATCCTTGCCGAGGCCGTTCGGAAGGTCAGGCGACTTGTCGGTCGGCTCGTAACAGGAGAGGAGGCGGCCACCCACCGGCCCGCCCGACACGACGTCGACCACCGCCCGACCGCTGGCGTCCCTCGGCGCGTAGAGCCCGGCGAGGTACAGCTCCCCCAGGCCGTCCACGCTCGCGTCGGTCAGGCCGGCGCACGACGCGTCTCCAGGTGCCAGGCACGGCGCCACGTGGAAGGCGTCGAGCTCGGGCCCGAGCGCCGACCAGGCGAGGACGCGCACCGCGAAACCGGCCGCGCGGTCGACCACGACGTCGCGCGTGACGTCCCCGTCGACCGCGAAGGTCCCGGCTTCCGCGGGGTCCACCGGGAAGTGCGCCGGATCGGGGCGCTGGCCGATCGCATCGGGCGCGCTGGTCTCGGTGCCGCCCGCGCGGACCACCAGCCGCGCGGCGCAGACCGCGACGGAGGGCAGGGAGAACCGCCCGTCGGCGCCGCTTGCGGCGACGAGCGGCATGCCCGCGTCGTCCTGGATCGGCACGAGCTCGCCCTCGTCGGTTCGGCCCTCGATCTCCACGCGTGCGCCGGCGACGATCGCGCCGGTGGCGTCGCGCACCGTGCCCGACACCTTGCCGCCGCGGCAGCGCAGGAGGTGCCAGCCGAGGCGACGCACCTCGACGCTGGGCAGGAGCGTGATGCGCGAGCCCAGCTCCGACGCCACGCCACTATCCGGACAGGCCGCGCCGGACTCCGGCTGGGGATCGTCGGAGGCGCTGCGGCACACCGGGATCACCACCGCGTCGCCCTCGGCCGGGTGGGGGTTGCTCGGGCGTGTGAGCTGCTCGGTCTCGACGTCGAGCTCGTAGAGCTCGAGGCGCGTGCCGACCGGCAGCTCGTCCACGTTGGGCAGGCGCAGCTGCACGCCCTTCGAGAACTGGATGCCCGCGGGCTGCACCGTGAAGAAGAGCGGCGAGGCCGAGCCGCCCGACAGCGCGTCGGGCAAGCGGTCGAAGCGCACGCCGGTGAGCGACAGCTCGCGCGCCGGCGGGGTGAGGAAGAGCCCGCCCGAGGAGGTCTCGCCCGGCGGAAAGCTGACGGTCGTGCCGGCGGGCAAGCCGACGACGACGCCGGGATCGCTGCTCTCGCCGACCGGGAAACCGGAGCCCGGCGCGAGGCTCACCACATCCGGCGCGCCGGATTCGGGGAAGCTGATGCCGAGGCCGCTCGAGGTGGTGCCCTGGGAGTCGAGCTGACCCGACAGGTCGATCGGTGGGTCGAGCGCGGGCAGGTAGATCGGCCGGTCCAGCTTGCGCGTCGTCCCGGCGGCCACGGCCATGCTGAGCGCCACCCTCGGGTAGCGCTTGCCGTCCGCCGAGGGGGCCGCTGCGGTACCGTCCACGACCAGCGGCGTGGTGCGCCCCGCGCTCGGTCCGGTGGCGGAGAAGCGCCCGTCGGCGCCGCTCGCGACGGCCATGCCCCCGCCGAGGGCGACGCGCGCCCCGACCACGGGCCGACCGCGATCGTCGTGCACACGACCCTCGAGGGTGACGGAGCTGGCCACCGCTCCATCGCCGGCACGCCCGCCGGCGCCGGCATCGGCGCCCCGAGCCCCGGCCGGCCGCGGGTCGTCACTGCAGCCGGACATTGCGAGCCCGAGCACGAGGCTCGCGGCCCTGGCTAGGATGTTCATCGGAGGCTCCTCATCTGCGCTACCCGCGAGGGGCTGCGTCGCTTCGGGGCGCGGCGTCCGGCGCGCCACCGTCGGGCCGCTGCACGTGGAACTTCCCCGCGTCACCGAGGCCCGCGCTGCTGGCCGCGCTGTCGTAGAGCTGCACGCCGATCGGTCCGTCGACCGCATCGGGCGGCACGCGCACGACGATCCGATCGTCGGACCAGCTCGACGCCTGGGCGCGCGCGCCGTTGAACGTCACGACGGTCGTCCGGTCGTGCAGGCCGAGGCCGCTTCCCGTGATCACGACCGTGTCGCCCGGGCGCCCGGTCTGCGGGGAAAAACCCGTGATCTGCGGCGGCCCGCTCGTGACCAGGAAGGCGGCGCGCGCGGTGCGACCCATGCCGTTGTCGACCACGAGCTCGCGCGGGCCCGCCGTCTGGCTCGCCACACCCGGGACGATCGCGAGCATGGTCTGCCGGTCGCAGGCGTCGACCGAGACCAGCGTCGTCTGCAGGGCGATCCCGCCGAGCGTCATCTGGGCGCCGAGCATGAACAGCCCCTGGCCCGACACCGAGACGGTGAACTCGCCGCGGCCTGCGACACGCGCGGAGGGCCACAGCTCCGTCACCGCCGGCGTGGCCGCGCGCATGTCGGGCACGCTCACGTCGACCGGCATCGTCATCGAGTGGCGCGGCGAATCGATCACGGTGGGGCCCGAGCAGCCCGCGGCGGTGACCCGCAGCTTGATGCCAGGGCGCGCGAGCACGTGCACGACGGTCTGGCCCCGCGCGTTGGTGCGGCCCCGGCAGGTCCCGGCGACGCACGGCTCCACCTCCACGTTCATGTACGGGCCGCGCAGCCCGAGCGTGCTCTCGACTGTCACGGCGAGGTCGAAGCGCACGGACGGATCGGCGGATTCCGCCCCGAGGACGCCAAGGTTGCGGTCGCCGTCGGACCACTTGAGCGGGCCCGCGGCCACGGCGAGCACGCCGCCTTGCACGGGCTTTTGCACCAGCACGGTGAAGGTGGGCGCATAGAGGCCTCCCAGCGTGAAGCAGCCATTCGGGGTCCCGGTCATGACGGGGCTGCCCTCGAGCGGCGTGCCGAGCGCATCGAGCACGCCCACGTCGGCCTGGACGATCGGGTTGCCCGAGACGCGCTCCGCGGCGCAACCGCGCACCATGATGGCGTCCGGCGGGACGACGAGCAGGGTCCCGAGGCGCGAAAGGTGTGCGCCCTCGTCCGGCACCACCTCGCGCACACCCTCCCGCTCGACCACGGTGGCGTTGCCGGCCGAGCTGCCGGGGAGCGGTGCGTAGACCCCGGTGTCCGGGTCCATCTGCCACAGGCGGACACGCGATCCGGCCGCGAACCCTGCGGGCGCCGGCAGGATGACCTCGGCCGGCGGGTCGATCACCTGGCCCGCGGGCTCGAGACCGAACAGCGAGGCGGCTCCGATGCCCGACGGCAGGGGCCAGGGGACCCGATCCGAAGGCATCTCGTGCACACCGAGCACGAAGGACGAAGTGGGCATGCGGACGTTGCCAAAGCGCGTGCCGCGCGCGAAGCGGGCCAGCCCGCCCGGCAGGCCCGGCAGGGGCACCGCCACGTCCCGGACCAGCCTGCCATCGGGACCGAGCTCCGAGGACAGCTCGATGCGCGCGTTGACCGAGGGCAACACGATGGGGCGATCGAGCATCCGCTCGTCTCCGGCGGGCAGCGTCAGGGTCCGCGCCACGCGGGTGTAGTTTCGGCCGCTCGCATCGGTGAGCTCGCGGCCATCCACCACGAGCTGGACCGCGCCGCTCGGGGCGTCCTTGAGCGCGAAGTGACCCTCGAGGTCGGTCGTCGTGCGGGCCATGCCGATCGAGACCGCCGCGCCGACCACTGGATCGTCGCCCACATCGCGCACCGCGCCGCGCAGCGTCGCCGGCGGCGTCGCCATCGAGGGGCCATCCGCCGAAGGCGTCGGTCGGGCGTCGTTTTGGCGCCCGCCGTCGGCGGCGGCGCTGGCCTCCGGCAAGCACTGGTCGCCCCGCGCGACCGTGCCGGGACCACAGTCGTGACCACAGCCGAGCGTGCCCTCGACCAGGAGCACGCAGAGGGCGAGGAGCCTCCGCACGATCCGGCAGTATAGATCGCCAGCGGCCGGGGCCTCGTGGGCGTGGTCACAGGGGGATTCTTTCGACGGCGCGCGCAGCGCGGCTAGTGTCCTGTCATCGAAGTTCGTTGCAAGAGTCCACGCAGCGGAGACGGGACACTAGTGCTGCCCGCCAATAGTTGGACGGCACTTGAGCTCGGAGCAGCCTTCGCCTGCCAGCTGGCCGCAGCACTCGCGCACGCGGAGCGTGCGCAAGACAAACACTAGGGCCGCTCGTCGAACCCGCTGACTTCACTGGAATCACGGACAGCACTAGGTGTCTCGTTTGCTCGCGCTCTGCGCTCGCGAGTGCCGCAGGCCGGGCGTTCGACGATTTCTCTCCACGACTCTACTCCGGTCAAACTTCTGACGGGCGGCACTAGAGCGCGCGCAGCGCGCCTCGGGGGGCAGCTTGGCCGGGCTTTGCCTGGACAAGCTGGGGGGAGCGAGGCTCCCCCCAAGAAAACAGCTAGTGTCCTGCGCAGGATCGCGGTCGCC
>JAHFDS010000132.1 GCA_023248855.1 Myxococcales bacterium
GCGCGTGCTCGTCGTGGACGACGGCTCGGACGACGGAAGCGCGGTGGCCGCGCGCGCCGCCGGCGCCGAGGTCCTTTGCCATCCACGGCGCCTCGGCAAGGGCCAGGCGATCCGGACCGGCGTCGCCGCCGCGCGGAGTCGCGGCGCCTCGGTCGTCGTCACGCTCGACGGCGACGGGCAGCACGACCCGCGGGATCTCACGGCCGTGCTCGGCGCCGCGCAGAGCGCGCCGCGGGCGATCGTGGTCGGGAGTCGGCTCGCCGGGGCCGGCGTGCTCCCGCCCGACCGGCTGAACGCGATCCGTGTCGCCGGATTCTTCGTCAACTGGGCGAGCGGGCTCAAGCTCGAGGACACGCAGTCCGGGTACCGGGCCTATCCCGTCACGCTGTTCGACGAGGTCGAGCTGCGGCACGGCGGCTTCGTGCTGGAGACCGAGGTGCTCATCGCCGCGGCGGAGCGCGGCTGGCAGGTGCGCGAAGTGCCGGTGCAGGCGATCCCGCGGGCGCGGCGGCGCAGTCGATTCCGTCCGCTCGGCGACGGTGCGGCGATCGGCGCGTACCTCGGGGGGCGCGTCGTGGCGCGCTGGGCGCGCGAGGCGACCGCCGCCGGGCGGGCGGTCGTGATCGGCGGCTCGAACCTCCACCGCCCCGCCGGCGCTGGTCCCGCTGACTGGTGGCGCCACCCGCGCCGGCGGCGGGCCGCGGCGGCGGCGGCCGCGACGCTCGCCGCGCCCGCGCTGCTCCCCCTCCTCGCCCTGCAGGCGCTGGTACCGCGGTGGCTGCCCGACGTGGTCACGCCGCTCGTCCAGCGGCTCTGCTCCCAGGCCCGCCTCGACCCCGCGGGCGAGACCGAGTGCCAAACCCTCATGACCCTCGCGGCGCCGCCGGAGGCGCCACGGTGACGCCGCCCGAGTCGTACGACGTAGTCGTCGTTGGCGGAGGGCCAGCCGGCTCGACCGCTGGCGCCTTCCTCGCCCTCGCCGGGCGTCGGGTGCTCCTCGTCGAGCGCGAACAGTTCCCGCGCTTCCACGTCGGCGAGTCCCTCTTGCCGGCGACGCTTCCGATCCTGGACCGCCTGGGTGTCCACAGGACCATTACCGAGCGCGGATTCCAGGTGAAGTACGGCGCGACGTTCCACGACCAGGAGTCGGGGCTCGAGCACACGTTCTACTTCCTCCGGGACAAGCCGTGGCCGAGCCACGCCTACCAGGTCCCGCGGGCGGATTTCGATGCGCTCCTGCTCGAGCACGCTCAGAAGCTCGGTGTGGACGTCCTCCAGCCGGCGACCGTGGAGTCCGTCGCCTTCGACGCCGAGGGTGTCACGGTCACGGCCGAGAGCCACGGCCAGCGAAACGAGGTGCGCGCGCGCTTCCTCGTCGACGCGAGCGGCCGAGCGGGCCTGCTCGCCCAGAAGGTCGGCAGGCGCGAGCGAATCCCGAACCTCGGCAAGGTGGCGCTCTTCGCCCACTGGCGCGGCGGCTGGCGGGCCCCCGGGCCCGACGAGGGCAACATCCGCATCTACGTCTTCGAGAACGGCTGGTTCTGGTGGATCCCGCTCGCCGGCGACCGCACGAGCGTCGGCTGTGTCGTGCACGCGCAGACGGTGAGAGAGTGGGGTGAGACACGCGAGGCGCTCTATGGCGAGATGATCCGGCGGTGCCGGCGCGTCGCCGAGGGCCTCGAGAGCGCCCGACAGGTCATGGAAGTCCACAGCGAAGCGAACTTCTCGTACCGCAACAGTCCCGTCGTCGGCGATCGGTTCCTCGCCGTCGGCGACGCGATCGCATTCGTGGACCCGATCTTCTCGGGCGGCGTGCACATCGCCATGCAGTCGGGGGAGCTGGCGGCCCGCGCGATCGATCAGGCGCTCGCCGACGGCCGGTTCGAGGCCCGGCGCTTCGCGGCCTACGAGCGCTGCGTTTGGGGCGGGCTCCGGCCCTTCTTCCGGTTCATCCACAGGTACTACGAGCCTGCGTTCCTCGAGCTGTTCCTCCAGCCCAAGGCCGCCTTCGGCATGCTCGACGCGGTGCTGAGCGTGCTGTCGGGCGGCGCCTTCCTCGGCATGCCGTGGCGCGCGCGGGCGTCGCTCACGCTCCTGTTCTCGATCGCGCGGGTGAACGTCTGGATGCGCCGACGGGCGGGCCTGCCCGTCGAGTCTCGTTTGGAGTGGTAGGTCTCCGCCGTATCCTCCACGGCTACGCCTTCGCGATCGCGGGCATCGCGATCGGCGTCGCCGGACTCGTCGCGCTGGGCGCGATGAGCGAGCGGATCGTGCGCTTCATCGAGGGCGGCGACCGCTTCGTCCTCGGCCAGATCTCCGTGGCGGGGCGGGGGATGGGGATGGGTGCGGGCTTCACCGCGGGCGGTCTCCTGCCGGCGGCGACCATCAGGAAGATCGCCGCGGTCCGGGGCGTCGCGGGTGTGCAGCCCCAGATCATGCTCCCGCTGAACCCGTCCACGTCGCAGTTCATGACGCTGACCCAGGAGCTAGTCGTCGGGCTCGACCTCTCGGTGCCGATGCCGAACCGCCACTACCGGGAGCTGCCGGTCCGCGCCGGGCGGTTCGTTCGCGCGGGCGACCGGTACCGAGCCGTCGTCGGCGCGGCGTTCGCCGCCTCGCGCGGGCTTCGCGTGGGCTCGCGGCTTCCGCTCGAGGGCGTGGAGTACGAGGTCGTCGGGATCCTCGAGCGCATGCTCACGGCGCCCGACCGCTTCGTGATCGTCCCGATCGAGGACGCGCGGGAGCAGTGGGTGGCAAAGGACCGCCTGCTCCGGACCCTGCTCGCATCGGGCGCGGCGGCGCTGACCGCCGCCGACCTCAACACCGGCGCCGCGGTGGGCTGGCGCGATGGCGAGGATCCCGATACGGTCGCCCGGCGCCTCGTGGCCGAGGTGCCCGACGTCAACGTGCAGATCCCGAGCGAGCTGTCGCGGCTGCTCCGCTCCTCGACGGCGTTCTTCTCGGCGCTGCTCGTCGGGATCGGCGCGCTCGCGCTCGTGATCGGCGGCCTCTCGCTCGCCAACACGATGGCGGCGGCGGTCTTCGAGCGGATCCGTGACTTCGGCATCAAGCGCGCGCTCGGCGCGACGGACCTCGATCTCGCCGGCGAGGTCCTGGGCGAGGCGCTCGCGGTCACGGCGTGCGGCAGTGTCGCGGGCCTTGTGCTGGCGGTCCTGCTGGGTGTCTCCGTCGATGCGTGGGCCGGCCGCTCGGGTCAGCAGCTCTTCCACTTCTCGACGCGCCTCGTTGCGGGGGCACTCGCCTTCTCGATCCTGCTGGGCGCCGCCGCCGCCGCGTGGGCTACCTACCGCGTTGTCCGCCTCTCGCCGGCCGAGGCGATCCGGCGGGGCTCGTAGGGCGACGCCATGCTGCGGGCGAGCGCGCTCGTGAAGTCGTACCGGGCCCCCTCGGGCGAGCCGATCCGGGTCCTCCGCGGCGTGGACCTCGCGGTGAAGGGCGGCGACCTGGTCGCGGTCGTCGGGCAGTCGGGCTCCGGCAAGAGTACGCTGCTCAGCGTCCTGGGGCTCCTCGAGGACGCCGACGCGGGCGAGATCTCGTACGAGGACGTGTGCGTCAGTGCGTTGACGCGGTCGGCGAAGAGCCGCGCGCGCGGCCGGTGGGTCGGCTTCGTCTTCCAGTCGTTCCTGCTGCTGCCGTCGCTCACCGCGCTCGAGAACGTCCTGCTCGCGGCGCGCTACGCAGGGCGCGACCGCGCGGGGGCCCGGCCGAGGGCGCTCGAGCTGCTCGAGGAGATCGGCGTGCTCGACCGGAAGGACCATTACCCGCAAGAGCTGTCGGGCGGCGAGCAGCAGCGCGTCGCCTTCTGCCGCGCGGTGCTGAACGACCCGCCGCTGCTCCTCGCCGACGAGCCGACCGGCAACCTGGACGACGCCAACGGCGCCGTCATCTTCGACGCGCTTCGGAGCCGGGCGCGCGCGGGCGCGGCGGTCGTCGTCGTCAGCCACCGGCCGGAAGCCGCGAGCGGCGCCACGGCGGTCTACCGGCTTCGGGACGGAGTGCTGGAAGCGTGAACCTGGTCGTACGCACCTGACCCGGACAGGTACCGCGCTCGCCGCGGCGGCGCTCGCGGTCCTCACCGCGGCGCCCCTCGTCCTCATAGGGCTCGGGAGGGCGCCCTTCGACGACCCGGGCGAGGGCATGCACGCCGAGATCGCGCGCGAGCTGCTCCGCTCCCGCGACCCGAGCGCGCTGACGCTGAACGGTGTCAGCTACGTGGACAAGCCGCCGCTCCTCTACGTGCTCCTGGGTGGCGCACTTGCCCTCGCCGGGCCGAGCGAGACGACGGCGCGCGCGGTGCCGGCGCTCTGCGCCCTCGCCGCCGTCGCGGCCACCGCGTGGCTCGGCGCGCACCTTCTCGGCGCGCGCGGCGGCTTCGTCGCGGGGACGGCACTCTTGACGAGCGCGGGGTTCTTCGCGTTCGCGCGCTACGTCCGTCCCGAAACGCTCTTCGTGGCGGCGCTCGCGTGGGGCTTCGCGCTCGTCCTCACCGGTCTCGCCGAGGAACGGCGCTGGCGTGTCGCCGCGGGCGTCGCAATGTTCGGCGTGGCGGCGCTCGCGAAGGATCCGCTCGGCGCGATCGGGCCTCCAGTCGCCATCGGGCTGGCCCTGGCACTTGCCGGCCGGCAGCGGCCGCTCCGCCGCTGGCTTCCGTGGCCGGGCGTCGTCGCTGCGCTCGGGCTCGGGTTCGGTTGGTGGTTTTTCGCGGAGCGGCGGACGCCGGGGTTCGTCTGGTACACGCTGATCGACAACCACGTGCTCAACGTGGTCCGGGCCCGCCAGTTCCCCGATGAGGACGTGCCGCTCTCCGCGGCGCAGTTCCTGACGGTCGCGCTCCTGGGCGCGGCGCCGTGGATCCTCTCGGCCGGCGCCACGCTCTGGTCGCTCGTGCGGCGGCGCGCGTGGCGCGATCCTCGCGAGACGCCGTGGGTCGCCCTCGCGCTCTGGGTCGTGGGCGTCCTCGTGCTGACGGCACTCTCGCCGTTCCGGCTGCCGCACTATGGGCTTCCCGCCTACTTCGCGATCGCCCTCCTCGCCGCGCGCGGCTGGGAGGCTTACGGCGGCCGCCGCCTCGTCGCCGCTCACGCCGGTGTCTTCGCCGCCCTCGCGCTCGCCTGCGGGCTTCTCTGGGCGAGCGACGGCGGGCACTTCCTCGAGTCGGTCCTGGGCGCCACGGACATCGCCACGCGCAAGAGCGCGGTGGCCGGCCAGGCGGCGCCGCTACCGTCGTTCGCGGAGTTCCGACCGCTCCTCGGCGCCTCGGCCCTTGTCTTCGCGGCGGGCGCCCTCGCGTCGGGCGCATGCGCTCTCGCGCGCGGAGCCGCGCCGCGGCGCGCGCGGGTCGCGACGTTCGTCGTGCTCGCCTCGATGCTCGCGCTGCTTCCCTCCGTCGCCGCCGCGCTCGGCCTGGTCTCCGCCCATCGCGCGGTGCAGGGGATCGGCCTCGAGCTCGCCCGACGCGCCCGGCCGGACGACCTGCTCGTCCACGAGGGCCCGCTGGAGAACTCCGGAGCGCTCGAGTGGTACTCGGCCCACCGTCCCGTGATCGTGGACGGGCGGCGAAGCGTGCTCGCCTTCGGCGCGTTCCGCCCCGAGGCGCGCGACGTGTTCTGGGACGCGACGCGGCTCGCGAGAGCCTGGGGCGGCGGGAGGCGCGTGTGGGTGGTGAGCGTGCGGGCTCCCGAGGCGAGCGTCGTCGCGCGGCTCCCGGGAGCTCGGCTCGTCACCGCCTCGGGCGGCCGCTGGCTCTGGGTCAACTCCGTCGGAGGGGCCTCGGTGGTGACGAGTCCCACGGGCCATTGACGGGAGCCTCGTCGAGCAGGTCGGCGACGGTCGCGAGCTCGTAGCCCGCGCCGCGAAGGCCGTCGATCATCGCGGGGAGCGCGTGCACGAGCCGCTCCGGCGCGCGCGGGGTTCCCTCGGCGTCGTGCAGGTCCACGATGGCGCCGGGGTGGGCGCGGCGGAGGACGCGACTCACCTGGTGCTCGGCCGCCACGGCCCTGAGCCCTTCCGGTTGGATGGACCAGAACACGCACCGCTCGCCCAAGCGGCGGAGCGCGCCGAACATCGCCGCGTTCACCATGCCCCACGGCGGGCGAAAATGCCGGGGCGCGCGCCCCGCGAGCGCGGCGAGCGTCTCGTGGGCTCGGCCGATCTCCTCGGCGGTCCGCCGCGGCCCGCAAAGCCAGAGGGACCGATGCGACCACCCGTGGCTCGCGACCTCGTGGCCCTCGCGCACCATGCGGTGGACGGTGTCGGGCGCCCGAGCGGCGCGCTCGCCGACCAGGAAGAACGACGCGCGCGCTCGGCGCTCCGCGAGGAGGTCGAGGACGCGTGGTGTCCAGTCGGGATCGGGGCCGTCGTCGAACGTGAGCGCTATGCGGCGGTTCGCGTGGCTGCCACGCCAGACACAGCCGAGCGTCAGCAGGTGGGCACCCCACGCATATGCCGCCCACCCGGCAGCCGCGCCGAGACCGAGCCGCGTCAGGATCACCACCGCGGCACCGGCCGCCCGAGAAGCTCGAGCACTGCGGCGACGATCCGCTGGGTCGCGTCGGGCCGCCGCACGCGGCGGATCCGCGCGCGCAGCCGCTCGAGGAGGTCGGGGTCGCCGAGCGCCCGGTCGAGCAGATGGACGAGCTCGAGGTAGGAGCGCGCGACGAGCCCGATCCCCGCGCGTGCGGCGAAGCGCTCGTTGCGGCGCTCCTGGCCCGGCAGCGAGCCATAGACGAGCACGGGCAGCTCGGCCGCCATCGCCTCCGCGAGCGTGAGACCGCCCGCCTTCGTCACCAGGAGGTCGGCGGCGACCATGAGCCGACGGATGTCGTCCGTGTAGCCGAGCGTCCGGATACGCGTGCCGTCGGTCAGGCGCTCGAGCTTCCGCTCGAGGTCCCGGTCGTGGCCGCAGACGAGCAGCCCCTGAAGTGGCCGCTCGACCGCCTCGAGGGCCCGGGCGACGTCGGGGAGGCGACCCAACGAGCCGCGCGAGCCCGCCATCGCGAGCACGACGGGCGCCCGGTCCCCGAGCCCGAGCGCGGCGCGCGCGGCGGTGGGGTCCACGGGCTCGGCGAACTCCGCGCGGACGGGCATCCCCGTGACGATGATCCGCTGCGCCGGGATGCCGCGGGCGATGAACTCGTGTTTCACCTCGTCGGCCGCGACGCAGTAGCAGTCGATGTGGCGCGCGATCCACTGGCTGTGCGCGACGAAGTCTGTGACGACGGAGATGTGTGGCGGCGCGCGCCAGCCCCGCGCGACCAGGGACGACATCGCGGTGGCGGGCGTCGCGTGCGTGGTCACCACCGCGTCGGGCCGGAGCGACTCGAGCAGCGTGGCGAGCCGCCGGGCGCCGAGGCGTGTGACGCCCAGGGCGAGCGGGGAGTCGCTCGCCATCCAATCCCCGAGCGCGTAGCCGATGCCCCAGAGCATGGGCGCCCGGCGAAGCATCGCGTGGTAGAGCGCGCGCGAGGCGCGTTCGAAGAGCGGAGAGACCAGCTCGCGGAAGTGATCCACGACCGTGACCGCGCACTGCTCGCGCTCGAAGGCCCGGGCGAGGCACCGCGCCGCGGCGTTGTGGCCGGAGCCGTAGCTGGCGGTGAGGATCAGCACCCGTTTCACGGCGGGCTCATGGTAACCTCTGGCGCCACCCTAGGGAATCCGTCCGCGCGGAGGATGCTCGGAGGCCATGAGTGATCGACTGAGAGGCAAGATCGCCATCGTCACAGGGGCGGGCTCGCGGGGCCCAGGCCTGGGCAACGGCAAGGCGGCGGCCATCCTCTTCGCGCGTGAGGGCGCGCGCGTCCTGTGCGTGGACCAGAGGAAGGAGCGCGCGGAGGAGACCGTGGGGATCATCCGCGGCGAGGGCGGCGAGGCGACGGCCTTCGCCGCCGACGTGACGCGCGCAGCCGACTGCGAAGGGATGGTGGGGGAGGCCAGCGAGCGCTGGGGCGGGCTGGACATCCTCCACAACAACGTCGGCATCGAGTCGCGCAAGGACCTCGTGGAAACGCAAGAGGACGAGTGGGACCGTGTGATGGGCGTGGATCTCAAATCGATGTTTCTCGCGACTCGCGCCGCCGTCCCCGCGATGGACAAGCGCGGCGGCGGCGCCGTCATCTGCGTCTCGTCGATCGCGGGAATGCGCGGTCACGGACGCACCGCATACGCGGCCGCGAAGGCGGGCGTGATCGGCTTCGTCCGGTCCGTCGCCGTGCAGCTCGGGCCGAAGGGCATCAGGGTCAACGCCATCGCACCAGGCACGGTCTGGACGCCGATGGTCCAGGATCTCGGCCCCGAGGCGCGCGAGCGACGGCGGCGGGCGAGCCCGCTCGGCACCGAAGGCACCGGCTGGGACATCGGCTGGGGCGCGGTCTATCTCGCGAGCGATGAGGCGCGCTGGGTCACGGGCCAGACGCTGGTCATCGACGCGGGGCTGACGGTGACGACGCGCGGATAACCGCGAACGACCCGCCCGCCGCCCTCAGCGCTCGCCGCTCGCCCGAACGCCGATCTCGCCATGGTGGCCTCCTCCTGCGCAACATGCCGCCTCTGCGATGTGACGAGGAAACATGCCCGAGCCGTGGGGGTGACATTAGTAGACTGCTACGAAGAGGGTCATCACTCGTGTCCACGGCGCAAGACCGACGGGCGTGGGTCCACTGGCTGGTCCCATTGGTGATTGCTCTCTTGACCTTCGCCGCCTTCCTGCCAGCGCTCAATAACGAGTTTGTGAACTGGGACGATGAGAAAAATCTCCTCGACAACCCTCACTATCGTGGACTCGGCTGGGCCCACCTCCACTGGATGTGGACCACGCACCTGGGCCACTGGATTCCCCTGACGTGGATGACTTTGGGCCTGGATTACCTGCTGTGGGGGATGAATCCCTTCGGTTATCATCTGACCAATCTTCTCCTGCACGCCGCGAATGCGGTGGTCTTCTTCTTCGTAGTCCGTCGGATCCTGACACGGGCTCTGCCCGCTCCCTCTGAACGCGGTCACGCGCTCGCTGTGTCTGCCGGGGTTGCCGCCCTCGTGTTCGCGATCCATCCCCTGCGCGTGGAATCCGTGGTGTGGGCCACCGAACGGCGCGATGTGCTCTCGGGGCTCTTTTACTTGTTGACGATCCTCGGCTACCTGCGGGCCTGCGAGCGGGGGACGCGGGGCCGAGGGTGGTACTGGCTGTCCGTGGCCGTGTTCGGCTGTGCGCTGCTCTCGAAGTCGATGGTCGTGAATCTTCCGGTCGTGCTCTTGATCCTGGACGTCTATCCCCTCCGGCGCCTCGGGGGGACCAAGGGGTGGTGGGGCGAGTCCGCGCGTCGGATCTACGTCGAGAAGATCCCGTTCGTGCTGCTGGCTCTCGCGGCATCTGCCATCGCCGTCATGGCGCAGTCTTCTATCCACGCCGCAGCCTCGCTGGCTCAGGTGAGCATGCTCGCCAGGCTGATGATCTCCGCCTACGGCTTGAGCTTCTACCTCTGGAAGACGATCGCCCCCGTGAATCTTTCGCCCCTCTATCTGCTGCCTGCCAAACTGAATCCATGGTCGATGCCGTTCATCCTGAGCTACGGCCTGGTGCTTGCCATCACGGCAGTCGTCCTGGCCCTCCGCCGGCGAGTGCCGGGCCTGCCGGCGGCGTGGTTGGCTTACATCGTGATCCTCTTGCCGGTGCTCGGGATCGTTCAGAGCGGCCCGCAGATCGCCGCCGATCGCTATACCTATCTGGCTGGCCTCGGATGGGCGATCTTGGCCGGCGCCAGCCTCTTCTCGTGCTGGCACGCCTGGCGTTTCCCACTTACCGGGCTTGCCGTCTGTGTCCTCGTGGGCTTGGGAGTTCTCACCTGGAACCAGACCCAGGTCTGGCACGACTCGGAGACGCTCTGGGCCCATGCCCTTGCCATCGACCCCAAGCTTTCCGTCGCGCAGAACAACTGGGGCACTGCGCTCGTTCGGCAGCGCAAGCCGGCTGAGGCGATCGAGCATTACCGGCGGGCCCTGGACATCGACCCGAACTATGCCGACGCCCACAACAACTGGGGTGTTGCACTCGTTCGGCTGGGCAAGCTGGCCGAGGCGATCGAGCACTATCGGCAAGCGGTGCACGTCAAGCCTGACAATGCGCTCGCTCATGACAACTGGGGCGTGGCGCTCGCCCAGCAGGGCAACCTGGCCGAGGCGATCGAGCATCACCGGCAGGCCCTGGACATCGACCCGGACTACGCCGACGCCCACAACAACTGGGGCGGCGTGCTGGCTCGGCAAGGCAAGCTGCCCGAGGCGATCGAACGTTTCCGGCGGGCCCTGGAAATCAAGCCTGACTATGCCGAGGCCCACACCAACTGGGGCGCGATGCTCGCTCAGCAGGGCAAGCTAGGTGAGGCGATCGAGCACTACCAGAAGGCTCTCAAGATCAAGCCGGACTATGCCGACGCCCACAACAATTGGGGCCAGGCGCTCGCTCAGCAGGGTAAGCTGGCCGAGGCGATCGAACACCACCGACAGGCCCTGCACATCGACCCGGACCACGCCGACGCCCACATCAACTGGGGCGCTGCGCTCGTTCAGCAGGGCAAGCTAGGCGAGGCGATCGAGCATTACCGACAGGCCCTGCACATCGACCCGGACTACGCCGACGCCCACACCAACCTGGGGGCTGCGCTCGCTCAGCAGGGCAAGCCGGCCGAGGCGATCGGGCATTACCAGCAGGCCCTCAAGATCAGGCCGGATTATGCCGAGGCTTACAACAACTGGGGTGTTGCGGTTGCTCAGCAGGGCAAGCTCGGCGAGGCGATCGAGCACTTCCGGCAGGCTCTGCGCCTGAAGCCCGACTACGCCGACGCCCAAAGGAACCTGCTCAGGGCTCTCCGGGTGCTCGACACGGGCAGGCCGGACGCGGCCGCGAGCCGGAAAGCTGAGAAGGCCCGATAGGCTCCGCAGACGATGGGGGGAAAGAAATTCGAAAGATCTCGCCGAGCGTTTAGGGAGCGATCGACGCCGGAGGGCTGAAGTTCCGGCCGTTTTGCGATCGCGAGCGTCTCCTTATTCCTGTCGCTGCTGTCCGCGAGCGTGACCACTCCGTCGCCCTTGTGTCCCCGTGAATTGTCGAAACTACTGGGACCCGTGAGACATTAGATCTTGAGCGCACCAATGAGCCGCCAGAGCACTTCCGGTAAGTCTAGAGCGGCCGCCAATCATTATCACCCGCAACTGCCCCAGCGTGAGCGCCGTCAGCCGGGCGCCCGCGCGTTACCCCAGCGATGGGTCCACTGGCTGATCCCATTGGTGATTGCTCTCTTGACCTTCGCCGCCTTCCTGCCAGCGCTCCACAACGAGTTTGTGAACTGGGACGATGACAAAAATCTCCTCGACAACTCTCGCTATCGTGGACTCGGCTGGACCCAGCTCCGCTGGATGTGGACCGCGTCTCACATGGGCCACTGGATTCCCCTGACGTGGATGACCTTCGGGCTGGACTACCTGCTCTGGGGCCTGAATCCCATCGGGTATCATCTGACCAATCTTCTCCTGCACGCCGCCAATGCGGTGGTCTTTTACTTCGTGGCCCGCCGGATCCTGAGCTTGGCTCGGCCTGGTCCGGTTGACCGAGGTCAAGCGAGTCTCGCCCTTCCCGCCGCATTTGCCGCCCTCCTGTTCGCCCTTCATCCCCTGCGCGTGGAATCCGTCGCCTGGGCCACCGAACGCCGCGATGTCCTCTCGGGACTCTTTTACCTGTTAACGCTCCTCGCCTACCTCCGGGCCTGCGAGCGGGGGGAGCGTAGCCGTCGGTGGTACTGGGGGTCCGTGGGCCTCTTCGTCTGTGCGCTGTTGTCGAAGTCCATAGCCGTGAGCCTTCCCGTTGTGCTGCTGATCCTGGACGTCTATCCCCTCCGGCGCCTCGGAGGGGCCAGGGGGTGCTGGGGCGAGGAGACGCGTCGGGTCTACATCGAGAAGATCCCCTTTGTGATGCTGGCTGCTGCGGCATCCGCCATGGCGTTCCGGGCGCTCACCGTCAACAACATGCAGCCTCTGGATCAACTGAGCGTGCTCGGCAGGCTGGCGGTCTCCGCCTACGGCTTGAGCTTTTACCTCTGGAAGATGGTTGTGCCCGTGAACCTTTCGCCTCTCTACATGCTGCCGGCCACGCTGAACCCATGGGGGGCGCCGTTCATCCTGAGCTACGGCATGATCGTCGCCATCACCGCGCTCGCGTTGGCCCTGCGCCGCCGCTGGCCGGGCCTGCTGGCCGTCTGGCTGGCGTATGTGCTGATTCTGCTGCCGGTGCTCGGCATCTTTCAGAATGGCCCCCAGGTCGCCGCCGATCGCTATACGTATCTAGCCGGGCGGGGCTGGGCGATCCTGGCCGGGGCCGGCCTGCTCTCGCGCTGGCGCGCCACGCGTTTCCTCATTCCCGGCTCTGCCGTCTGTGTCCTCTTGGCCCTGGGAGTTCTCACGTGGAACCAGGCCCAGGTCTGGCACGACTCGGAGAAGCTCTGGACCCATGCCCTTGCCATCGACCCCCAGTCTCACGTCGCTCAGGCCAACTGGGGCGCTGCGCTCGCTCGGCAGGGCAAGCTGGCCGAGGCGATCGTGCATTACCAGCAGGCCTTGCGCATCGAGCCGGACTATGCCGACGCCCACTACAGTTGGGGCGCCGCGCTCGCTGACCAGGGCAGACTCGCCGAGGCGATCGAGCGCTACCGGCAGGCCCTGCAGATCAAGCCGGCCTATGCCGACGCTCACTACACTTGGGGCAATGCGCTCGCTCAGCAGGGTAAGCTGGCCGAGGCGATCGAACATTACTGGCAGGCCCTGCAGAACGAGCCTGACCACGCCGACGCCCACAGCAACTGGGGCGCTGCGCTCGCTCAGCAGGGCAAGCTGGCCGAGGCGATCGAGCATTACCAGCAGGCCCTGCAGAACGAGCCTGACCACGCCGACGCCCACAGCAACTGGGGCGCTGCGCTCGCTCAGCAGGGCAAGCCAGACGAGGCGATCGAGCACTACCGGCAGGCCTTGCGCAGCAGGCCCGACCATGCGCCACTCCACAACAACTGGGGTGTTGCTCTCCTTCACCAGGGCAAGGTGGCCGAGGCGATCGAGCATTTCCAGCAGGCCCTCAAGATCAGCCCGGACTTTGCCGACGCCCATACCAACTGGGGCGTCGCCCTCACTCGGCAGGGTCATCGGGCCGAGGCGGACGAGCATTACCAGCAGGCCCTGCGACTCCGGCTGGCCGGGCCATCGAACACGAAAAGTAAACCCTGAGCCGGAGGCGCCCTCGCGTGTACCGCTTGGCGCGACGCTCGGAGGCGTGCCCTTACCGATGAGCCGCAAGAGCGAGTCGCGCAAGCTGGAAGCGGCCGTCAAGGCCCGACACCCACAACTGCCCCAGCGGGAGCACCGTGAGCAGGGCGCGCGCGCGTTACCCGAGCGATGGGTCCACTGGCTGATCCCATCGGTGATTGCTCTCTTGACTTTCACCGCCTTCCTGCCAGCGCTCCACAACGAATTTGTGAACTGGGACGATCCTCGAAATTTCCTCGACAACCCTCACTATCGGGGACTCGGCTGGACCCACCTGCGCTGGATGTGGACCACGCACCTCGGCCACTACATTCCGCTGACGTGGATGACCCTCGGCCTGGACTACCTACTCTGGGGCCTGAACCCCCTCGGCTACCATCTGACCAGTCTCCTCCTGCACGCCGCGAACGGGGTGGTCTTCTTCTTCGTAGCCCGTCGGATCCTGATACGGGCGCTGCCCAGTCTCTCTGAACACGGTCACGCGCTCGCCGTGTCTGCCGGGTTTGCCGCCCTCGTGTTCGCGATCCATCCCCTGCGCGTGGAATCCGTCGCCTGGGTCACCGAACGGCGCGACGTGCTCTCGGGGCTCTTCTATCTGTCGGCGATCCTCGTCTACCTCCGGGTCTGCGAGCGCGAAGAGCGCGGCCGAGGGCAGTACTGGGCGGCCGCTGGCTTGTTCGCCTGCGCGCTGTTGTCCAAATCGATGGCCGTGAATCTGCCGGTCGTGCTCTTGATTCTGGACGTCTATCCCCTCCGGCGCCTCGGGGGGGGCAAGGGGTGGTGGAGCGAGCCCGCGCGGCGAGTCTACGTCGAGAAGATCCCGTTCGTACTGCTGGCGGCGGCGGCATCGGCCATCGCCGTCATGGCGCAGTCTTCGATCCACGCCGCGCTCTCGCTGACTCAATTGAGCGTGCCGGGCAGGCTGGCGGTCTCAGCGTACGGCTTGAGCTTCTACCTCTGGAAGATGGTCGTGCCCGTGAACCTCTCGCCGCTCTACGAACTGCCGCCCACGGTGAATCCATGGGCGATGCCGTTTCTCCTGAGCTACGGCGTGGTTCTCGCCCTCACGGCGATCGTCCTGGTCCTTCGTCGGCGGGTGCCGGGCCTGCCGGAGGCGTGGGTGGCCTACGTGGCGGTTCTCGTGCCGGTGCTCGGGATCGTTCAGAGCGGCCCGCAGATTGCCGCGGATCGATATACCTACCTGGCAGGCCTCGGCTGGGCGATCTTGGCCGGCGCCGGCCTGCTCTCCTATTGGCAAGCCTGGCGTTTCCCGCTTACCGGGCTTGCCGTCTGTGTCCTCGTGGGCTTGGGAGTTCTCACCTGGAATCAGGTCCACGTCTGGCACGACTCGGAGAAGCTTTGGAGCCATGCTGCTGCCATTGATCCCAGATCCCCCATCGGTCAGTACAACTTTGGCCTGACGCTCGCTGGGCAGGGCAAGCTGGCTGAGGCGCTCGAGCACTACCAGACGGCCGTGCGTATCAAGCCTGACTATGCTGACGCCCAGAACAACGCGGGTGCTGTGCTCGCTCAGCAGGGGAAGCTGGCCGAGGCCGTCGAACAGTACGAGGGGGTCCTCAAGATCAAGCCGGACTATGCCGACGCCCACAACAACGTGGGTGCTGCGCTCGCCCGGCAGGGGAAGCTGGCCGAGGCCATCGAACGGTACGAGCGTGCCGTGCAGATCAAGCCTGACCATGCTCACGCGCACTACAATTGGGGCGTGGCGCTCGCTCGGCAGGGCAGACTGGCTGAGGCGCTCGAGCACTACCAAACGGCCCTGCGCATCAAGCCTGACCATGCTGACGCCCACAACAACTTGGGTGCTGCGCTCGCTCAGCAGGGCAAGCAGGCCGAGGCCATCGAACACTACGAGAAGGCCCTCAAGATCAAGCCTGACCACGCCGACGCCCAATCCAACCTCGCCAATGCTCGCCGAGCGCTAGGGATGGGCAAAGAAGACGCGGCCCCGACCCGGAAGGCCAAGACGGCCGAATAGGCCCCAACGGCACCCTTGTTGGGTGGCGTCTCTAAGTACGGGTTGGATTCGGCTTCGCTTTCAGCTCGGCGTCGTGTTCCCTGATAAAGGCTCGGATCTCGTCCGCCATGTCGAGCAACTTCGCCCACTGCTCCTTGTAGAGCGTGACGGGAAACCGCCCGAGGCCGTACAGAGACACGCCTCCCTTCTGGCTGACCTTGAGTGAGACTCGACTTGCTCGCTGGGCTTTCAGGCGTTCGTTCTCCGCTTTGAGGCGCTCGAATTCAGCTTGCAGGTCACGTTCGCTCATGCCTCACCCCGTGGTCAGAGGAATGTACCCCTCCCCCGATGCTCATCGATTGAGGCACGGATGTAAAGTAATTCACTGAAGGCCCTCGCCTCCGGGAGTAGCGTCCCGGTACAGCGCGTCGATGAGTGGGCAGTGGGAACCCGAGCGGCTGGCGCATCTGGCGACTGTTTCCTTCAGCACCTGCTCCATCGCCTTGAGGTCCGCGATCTTGGCGCGCACGTCTCCGAGATGGGCCTGGGCGACCACTCGGACTTCGGCGCACGGGCGCCTCCGCTCGTCCGCGAGCCGCAGCAGTGTCCGGACCTCGCCGATGGAGAACCCGAGGGCGCGGGCGCGGCGAACAAAGTTCAAACGTTTGAAATGCTCGGTCCCGTAGAGGCGATAGCCGCCCTGACTTCGCGCCGGAGCGGGCAGCAGGCCCACCCGCTCGTAGTAGCGGATCGTCTCGATGTTGGTGCCAGTATCTTTCGCCAGCCGGCCGATCGCGATGGGACCCGCGCCATCCATCGTCCTTCCCTCCGCAAAATGGGGCTTGAGTCTGGAGTTACTACAGACTTTACCGTATTCGTAGATTACTCCGGAGGGCCGACTGGTGGGGATCCTCGAGATCAAGACCGCCGATGAGCTGATCGACAAGGACCTGGAGGCTAGGTGGACCGCTCGCCGTGCCGCTAGGCAGACAAAGGTGTTCCAGCGGATCTTGCGGATCTTCCTGGATCGGGGCGGCCCGATACGCGTGGAAGACATCGTGGCCGCTTTCCCGGAT
Organism: Myxococcales bacterium; assembly: GCA_023248855.1. Classification (GTDB taxonomy): domain Bacteria; phylum Myxococcota_A; class Polyangia; order JAHFDS01; family JAHFDS01; genus JAHFDS01. Next base: position 16,375 of record JAHFDS010000132.1, read on the forward strand.
AGTCCGGCCGAAGCCGTCCGTGAGGCGCTCGTCGGCCTGAACGATGACGATTTGATCCGCATCCGTGACCGGCAGGTGGACATCGCGTACCCCTTTTCGGCCTCGCCGACACCTTTTGTCGTCCGCCTCCCGGGTGGCAAGGAACGGTACGCCTGCTGTGCGATCGACGCGCTCGGCATCGCACCGATGGTTGGGAGCCGAGTCGAGATTCGCTCGCGCTGCCATCACTGCAAGATGCCCCTTGAGGTTTCCGCTGCGCCGGACGGCCTCGCGCTGGACGCCTACGGCGTCATGCTCTGGGTCGGCAAACGAACCGACGAGCGATGCAGAGTCGCGGACTCTCTCTGAACGACGATCAACTTCTTCCGGTCGGAAGAGCATCTGAGGGCCTGGCGGGAAGCGAATCCCGAAGCACCAGGAGCGGGTGCGACGGTGGCCGAGGGGTTCAAGCTCGGCCGCCGCATCTTCGGCGGCCTACTCAACGGAGTCTAGAAATGGCGAGTCGACGGGTGACAGTTTACTGGTCCACAACCTGACAGTCGTGTCACGCGGCGAAAGAGTTTCTTTCGTCTCGCGGGATCGCATTTACGGCGAAGAACGTCGCGGAGGACGCCACGGCCCGTGAGGAGTTGATCGCGAAGACGGGGCGCATGGCAGTCCCCGTGATCACCGTCGACGACGAGGTGATCGTGGGCTTCGACCGGGGCCGCCTGCAGCGGCTTCTCGGAATTTGATGATGCCTTTCGTCCGCTGCCCGGATTGTGGGGCCGTCGTCGAGCTGCCTCGAGGCGTCAGATCGGGAGACTTGGTGGAGTGCCCGAACTGCGCTGGTCATGCCCTCAGGGTTCGGGAGGAGGGCGGTCGCTGGTCCGCGACCCTGGCCCACCGGGTCAGCTGTCCGGACTGTGATGGAGTCATGACGCTCCCCGAGGACGCCAGGCCCGGAGACACGGTTTCGTGCTGTGGTCGAACTTACCGGCTCACCTTGGAGTACGGGGCGTTCGCCGCCGAGAAGCCGTATGTGGCGTGATCGTTGGTTTGTTGATCGCTGCCGCCGAGCTTGTCGGAGGGCACCATGAGGCTGGGCGCGGTCGGTGCAGGTGTCACGGCGTGGATGGGTGCCGTGCTGTCGTCGCTCTGCTGCCTTCTGCCGCTTGCGGTCATCGTCCTTGGCCTGGGCAGCGGCGCCTTCATGGCGGTGACGATGCAGTACCGCTCGATCCTCATCCCCGCCGGCGTGCTGGGCGTTACGGTCGGGTTCGTGCTCTACGTGCGAGAGCGCCGGCGGTGTGACGCGCTCGCCTGCCGGATGGCCGGGGGTCGCATCACACTCGCTCTCCTCATCCTGGCCAGCCTCGTCGTCGGTACGTCGATCGTACTCGACCGGTTCCCCGAGATGACGTCGGACCTGCTGGCGCGCCTCAGCGACTGGGCCGCTCATGGCGCCGGGCGCACGATGGAGGACATGAAATGAGGCAGAAGGTTCTTCCCTTGCTGACCGTGGTCCTCCTGAGCTTGGTTGCCCACGCGGCGCTCGCCGCGACCTCCACCGTGGCTCTGAGCGTCGAGGGGATGACCTGAGGTACCTGACCCATTGCGGTCAAACGGGCGCTGGAGGCGCTCAGGGGCGTCAGCGGGGCGAACGTGAGTTTTCGGGCCAAGGAGGCGGTGGTAGTCTTCGATCCCGCTCAGGTCGCTGTTGACCAGATGATCGAGGCGGTGAACCGCCTCGGCTTCAAGGCGGCGCTGAAGCGAGCGCCAGACACTCGCTGAATGTAGTGTTCTGCCCCCTCCTACAGGTTCGTATCGATTTCAGCGTGCCTATAGCCGTGGCCGGACGTCAAGCAGGACCATGCCCGACGGCGTCCGCCCGACCGGCAGCATCGTCTCGGCCTTCATCGTCGCGGTGTCGATGACCGCGACGGCGTTCAAGCCTCCCACCGTGACATAGGCGTACTTCCCATCCGGACGAAACGACACATTGAGGGGGCTCGGTCCAACCTCGATGCGCTTGAGCTGCCTGAACGGCGGGTGGGCCTCCATGACGATCACGTGGTTGTCGCCCTCGTGGAGCACCCAGGAGTACCTGCCGTCCGGCGTCCACGCGTTGGTACTCGGGTGTTTCCCGACCGCCTGAACGTTCAAAACCTCGAGCGTTTGCCCATCGAGGATCTCGTTCGTGTTGGCCGCTGCGTTCTGGACCCAAACATATTTGCCGTCGGGCGAGGCGCGAAGCATGTGGGGCTTGCTCCCTTTGGGGAAATTCACCCGCCTGAGTACCTGCCGCGTGGCCACGTCCAGGGCACTCACGGTGTCCTGGTCCCGCTCCGGAAAGTACGCCAAGCGTCCGTCGGGGGACAAGTGAAGGTCACACGGGAACTTCCCCACTGCGACCCGGTGGGCAACCTGGCCAGTGGCCGGATCGACATAGACGATGGCGTCGTCGCCGGCCACGTTCATGACGACCTGCTTCCGATCCGCGGTGAGTACGACGCTGTGGGCAGGCCCGTTTCCCACCTCGCGACGCTGCACCACTCGGAGGGCGAGAGGATCGAACGCGATGACGTCCACCTTCAGGGCTTCAGCCTGGCCGATCTTTTCCGTTCGAAGACCGTAGGTCCAGAGGAGGGTG